>NZ_JAVSNJ010000006.1:0-140173 GCF_032144095.1 Sphaerochaeta sp. PS
CTGCCATTTTCTAAGAGATAATAAAGCTGTCGTTAGAATTTATCGTTGTGAAATATAGGTTATGTAGCCGATGACCGGGTCGTTGACCGCATTCCATACGGAGTAGATGATGGTGGCCAGGGCTGCATATCCTGCAGCCAGGCCTACCTCTGTCTCATAGAACATGAAGACGATGGAGCCAAAGGCACCAGTCAGAAACTCTGCAATGAATTTCCCAAACCCATACGATGCCATGATCGGTGTCTTTGCCATGAGGACCTTCCTTTCTGTTTACCTCTTTATACAGCGTACACCGTGGTTTGTCAAAATGTTTGCTTAGCGCTTGTCCTGGGTGAACCGTACAACCATATGTACCTGGGCCGGCTGGCTTGAGAGGTTGGTAATGGAGTGTTCGATGTCGCAGTGGTAGACGAGGAAGTCGCCTTTCTTGATCTCTGCAGTGTTCTCCCCGACCTTTACCTGTACCGATCCCTTAACGACGGTGATGAACTCCTGGGTTCCCGGGTAGTGCGGTTCGCTGGAAAGCTTGGCATGGGCATCGAAGGAGACCATGTACATCTCCAGGTCCTCCACCATGTTGAGGGGTGAGAGGATGCGGATGGTAACCCCCTTGTCGTTGGTAACCAGCTTGGGCTCCTCCTCATCGGCGGGGTTGAGGGCGAAGACCCGTTTGGGCTCCCCTTCGGAGTCCAGCAGGTCGTTGAGCTCGACATTGAGGCCCCGGGCGATCTTCCATACGGTTGCAACGGTTGGGTTCACCTTGTCACTCTCGATCTGGCTGAGCATCGCCTTGGAAACACCAGAGCGCTCTGATAGTACATTGAGGGTCAGCTTCCTGCTGCTTCTTATGCGTTGTATGTTTTTGCCGATTGCTGGAGGGGTTTCCATAGTGACTCCTTATATTGAGTTTGACATAGTGAATATTGTTTAATATACTAAACAAAGACATTGTAATATTGCTTTACACCGTTGTCAAGGAAAGGGAGTTTCGGAGGTAGGTATGAAACGCATATTGATCTTGGGTTCGCTTGGGCAGTTAGGTTCGGAAATAGCGTACGAATGTCGCAAGCGGTATGGCAATGACAATGTTGTGCTTACCGACATCCGTGATGACATCAACCTGCCTCTGGTACAGGGAGGGCCTTTCTATAAGGTTGACTGCAGGGATGGGGAGGCCATCCTCGAGATTGTGAAAAAGCACAACATCGACACCATCTACCATCTGGCGGCCATCCTCTCGGCAACAGCCGAACGGAATCCCCTCAACGCCTGGAACATCAATATGGGCGGGCTGATGATAACCCTGGAGATCGCACGCCAGATGGGCTGTGCTGTCTTTACCCCCTCCTCCATCGGGGCCTTTGGGCCGACGACCCCCAAGAAGTTCACCCCCCAGGACACCATTCAGCGTCCTACCTCGATCTATGGGGTCACCAAGGTTGCAGGGGAGCTGCTTTGCGACTACTATAACCATAAGTATGATGTGGATACACGGGGCATTCGCTTCCCTGGAGTCATCAGCAACCTGACGCCTCCCGGCGGTGGCACGACAGACTACGCTGTGGAGATCTACTATGAAGCTGTGCGAAAGCACCACTACACCTGTTTTCTGCGGGGGGATACATACCTGGACATGATCTACATGCCGGATGCCGTACAGGCAGCCATCCAGATCATGGAGGCCAATCCTGCGAGGCTCAGGCACCGAAACGCCTTCAACATCGCCGCCATGAGCTTCTGCCCTGAGGAGCAGGCTGCCTATATCCGGACCCATATCCCCGATTTCACCATCTCGTATGAGATCGATCCGGTCAAGCAGGCCATTGCGGACTCCTGGCCCGATTCACTTGAGGATTATGCAGCCCGTGTCGAGTGGGACTGGAAACCCCAGTATGAGCTGGCTGCCATGACTGAGGATATGCTCAATACCATCAAGAGGAGGGAGCTGTGAACAAGCGTGTCGAACAAGAGTTGCAGGAGTTTCTCGATACCCTCAAGAGTGAGGGGCTGGAGAAGAAGGAGAGGATTCTCCTCAGTAGCCAGGGCCCATCCATCGAGGTAGGCTCTGCCAATGTCCGGAATTTCTGTGCCAACAACTACCTTGGGCTCTCTGACAACAGCCTTGTCATAGAGGCGGCCAAGCAGGCGATGGACAGGTGGGGTTTTGGCCTCTCCTCGGTCAGGTTCATCTGTGGGACGCAAACCATCCATAAGGAACTTGAGGGTCGTATCAGCTCATTCCTGCGCACAGACGACACGATTCTCTTCTCCTCCTGCTTTGATGCAAACGGAGCTCTCTTTGAGCCTCTGTTGGGTGAAGAGGACACGGTCATCAGCGATGAACTCAACCATGCCTCCATCATCGATGGCATCAGGCTCTGCAAGGCGAAACGTCTGCGCTACAACCACAGCGACATGAAGGCCCTCGAAGCTTGCCTTGTTGAGGCCAAGGCTTCCAGAAGGATCCTCATCGCAACCGACGGGGTCTTCTCCATGGATGGCGACATTGCCAAGCTCAGGGAGATCTGCGACCTGGCCGATACCTACGGGGCTCTGGTGATGGTCGATGACTCCCATGCCACCGGATACATCGGAAAGCATGGTCGCGGAACCCTTGAGGCCTGCGGTGTTGAGGGCAGGGTCGACCTTGTCACCACCACCTTCGGCAAGGCCTGCGGAGGTGCAAGCGGTGGGTGCATCAGCGGCCGCCAGGTATATATCGATCTCTACAGGCAGCGGGCTAGGCCATACCTGTTCTCCAATACCCTGGCGCCCGCCATCTGCGGTGCAACGCTGAAGGTGCTCGACCTCATCGAGGAGGGTACGGTCAAGGGTGAGAAGACCCTAGCCAACGCCCATTACTTCCGCAAGAAGATGGAGGAGGCCGGGTTCGACCTCGTAAAGGGCGACACTGCAATCGTGCCAGTGATGGTCTATGATGAGGTCAAGGCGGTAGAAATGGCTGACAGATTGCTTAAAGCGGGCATCTATGTCATTGGATTCTGTTTTCCTGTTGTTCCCAAGGGGAAGGCAAGGATCAGGGTGCAGCTGTCGGCAGTCCATACAAAGGAAGACCTTGACGCTGCCGTCAAAGCCTTCATTGCAGTGGGTAAGGAGATGTCCCTGATCTAGCCGAAGATGCTCTTTTCCAAGGCCAGGCCATACTCCTTGAGCTTGGCAAGTACCAGTTTGTCTTCTGCATTGAAGTCGGTGCTTGCCAGGTTCTCCTCGACCTTTCTCTTGTAGAAATTCAGGTTGATCTTGATCGTCCCTGGTGGGTTGAGGATTCTGTTTGCACAGAAGCTTCGCCACTTGCGTCGCTGCTCCTCATCCAGCACCTCGCTCCAGTTCCTGCCTACATGTCTGAACAGCATCTGGGCACAGCGGTTGTCCTCGAAGTCGAGGTTGAGCCTAAGCTTGTCCTTGGGCGTCGCCTTTCGGATGAGCTCAAACCGTTTCAGGTCTGAGTTGGGGAAAAACCCATCATAGAGCTGGAAATCCACATCCTTGACAGACTCAAACGTATCGGAAATTTCCCTCCCCACCAGCAGGAGGTTTGTGTTGTTGGCGATCTGCTCGTGGCGGAACAGGGCCAGGGGCTTGTCGAGTCCCAGCTTGATGGCAAGGCTATCGCTCAGGACGGAGAGGGGGCTGACAAAGGGGCACTTGTTCACTGCGATGGTGAATACCCCGTCGACCTTGAAGATGGTCTCGGCAGTTGCCTGGAACAGAGGTGCCGTATCCTTGGTAAGGTCAAAGCAGAGGATGCTGTTTGGATTTTCCTTGAGGTGGGTGATCGGGGTGATGAGGCGCGAGCAACCCTGCTTGTTGCTGAAGAAGGAGGCTGTGAGGAGCACAGGCTCCCCAAAGGGGGTCTGTACCACATCCTTGACCTTGGTCTTGTTTCGGAGGGTGAAGTAGTAGGAGTAGAGTTTGGGCTGCTTTTCCTTGATCAGGCGGGCGATGGCGATGGTTGCCTTCACATCGACAAGGGCGTCATGGGCCCCCTCCTGGGGGATGCTGTTGGCCTCTGTCAGGGCCGTAAGGCGGAAGGTGGGGTTTCCTGTCTCCTCTTTCCGTGGAGGCCAGGCTATTCCTTCTGGCCTGAGGTCATAGGCAGCCCTGACCAGGTCGATGATGTCCCAGCGGCTGCAGTTGTTGTCCCACTCCCGCTTGTAGGGGTCCATGAAATTCCTGTAGAGGGCATTGCGGATGAACTCATCGTCGAAGCGGATGTTGTTGAAGCCTGCCACCACCGTATTGGGGGTAGCGAACTCACGGTTTATCTGTTCGATCAGATCGCTTTCGCACAGGCCCTTCTCATTGACTTCCTGGGGGGTGATGCCGGTTATGAGGCAGGAAAGGGGGTCGGGAAGGTAGTCATCGCTCAACTTGTTGTAGAGCACAACGGGCTCGCCGATGGGGTTGAGGTCGTAGTCGGTCCTCTGCCCCGCAAATTGTGCTATGCGGTCATGGCGGCTGTCGAGGCCGAATGTCTCCAGGTCATACCAGAATATGGTGGGTTTTCTAGGGTTTGGGTTCATGTCCCTATCATAGCACAGAACTGATTTTGTGTCTTTTTTCTCTATCCGGTTGTTCTCTTTGTTTTAGTGGCATATTATGAAGGGGAGTTGCATATGAAAAGATTGCTTGTCGGCTTGATGGTCCTATTCCTCTGTCTGGGTGCATTTGCAAAACCTACAGCAAATGATGTCACCGTAGCTCTTGCCGCCATCACCGATTCCGCAGTCTGTTCTGTAGCAGGCTTCTTGAACACCCCTGCCCTGGAGCTGCAAGGCCTTGAACTGCTGTTTCGGGAAAAGCAGACACTTCCCTATGCACTGACCTTCTCCGATTCTGACCTGGGGAACTATCTGCCTGTGTTTGAGAAAACCAAGGGGCCGGCCGACCAGTCATTTTTCGCTTCCTTGTTGCGTTCGGCCAAAGGACCCCTCAACGATATTGCCTTGCAGTACCTGACGGTCCATGCCTGGGAGAAGGGCCATGCGATCCTCAACGGGGTTGCTGTCACCTTCTTTGGTGATGGGGTCACCCTCAGCTCCCTGATGGGAGCAGCTGTCATGAAGGGAGGGGTGCCTCCCATCGCCGTTGCCGTTGAGGTGATGGTATCTGGGCGCAGGGTAAGTGAGCCTGTCTATGTCGAGGGTGTCTTTCTTATCCAGAGTGATGCTGAGGGATATTTTGAAGTGAAGCCGGTTGAGCTTACCATAAACGGAGAGAATCCGCTTGTTTGATGATTAGGAGGAAGTATGGCAGACATCGTTGAGAGAAGTGAGGCATTCCTTGCCAAGTGGGGAGTATCCCCCTCAAGCATTGACATGCAGGGGTTGCTTGAGACATTCAAGGTAGAGATGGAACGGGGCCTTGAGGGCAAGAAGTCCAGCTCACTGCAGATGATACCTACCTATACCAAGGTGGTTGACGAGGTCAGGAAGGGGGAGAGCGTCATCGTCCTTGATGCAGGGGGGACCAACTTCAGGACCTGCCTGGTTACCTTTGACGATGAGGGGAAGGCCCAGATCGAGGATTTCAGGAAGACTGCCATGCCCGGGGTAAAGCAAGAGGTCAGTGCCAAGGAGTTCTTCAACTGCTTTGCCGATGAGGTTGAGCGGCTCATCGACAAGAGTGACCGTATTGGGTTCTGCTTCTCCTATGCCGCTACCATCACAGAAGACCACGATGGCATACCCTTGGTGTTTTCCAAGGAGATCAAGGCACCCGAGGTCATCGGAAAGCCTGTCGGTGCCAACCTGCTCGCCGAGCTAGGGCGCCGTGGCTACGATGTATCCCGAAAGAAGGTAGCCGTCCTCAATGATACGGTTGCAACCCTACTTGCAGGAAAGGCCGCACCGTCAACCATCCCCTACAGTGGGTATATCGGCTTTATCCTGGGAACCGGGACCAATACGGCCTATGTGGAGGACAACGCCAACATAGGCAAGATTCCGCTCAAGGATGGCGAAAGGCAGATCATCAACATCGAGTCAGGCAACTTTGACTGTTGCCCGGGGCCTCTTGACCGCTCTTTCTTTGACTCCACCAAACAGCCTGAGCAGTACCATCTTGAGAAGATGATAAGCGGGGCCTACCTTGGCCCTCTGAGTACCCTTGTGATAGGGAAGGCCATCGAGGAAGGCCTGCTCAGCCAGCAGTTCGCCAGGCGTTTCAAGGAAGTGGCACCCATAAACACGACAGTGATGAGCAACTACCTGGAGATGCCCTTCAACAGGGAGTATGCCCTGGTATCCTGTTGTGAAGGCAGTGACGATGATGCCATTGCGCTGTGGACCATCCTGGATGCCATCATCGCCAAGGCTGGCAAGCTTACCGCTGCCAACCTTGCAGCGACGGTATTGAAGAGTGGGGCTGGAACTGACCCAAGGAAACCTGTGTGCATCAATGCAGACGGCACCACGTTCTACAAGACCGAGTATCTGAAAAAGTACACGGAGTACTATCTGCACAAATACCTGCAGCTGGAGAATAAGCGCTACTATAGCTTTGTCAGGATCGATGATTCTCCGACCATCGGGGCTGCCATCGCGGGCCTGAGTGTGTAGGGCTTCCCGTCTGCAACCAGGGAGCTTGTCTGCTCCTTGGTTGTAGGTCCTCAGTTCTCGTTCCCTGCGTTCTGGGGAAAACCCCTGAACAGGTATATGCCAAGGAGTGCATTGAATCCAACGGCGGAAAAAACGCTGAACCGCTCGAAGATGCCGAAGAGCTCCTTCGGTGCCAGGCCACTCCCTATCGCTCCGATTACCATGCACGATAGGGCTCCTGTCGCCCAGAACGCCAGGGATGGATACTGCCCTTTCCTGAAGCCACCAACCATAATGAGGATCAGGGAGCCTAGGGAAAGGATGACTACTGAGGTCGTTACCACGTAGAGATGCATCCTGTCCTGGAATGTCCCTGCAAAGCCGCTGGCTGAGAGAGGGAAAATGGCGTACCCGACATAGGAGACCCAGGTCATCGCCGCAAACAGATATATCCCCAGGCAGATGGTCTTGTTCAGCTTCCCCACGACAAACAGACAGACCAGGGTAATGCTCACAACTCCACACACACCGTACAGTCTGCTGAGTTGGTTCCACAAGGCGAGCGAAGGAGAGGCTGCTGCACTGAGGTCACTGACTGCCTGGCTTTTCCAGTCATAGCCAGGGTACGCCAAAGGGGAAAAAACAACTGCCGCCGTGTATGACAAAAGGCTGGACAATCCCAGCAACCCCAACCAATTGAGCAAGGTTCTTTTCACCTGTACCTCCATGATAGCCTCGTTTGCAAGAGCTGACTGCAAGGAAACAGGAGACAGTGTAAGGGTGTGAGCCCTCCGAAGGCAAGGACTTTTCCCCTGTTCCAGGCCAGATATTCGGACCCTTGCCCTATGTGTAGGGTAGAGGATGGAAAGAAGTAGCCGGTACCTACCACACCTTTGACTTCCCCTCTTTTTTGTAACGGTGCTTTTCCTCTTGCTCAATCCCTGTTGTGGATAAAACCACTTTGAAAGAACCCTTGATATGGAAGGACCTTTTCCCTGGATGAAGGTGTCATTTCCTGTTGTTTCGTGCTACTCTCGGCATATGGCAGACCGACTATCCCCGGCTCAGAGAAGCAAGGTCATGAGCTCCATCAAGGGCAAGGACACCAAGGCAGAGCTTGCTGTCAGGCGCTTCCTCTTCAGGCAAGGCCTACGCTACCGTACCAACGACAGGCGCCTTGCAGGGAGGCCTGACATTGTATTACCCAAATACAGAAGTGTGATATTTGTCAATGGCTGCTTTTGGCATGGGCATGCTGGATGCCCCCTCTTTGTCCTGCCCAAGACGAACTCCCTCTTCTGGAAAGAGAAGATTGAAAAGAACAGGATTCGGGATGATAGGTCTGTCTCCACCCTTGTTGCAGAAGGATGGAGAGTCTTTGTTGTCTGGGAGTGCGAGCTGAAGGGCCGTTCGGTCAGGGAGGCGACGCTTCAGGGGTTGGTCAATGAGATCTGGGCCTTGGATTGACCGATGCCAGTGCATCGGCCCTTGCTATCAGGTCCCGCTGCCAGTCGATGAAATACTCATGCCGATGAGCATCCTCGCCCTCGCAGTCGGCCTGGACACGGAAGACCGGCTCGGTCTTGCTGCCACGCATCCAGATGCAGTCCGTAGCCTTTCCCTCACTATTGGTGAAGACTATCTTGTAGCCACCACTGAAAGGCTCGTTGCGATTCTCTTCCCCCATTCCCTCATGAACTGTGGTCCCTTCCATCTGGTAGGCCTTGTAGCCGGTGATACCAAACAGGGAGAGTTCCTCTCCTCTGGCTTCCCAATCGAGGAGGAACAGTTCTTCATAGGCTTGTTTCAAAGCACGCTGGGAAGAGGTGACCTGCATCTTCCCCTTGTCAGAGAAGGATGGGGTGGTGGTGAACCGGGGCAGGGTATCGATGATGGTCTCCAACGAAATGTTCATGGGAATCTTCATTTGGTTCGCTTTTGCCCAAAGCCTGAAAAGCTCGTCATTGGTCAGTAGCTTTACCAGGCTCATGATGGTGTTCATCGGGTCCCTGACCTTGGCTGGGTGGGTGATGTTTCCCCCATTCGAGCCCTCCCCAAGGATAGGTACCTGATACCCTTCAGTTCGTTTTTGGGCAGCCAGCTCAACTACGTTTGCTTCCCCTACCTCGGAACGGAAGACCTCGGCCCCGAGTGCCTCACAGATTTTGTCGATCCTCATGGAGGTAGGCCCGTTCACTGCTACCGCCAGTTTCGCTGAAGGGTTTTCCAGCCTGGCCTGGCAGAGCTCAGCAAGGACAACAAGGGCAAAGACACTCTGTGCTTCCATAATTTCGGCTTTCCCCGTGCTCTCCCTGATGAATACGAGGTTTCCCCTATCCCCATCATTGTCCGGCACATAGCCAAGGATAAACGCACTCTCTTTCTTGTGCAGATATTCCAGTGTCTCCCTGCAGGGTTCCAGGTTCTCTCCCTCAGGCACGATGCCATGGACTACCTGGCCAACCTTGTTGTTGAGCATGGCCATCTTGATGCCCAGGGAGTTGAGGAAGGTATAGTCTATGCTCACCGAACGGGCACTGCCATTGAGTTCGGCAACTATGCCTAGGGGTTTCTTTTCATTCCTTTCGTTGATGAAGCGGGAGAGGGCATGATGGTCCTTGATGGTTTCGCTTTTGCTTGCCGTTGTGAGGATGAACTGCTCATACCGCTCAAGGCTCTGTTCTTTCTGGCCTTTCACCGAGGTGAGGACATCCAGGTACCGTTGGTTGTCGAGGTTTGCGGAGAGGTTCTGGATATAGGATGCGGCGCCTTCTTCCTCAAAGAGGGAGCGAAACAGATCGGTTAGCTTTTTTGACTCCTCCCCGGAATAGACCCCTCCTGCCTTGCCGAACTTGAAGCCGTTGTGCCCGATCGGGTTGTGGCTGGCCGAAACATAGAGGAATGCATCCGCCTCATCGGGGAAGAGGTTGCAGTCGGCCATGATCTCAGGGGCTGCGCAGATGAAGAGGTAACGGACCCTGCAGCCAAGGCTGACCAGGGTGCGGCACACCAGGTCGCCAATAAGTCTTCCTGTTGGCCTAGCATCGAGGCCGACAAGGATGGTTGGGCTGCTCCCATCCAAGGGTGGGCAGACTCCGGTGTTTTTCTGTATCGCTTCCTTCTGTGCTGCGGGGGCGCCCAGATGCCTGGCAAGGGCGAGGGCTGCAAACATGGAGAGAACCCCATCGGATTCCTTGATGCTCCTGCCGGCATCCTCTTCATCACCACTCTCTGCAAAGACCTTCCTCCATCCTGAGGCAGAGAGGATCATGGAATCAAGGGCCTGTTGCACCTCCTCCTTGCTAGGGAGTGGAAAGGAAAGGATATCATACTGGTCATCGGCGATGATGAGGTGGCTGATGTGGTCATATACAAGCATAGGGTCCTCCGCAAGCCGAGTATACCATATATTGCGCAGTTTGCAGATGTGTTGTAGTGTGGTTTCTATGATACCAACCTGTGCTGCCTTTCATGACCTCTGCTCGTATTCCAAGAGTTCCCTAACTGTGGTGATGCCCACCCTTGAGGTGCTTGGCATTGAGGCCTGTCCCCTTCCCACAGCGCTTCTTTCCACCCAGACCGACGGGTTTGACCACTACCATTTTGAGGACAACACAGAGACTCTTACCAAGGTGCTCACCCATTGGGACGCGCTCGACCTTCGTTTCGATTCCATCTATTCCGGCTTTCTGGGCTCCTATGGACAGGTTGAAATCGTACGGCATTTCATTGACAAGCAACGAGCCACCCACAACCCCTTGGTGGTGGTAGACCCCGTCCTGGGGGATTGGGGAAAGCCCTACGACCCGGTCGATGCTCCCCTTATAGAGGCGATGCGATCGCTGGTCCTTGCGGCCGACCTCATCACCCCAAACACTACCGAAGCAGCCTTGCTGTTGGATAGGCCGATGCAGGATACTTTCAGTGAAGATGAGATCCTTCTCTGGGCAAGGGAGCTCTCAGAGCTGGCTGGAAGCTGGGTAACCATCACCAGTGTCCCTATCGGGGATGCTCATGCTGTGGCGCACTGCCATGAGGGTGAGTGTGGCCTTGTGTACTATGAGAATCTTGCCTCATCATATCCGGGGTGCGGGGACCTCTTTGCCAGCATGATGACAGGATTCCTCCTTAGTAAGGTACCCTTCCAAACAGCGGTAGAGAAGGCTGTAGCCTATAGCACCCTGGCGATAGACCGCACCCTGAAGGCTGGATACGAGAGGCGCCATGGCATAGCCCCTTCGCTCATATTCCCATCCCTCATAGAAGAGAGGGCCCAGTATGGCTCTTGATTGCCTGGTCGTTGCCTCCAGCGAAAGGGAATTGGAAGGATTCCTAACAAAAGTAGGTATTCTCTCCTACCATAAGGAAAAGAGCTATCTTCTCCTCGCTGTTGGGGTCTCCCAGGTGCAGAGTGCGCTCAATACCCTGCAGGCCATCATCGACTACCAGCCGAAGGCGGTCCTCTGTGTCGGGTATGCTGGCGCCATTGATAGGTCCCTTGCGATCGGCACACCTATCCTGGCAACATCGGTGGTGCAGTTTGAGCTTGACCTGCGTCCTTTTGGGCTTAAGCGGGGCGAAACATTTGGTAGGGGTGCTAACGAAGTGGTTGGTGAGCTTTCCCTTTCCGTTCCTCCCTACCCAGGGGCAACCCTAGCCAAGGGAGGGTCATCCGACAGGTTCCTCCTACGGCCTTGGCGGGAAGCCAATCCCTGGCTGGTGGATGAGCTTGGCCTTGGCTTTTCGGATATGGAGAGCTACGGGGTTGCCCTGGCTGCAAGGATGCACAACATTCCCTGTACGGTCTGCCGGGTCATCAGCGATGACGCTCAAGGCCGCCGTCCCAAGAACTACAGGGTATTCTGCCAGAAGGCCAACCAGCATTTTGTACAGGTACTCTACTCGTTGCTTGAGGCTCCCAGCGAGAAGTCCCCTACCAACTTATAGACCTTCCCATCCTTTTCCAGCCTGATCGCCCTTTCGGGAAAGTATTTTGGAATGAGCTGCTCGATCTTCTCAGCGGCTGCTTTTTCTACTGCCAACTCATCCTCCTGCCTGACTTGTGAAAGGGTTCGTAGTTCAACACTGAGGATGTAGCCCCGGCCCAGCTCGCTTCCATAGCCGAGGGTAAACTGGGTGCCTGTCGAGAAGAGTCCGTCATAGGCCACACTTGCAGCTTTGCCACGTGCCGGCCTGTTCGGGTGACGCGGGTAGTGGTCACCAAACAGATCTTCCAGATGGTCATCCAGTTCATCGCACATTTTGCGCATGACGGCCTCAAGTGCAATCTGTTTGGGATGGCTGCTCATGTCTGGACGCCCTCTTGTTTCCCGTCATCTTCCTGGATGTTGTATCGGGAGAGGAAAGAGTAGTACGAGGAGAGTTCCGGGCTTTGCATGGGAGGTTCTTCCTTTGCCCTCTCCACAATGGTGGGAGCAGGTAGTTGGTCAATCTCCTTAGGCCCAAGGGTGAGCTGGTCAAACAGTTTCCGGGCCTTGAGTTTCTCTGCAAAGGAGAGGATTCCCTCTTCATTGTCCCGATAGATCTCCAGGGCCTTCTCCTTCATGATGGCAAGGGCCGAGGTGCCTGTGGCATCAAGCTTGACCTGCTCGCCGAGTGTCCCATGGACACGGGTGTAGCACAGGTCGGGGATGACCGATGCGATGGCATCGGCTGCCTGCAGCTGGGAGCCTGCATAGATCTTCTGGATGGGGGTTCCCTTTGCAGGGTCAATCCACCCGATCACTCCCGACCCTGCACCGCTTATGGTAAAGCCAAAATCACTGCTTGCCGTAGAAAGCGAGAGGATGTGGAACTTCTTTGCATCGGGGTAGAGCTTCTTTGCTTCGCTGTAGGCAAAGAGTGCAGGGTTGTTTGCTATGATTCCCCCATCGATGAGGGTCTGCATGCACTCATCCTGACGGTCATACAGGTAGGCTGGCTTGAAGTAGGTGGGGGCGGCGCTGGTGGCCCTGCCTGCCTCCCAGAAGAGGTACCCATGGCTGTCCCGGCTGGAAAGGGGAAACGGTCTGCCGTTTGCCACATCATAGGCCATCACCATCAGAGGGACGACTGCATCCTTCAGTGCAATGTCTCCAAAGGTATCCTTCAGATATCTTTCCAATGGTTCGCTGTCATACTTGTCGGTAAATATCTGGGAGAATAGTCTGCCTTGGGTTTTCGGGAAGATCTCCTTGCCATGGTTGACGTAAAGTCGCTCAAGGGCACTGACCTGTATGCCAAAGGGGAGGGTCCCCATCAGTGTCTGTGAGGCTTTTCTGCGAAGGAGCTTGTCGGTAACCGTCAGCTCATTCTGGTCATAGATATAGCTGATGAACCTTCCATCGAGGGTGAGTTTTGTCTTTTCTGCTGGGGCTGCCAAGGCAAGGGCCAACAAGCCTCCTGTGGAGGTGCCTGCTATCAGGTCAAAATGGGCATAGAGCGGTCGCCGATCACCCTGTTCCTCAAGAAGCATAGCTATTTTGTTGAGCAGGATTGCTGGGATTATGCCACGCATCCCCCCTCCATCGATGGAGAGGATATATCGTTCTTCCTGGGTTTCCTCGGGTGTATTTTTTCGGAAAAAGTCGCGTATTGCCATAAGGTAAGAGTGATATATTTCCCCGTGTCGGTCAAGCATGCACAATTCTAAAGCAAAAAAGATGAGTAGCTGTCAGGGATAAATATAAGAATATGCTATATATTATTCCCAAATAGGAATAATATAATGTATCATTGATTACTGCAGAAAGGGTCTCTAGCGAAACGGTCTTTGATTCGTTAGAATGTACCCATGCATACAAACAACGGTCTCCAAGCGTACGAATCCTGTCTTCTCTGCCCAAACCACTGTAGTGTCAACCGCCTTCTGGGAGAGGTCGGCATTTGTGGCGAGACGGCGGAAATGAGGATTGCCTGGTCTGGCCTGCACCGTGGGGAGGAGCCCCCAGTAACGGGTGACAACGGATCGGGGATGATCTTCTTTACCGGTTGTCCCTTGCATTGTGCCTTTTGCCAGAACCATCAGATCTCAGGGGGGCAGAACCCGGTCGGAAGCATATTCTCCGTCGAGGAGGTTGCCCGCCTCATGCTCGCACTCCAGGGTTTTGGTGCAGCAAACATCAATATGGTTACGGGTACACACTTCATACCTTCCATTGTCCAGGCGATTGAATTGGCAAGGGAGGGTGGGCTTACCCTGCCCATAGTCTGGAATAGTTCAGGTTTTGAATCCTTGGAGGGGCTCTCCCTCATTGATTCCTATGTCGACCTCTATCTGGTCGATGTAAAGACCCTCGATAGGGAGGTAAGCGCAGCATTTTGCGGGCTTGCTGACTATGCCGGGCAGATTATCCCTGTGATGGAGTACTTGAAGGAGCGCCACCCCCGCGTTGAGGTGATGGAGGACGGGAGCCTGCAGGGCCTGCTTGTCAGGCATCTCTTGTTTCCGGGGACCCTGGACGCTACCAAGGAGTTCCTGCGGTATTTTGCCAAGGAGCTCAAGGATGTTGCCTATCTCTCCCTGATGGTTCAGTTTGTGCCTCCCTTGGGTGATGTCGTCTTTGCTGAGATCACCGAAGAGGAGTATGACGAATTGCTCTCCCTGTTGGATGAGCTTGGCATCGAGGATGGCTTTGTGCAGGAGCTCAGCGAGAATATCTCCTGGATACCCGATTTCAACCAGGATGTTCCCTTTCCAGCTAGCTTTGCCGATGTGCTGCCCCTTTTCCTGGAACTGAAGGAACACCACAGGAGTGTTTCCCTCTAGGCCATAAAAAGGGAGATACCCCCAATGGAAATATCCCCCTTTTTTTATGATCAATTCCTGTTACCCGATCACGGTCCCGACAAACTCCTCTTTGTTGAGGATCGCCATGGTATTTGCAACATTTCTGCCATCGGCACAGATGACCTTCATGCGTAGCTTTGCCGCCCTCTTGCTTGCAATGGGGTCGAACGGGGTGTTCTTTCCCGGGACCCAGGTAGAACCTACCAGGATCTTGAACTCATCCCAGCTGATGGTGTCCAAGGGCTTTGCATCTGGGTTCTGCTTCGGGTCATCGGTATAGACCTTGGCTATGTTTGAGAGGTTGATGATGAGCTTTCCCTGGAAGCGTTCTGCAAGGATTACCGCATCATTGTCTGTAGAGAAGCCGGGCTTCCACCCTGCAGCCACCAGAACCTGGCCCTTGAACACTATGTGTCCTGTAGGGTCGGTGATGATGTTGTCCGTACACAGGTCACTGAACATCGCCTTCACCAACTGTGCGTTGATGTGTGTTGCCCTGATGCCAAGCCAGTCCTGCTCTTCACTCGGGGCATCTGCCATGATCTCTCTCAGGGCCTGCTGGTAGACCCTAGCTGGGGCTCCACCACCACAGACCAATATGATTTTTCTGCTCTTATCTTTTTTGAGATATGCTCTCAGGTTTTCATTCAGTTCCTTGAGAAAGGTAGTATCTACCTTGTCCGGTGCTATGATCGATCCGCCCAATGAGATGACTGCCAAATTGTTCATCTATTCCTCCGCTTCCCCATCCTACCAAATAATGCGGCAGTTCTCAATCAGAGAAGTGGTGCAATGTTCTGTTTCCTTGCAAAAGGCCTGAGGGAAAAGGGAACAAGGATTTTGGCAGGGTCTCAAGACAGGGCTCTGCTTCAAATGCCTTGGGGGTACTGTGGTGGTTTTTCAGAGCTGTCTTGCCTTGTATAGGAGTACCACCCGCTGGTAGAGGGCCTCCACCTTCTGGGCGATGTTCTCTTCCGAATAGGATTGGGCAAAGATTTTGCTGTTGGCAGAAAGCTCACTGAGCCCTGCTGGGTCTGACAGCAGGGATGCTACAGCCGCTGCCCAGCTGTCGGTACTTTCAGGGACCATCATTCCATTGTACCCATTCTTGACGACATCGTGCACACCGCTGGAGCGTACTGCAACGACGGGACACCCCCCTGCCATTGCCTCGACCAACACCATCCCTTGGGTCTCGCTTGTTGAGGAGAAGACGAAGAGGTCCCCTGCACGATAGATGCGGGTAACCTCCCTGGGTTCCAGGTTGCCGGTAAAGGTAACCACCTCTCCGAGTCCTAGTTCTGCCACCCTCCCTTCCAGGTGGGAACGCTGCGGCCCATCACCCACCAACAGGCAGGTGAACTTGACAGGGCAGAGGGCTTTGACCTTTGCCAGCCCGGCAAGGAGGAAATCAAGGTTCTTCTCTTCGGCAAGGCGTGAAACGGTGATGAGCAGCAACTCATCTTCCTTGGCATAGGAGAGGCGGCACTGCTCTACCTGCTCGTCAGTCCAGGAGTCATAATCCTGCAGCTTGATACCGGTGGGGATGGTCTCTATCAGGGCCCTGACCCCCAGGTTGCGCAGGTACTCTTCGGTGGACGCTGTCGGGGTAATGATGGCATCACAATGGTTGGCAACATGCTTGATCCTCAGGTGGGCGAGAATGTTCTTCAGCGGCGCTCCCTGGATAGGCAGATAGTGGATGTATTTCTCGAGACGGGTATGGTAGGTCAGCACGATCGGGACCTTTCTCCGTCGAGCAAGATGCAACCCTTTGACGCCAAGCCAGAAGGGGTGATGGATGTGTACTAGGTCACAATCGAGGGCTTTGAAGGCATGTGCAATCTTGTGCGTGAAGAGGTTGACGATCGGGAATCCTGACAAATTGGCATTCAGGAGCCTCGGACAGCGGATGACATGGTCCCTCTCGTCGTCAGCCGAAGGCTCAGGATAGGCTGGGGCAAAGATGTGCACATGGTTTCCCAGTTGGGTAAGCCCTGAGGCAAGGCGTTGGATGGAGAGTGGGACCCCCCCAATGAAGGGGAGGTAGTTGTTGGTGAACATGACGACCGAAAGGCTCTTGTGTTCGGCTTCCTCGTCCACGCTGAAATCCCGGTAGAGATGTTCCTGCTTGAGGATCAAAAAGTAGAGGCGAAGGGCAATGAGACCGATGGCGGTCACTATCAGCATCAGGTTGAACAGGCTCATGCTTACAAAGGAGTGCAGTGATAGCTTCAGCCGCTCAAAGCCCTCACTGAAACGGGAGATGGCATCAGGGGCTGTGATGTTTTCGTAGGAAACGGTGGTAGGGCCTACAGTGACTCGTACGATCTGATAGGGGGAATCGCTCTCCAGAAGCAAGCCTCCCGCTGCCCCGGAGATAATGTACTGCACCCCATCACGCTCTTCCTGGAAGAAGGTGGGGAATCCTGCTGAGAATACTGCCGTTACCCCATAGGTGACAAACAGGCTATGGAGTTTCTTGCCTACCTCTTCATCCACAACATATGTGGCGTGTTTTGCCCCATATCCTTCAAGTTTGTAGATCGATTGGTTCATGCATACAAATCGGTATTGGTAGTGTTGTGCCTGTTTCAGTTCCTGTTCAATCCAATGGTACTGCCACTGCCAGGAGGTCTGGCCCGTGGTGTCCAGAAACAAGAAATAGGCATTCTGTAGCGGAAAAGAGAAGAAGTAGGGGCCGAAGTGGCGATAGAACAGGGTGGATCCGAAATCCTCCACCTCATTATTGCCAACCGTCATCACTTGGGGGATGGCGAGTTTTTTCAGGCCGCGGTAGAGGAGGCGGTATTTCCCTTCGGCCCCGTCGTAGACTGCATTGCCAAGCGATACCATGAAGTCTACATCGTTACCCTCTATGAGGGGGATGATTCTCTGTTCGAACAGGCGCATGGAGTTCCGTATGTTCCCAACCACGGCAAATTGGAAACCCTGGCCTCCGTCAAGTGTGGTTTCAATCCTGGTGATGTTGTCAACATTCCGGTTCTGGTAATCCCCTTCATTGAAGAAGAGATAGATACGGTAGCTGACCAGGCTTGCCATCAGCAGGACAAGGAGAACCAGCAGTAGGGTCAGCCGTTGTTTATAGTGCATCTTCGCCTCTCCTGCCGCGCTTGAAGAATGCTCCGAAGGTGATGAGCATACCAATTACCACCCCGATGTAGATGGTCAGGAACCTCCAGCTCAGGACAAGGGGGGCTATATCCTGAGTATGTACCAGTTGGGCGAACAATAGGCCAAAGCCTCCTTCTGCAACTCCTGAAGCCCCAGGGGTTGGGGCAAAATACATGAAAAAGGTTACTACCACCTGAAAGGCCAAGATTGTCCATGGTGAGGCCTGGTAGCCCATGGCCCTCATGATCACGAGTGGAAAGGAGAACAGCAACAGCAGAAACAGGGCGGTGGTGGCTACCGATAGGCTAGCCCATCCTGGTCTCCCCTGAAAGAAGGTCTTGAAGCCTTCGCTGAAAGATCTCAGTTCGGCACAAAGCTTGACATAGAGGGTGCGGAACTTTTTAGGGGTGAGGATCCTGAGTTTCCTGAGCACAAGCAGGAGATGGTACATCCAGCGTTTCACCACCTGTATCCTGAACAGGAAGACCCAGAAGAAAAACAGGAATCCGACCGATAGGGCTGTGATGATATAGAGCAGGCTCCGGGTCGAGAACATGCTGAACTGGCTGGGGTCTATCCAAATGATGATCGGGGTAAGGATGAAGAGGATCAAAGCAGAGATCATCGTCCGTAAGGTGGTTGCAGCGGTCGCCTGACCGAGGGACATGCCCTTGCGGGTCATGAAGTAGACCTGTATGAAGCCTCCTCCTGTCGCCAAGGGGGTTACATTGGAAATGAAGATGTTCACAAAGACAAGCTTGAGAAGGTAGGGGAAGGGGATAGTGGCTCCCAAGGCACGGATCACGCAGTAGAGGCGCAGAGCATCAGCGAGGAAGTAGAGCCCCAGCAATACGGTCAATATCAAGATGTTCCTTGCCGTCAGGATAGAGGGAGGCAAGCTGAGCTTTCCGGAAGAAAAGTAGGAGTGCATGAAGAGGACACTCAGATAGGAGAGGGTGAAGAAGAGGATGGCCAAGCCAAGGTAGGTCCAGAGCTTGCGTTTGTTGAAAGGACGGGAAGCTTTGATTTGCTGGTCAGACATCTCGTTTTCTCCTGAGGATAGCTTCGGCTCTCTTCTGCAGGCTGTCAAGCTCTCCGTTTATCCGTTCGGAAAGGGTGTCGAGTTCAGCCCTGCTGGGATGGTGTGGGATGGGGATAGGCTCTCCGAAAACCAGGCAGAGGCGGGAAAAGGGGAGGGGGATCTCCAACTTGTCCCATCGTTTTGATACGGTAAGGTGCCTTCTTGCATAGACATTGACCAAGACCAGGTCGAGGTCAAGCATCCCTGCCAGGCGGATCAGGCCCTGTTTGGTCTGATGGTAAGGCCCCAGGGGGCCATCGAGGGCGGTTCCGCTTACCTGTACCTCTGCAAGGTCGTGCAACATCTGCTTGAAGGCATCAAGTTTGGGTTCATCCGGAATTTGGGTATTCTGGTAGCCGAAGCTTCTGCATATTTCCCCTAGGATGCCACCCCGGACAGAAAGGCTGGTGATTACGCATGCATCATAGCCTTCGAGCAATGGGAAGATCGGTACATATTTCCCATGCCAGAATCCTATGAGGCAGCGCCTCCCACTCTCATAGTACTGGTCAAGGTAGGACCTTCCTTCGACCTGTACCCGCCACGACCTTCGCACCAGGCGCAACATGGTGGCAAACAGAAAGCCTTTGGCTGAGATTCTCTTCGAATGATCCACCGGATACCCTCTCTTGCATCCTCAGATGCGTATGACTACTATAGCATATGCCTATGCCCAGGACATACAACGTTTTGACACTCCTCATCCCCCAATTGCATAAGAGCTGAATCAGCTATATCGTTGCCTAGACACAAGAGGGAGCCCAGTTTCATGAGCAAGACCAACATAGTGGCATTCATCAAAAAAGAGCCGGTTCTGTCAATTTCCTGGGTGCTTGCCCTTGCATCCATGGCCTTTGTCCTTCCTTCTCCCCGATACCTACGGTACATTGACTGGAAGGTGCTTGGCTGTCTGTTTGCACTTATGCTTGTGGTGGCGGGATTTCGAAAAATGTTCCTCTTTACCAAGCTATCGACGGTGCTCTTGCAGTATGCCCACACCCCAAGGCAGGTTGCCGCACTGTTGGTAGGGCTTACCTTCTTCACCTCCATGGGCATCACCAATGACGTTGCCCTCATCACCTTTGTGCCCCTGACCATTGTGGTGTTTTCTCTTTGCAATGAGCAGAAACCCATTCTCATGACAGTGGTACTCCAAACCGTTGCTGCAAATGTGGGCAGTGCCCTTACCCCGGTTGGGAATCCCCAGAACTTGTTTCTCTACTCCTTCTACTCACTCCCTTTACCGGCATTTTTCCTCACCATGCTTCCTTTTGTGGGTATTGGGGCCCTGCTTTTGTGGGTGTTGCTTTTCCTGGTACCTTCCCGTTCCGACGATTTTTGCCTGCAGGTCCAGGAGGTCCCTCAACTGGACGGAAAACAGTTGCTGAGGTACCTCTTGCTCTTCTTGCTCTCGATAGGGGCTGTGTTCAACCTGGTACCCTGGTATCTTGCCGTAGTGCTGGTCATTCTCTTTTCGGAGAAGACCTTGCTGAGGAAGGTCGACTACTCTCTGCTGTTGACCTTCATTGGCTTCTTTGTGTTTGTGGGCAATCTTGGTGAGCTCGAACAGGTGAGCAAGGCCTTGCAAGGTCTCTTGCAGGGCAGGGAATTTCTCACTTCGCTGCTAGCGAGCCAGTTCATCAGCAATGTCCCTGCCACCCTATTGCTCTCCCAGTTTACCGAAAACGGCAGGCAGCTCCTTCTGGGAGTCAATGCCGGAGGATGCGGAACCCTAATAGCCTCGATGGCTTCGGTTATATCCTTCAAGTATTATGCACAGTACAAGCCTTCTGGTGCAGGAACATACCTGTTTGCCTTTACCTGGATTAACATACTCTTCGTAGCACTGTTTGTGGGCGTCTGGCTAGTGTTGTATTAGGGTAGGGATCGGTAAGGAACCAGGCCCTATCTGGGATCGGGTTACTACTTGAAGATCCCGATCCCCCCTTTGCCGTTTCTTTTTATCTCATACATTGCAGAATCGGCATTTCTTATCAGGGTCTCACTATCTTTGCTGGAGTCAGGGTATATGGCAATGCCTATCGAAGCATTTACCCTGCACTCCAGTGCACCCATGTGGATAGCTTCTTGAGCTTTCTCATGTATCTTGTTGGCAAGATGTATCGCAACAGTCATATCGTCGGCATCATGAATGATGGCCGCAAATTCATCTCCACCCAGCCGTGCCACGAAATCGTTTTTCCGGAGGGTCTTCAATATCCTGTTTCCGACTGTAATGAGAACCCTATCCCCAACTTCGTGACCGTATGTATCATTGATGAACTTGAATCCATCCAGATCGATGTACAGGAGGATGAACTTGCTTGAATCCCTTTCACTCTCCGTTACAAACCTTTCTAAATTCTCAAAGAAGAACCTTCTATTGGGGAGACCCGTCAACATGTCGTAGTTGGCGTACCTCTCCAATTGCACAGCAGCTTCATGGAGTCTACCTGTTTCCTTTTGGATTTTTAGGTTCTCATTTTCCAGTGCATGCATTTCCGAAAATTTCTTCAGGGAGTAGAAAACCGTCCCATAGGCTGACAAGGTAAGGGTGACCAAAAGCAAAAGGGGCCATTTGTAGGTAGTCAGGCTATTGAGGATATCGTCTGTGACGAAGAGGAAATAGGCAAGGTTGAGGAATATGCAGAGGATCAAGAATGAGAATATCGGCCAGTTGTTGGCCATCGATTGGTACAAGGAGATCAAGTATCTCTGAAAAACGAGAATGACAATTATGTAGAGTCCCAAGCGAATCATGGTGTGGGCATAGATGGGGTAGGGGAACAACCTGCCTAGATGGAAACTGAGGACGATGGTTGCCATTGCGATATTGACGGTTGTGAGGAAGGAAAAGCTCCACTGCATGATGTTGAGTTTGGTCAAGGGTTTGAGCGCAAGGCCGACTACAACAAAGAGCACCAGGTTGAAGCGGGACAGTCCTGTAAGGGTTCCATACCGATAGAACCAGAGTGTGCTGGCAATATTGATGACAAAGACGAAGATGGCGACAGCGATGGTGGTCTTTCTGCCGATTTTGGATTTGGTCAGGGTAAACAGGAGGATCACATTCATGACGGATGAGACGCTACTCCGAAGGATATTGCTGATAAGGTCATTCACCGGTAACGCTCCTTCTCTGGCTAACAGTCAGTATGGATGTTCCCATTCAGCATGGTACTGGCTGGAACCATTAGATGTATTGGATGCAGTATCTCCTGCTTGCTCGGCATCGTATTTCTAGAAAACTGTGGATACACACTACCTCATAGGCCTGCATTGGGAAAGAGTTCACTGACGCATATCCCGCATTCCGGTATGAAATCGAACGAAAGGGCCATTTCAGATAGTGCATCTATGGCTTTGCTCCTCTGCAAGCAATGAGGTCTGTAACCAAGCTCATCCGTATTTTCCAGATCCTGAAAGCTCCTGCAGCACAGGATCTGCAAGATATGTGGATGCTTGTTGCTGACCAAACGCATCAACGAGGAGCTTGCATATGCTTTGTCTGCCATCTTTCGGAAGTGAAAGGAAAAGTCGAAGGGCACCCAACATACTGGCTATTGGAAGTTGTAGGAGGAGGAAAGTTTTATTTCGGTTTACGAAAAGAAGTAATTCTATTGTAGTACCACCACGTATAGATAGATGTATTGTATATCCTGATAAGAGAATACTTGTGCAACCCATTCGATTGTGCTTGCTTTCAAGGTGTGTTACTCTCACAAATAGATGATGATACTACTGCTATGAGATACACGGAATCAACGGAGGCCTACGCCTAACGTTGGAAAGGGTATGGATAGAATGGTACGTTTTCGTCGTATTACACTACTTCTACTCATTGCATGCTCTTGTTTTGTCTTGCTGGGAGTCGCTGCTTCATATGCTGCGGAATCGCCGATTTATCTGCAGAAATCCCCAGGAACTTTTACCCATCCATCAATCTTTGGCGCCAAGTTAGGACGTCTGACCATCAATTCCAGTACCCCTATGTACAATCCAACGATCCTGATAACCGGTGTAGACAGCAGTTACAACGTCTACCTGATAGGGCCTCTTCGATGGAGTGAAACAGGCACCTGGAATTACACGAAAGAGATACAGATGAATGTGCTCGCTGTCTCCTATCCCGAGGGACTGGGTGGGACGGCTTTCATCAGGGCCATCAAGGACAAACAGCCCCTGTTGGGGGGCTGGAGTAACCAGGAGGTGACAACAACTCCCTTTTATGTGGATATCTATCTGGTGAATGCAAATGATTACGGGGGAACAACCAACACGGGACTCGTTTCAAACCTCAATAGCAATGGCGCTTTTTTCAAATTGGATTCTCCCTATACCTTCAAAAACCTTTTCAACCCCCACTTTACCATTGGCATTACCGATGCTCTCGACCAGGGGCCCTATGTATTTCCTGAAGCTGGCGCCCCAACTCAAGGACAATTCATACCCATCGATGGTGTTGTTGGGCAAGGGACGACCCCCGTAGTAGACCCCAATGGCTATACTTCCGGTGAAGGTGGCAATGACGGGTTCTGGTATGGTGATCAGGTTCCCCAACCGGTTTCCTACCTCTTCTCGTTCTTGGAAAACTCTGTTTCCTTTGACCTGAGTGCTGCGTACGGGAACAAGAAAAAAGAGATCAATACAGCTCGGATGGAAGTAGTGAATGGGGTTGTAGGAGGAGAATATGCACAAAAGGTAACCTTCTCCACTACAGGGACAACCAACTCTTTTCAACTCAAACCAGTCATTGGTGATGGGTTTGGCATAGACTTTACCCTCTATTTTGGATCAGGTCAGGTACTGTATGGGACACCAATCCTTTGGGACGAGTTGACTCCTGCAATGAATACACGGTCTCTGTCTATTGGTAATATTGACGAAAGCCAGGTACTTGAACGTGTTGGGGGAGGCTATCAGGTAACAATCTGTATAACCATCACCAACAATGACTAGAGCTATGCCAAGAAGCAGGTAGGGCCAGGGTATTGGTGCATGATCCTGCCCTGTTGCCGATTTCCCATGGCGAGGTGCAGGGCAAGATATCGCCATACAACATTTCCTTAAAACTTTTCAGATGACATCCTGAAAAATCTTCATTGGAAGTATGCCTTCTTCACGGTAGGCCGTATCCTCCCTTTTTATCCAGGAGCCTACGCAAATATGGTGTTGGACCGTAGCGTAAGAGGGAAATACTCTATGGCACACTCCCTAGAGTTTTATCAACCGAGTTTTTGTGAAACTGTTGGTATCAGAGTCAAGATGGTCGGCAAGATTTCCAATCGCAGAGACAACATGTTTGAGATCCTCTTCAGACAGGCTATCCAACTGGGAAAACATTTCCTTGAAGCCCAATTCGCAAAGCCCTTTGCTTTTCTCGATATAAAAGGCTTTTCCAAACTCTGATGGTCGTAAAATGATATTTTTAAGGTTATCTTCCTTCCTGTATCTTTCAACTAGGTTTTGAAGGACAAGTTTTTTTACATACTTTGAGAAAGTGCTTTGGGGCATGCCAAGGAAGCGGCAAAGTTCATTCATCTTCAAGTACTCATCCTCATGTTCAATGATGCACTCCAATACTTGCCAGCTCTGGGCTGAGAGAAGAATGTCTTCATGGCCGCCCAACTCAATATTATACCCACGTACGTATATGTTGGCATATCTAATCAGCTGGCCGACCAAACCCCTATAGCGTCCCATCCAACTCAATTCCATTGAAATACTCCAAACTCCACAAAATATAATGCAAAAGGGTTTCCTAAGAAACTCTTATTGAGTATATCAGACATCATTGCAACAATGATAGAACAACCCGGTGCCTTGGATTATCCAAGGCACCGGAAAAGAATACTACACGTACCGTTTACAAGGCAACCGCAAACACCCCAGCTGCTGTCAGATACCATACGATGAACAGCGTTGTCATGCTGATACCCACATACACCCTGCCTGTCTTTCGGAAGAAATAGGTATATAGACAAGCAACAAGTGGCCAAAGCACAAGAAGGGGTAGGTAATAGATGCCACCCATTCCGGCTGCTGTCTGGACCAATGGATTTGAGCCGAAAATAATCGACCCTCCGGCGAGTATGGGGATATACAAGATCAATAGCCAAATGACAGCCCCAAGAGTCATCACAATGGAGTTGATCAACATTTCTTTTCCCAGACTAAGGTTGCCTTTCTTTGGCCTCTGGAATCCGGAAAGAATAATCCCTTGGGGGATGAAATAGAGTGCAAATGGAACCAAATAGCCGAGAAATGCCAAGAATCGCCTTCCAGTAAAAGGAAGGAGTGTGACAACCCAAACCCTAAAGTCGACCTTCCATACTGAATCAATGAATACCAGAATGAGGTAGACTGGCAATAAGGTACAGATTGCCAAAATGCCCGATTTGAAGATACGCACCCAGTTACATGTACCGGAAGCATCAGTGAGGCCGTAGTGTTCCAACCGAGCTCCCTTTCCCTTTAGTGTTGTGTAATGACCCGCGATCATGAGAACTATGGCAATCGCCCCAACAAGGACAGACCAAACCATGTACACATTGGTGAAATTCTGTGGCCAGAGTCTGTTTGGGTTGATCCACGGAACAAAGAACATATTATTCCATACAAAAAGGTACAGAAGAGGGCCAAGGGCTGTGGTGATCAATGCACTTACCCACCAACTTTTCCCTTCATACCCCCGATACTCCGGAAGTTTCTCTTTCAGCTCACCGAAATAGTTGGTGTTGAGGAGCAGTGAACCCATTGGGAAGAGGAAAAGCATTGCACCTAGCAGGGCAAGAGTGGTACCAATGAGCTTAATGGGCCAGATCTGGTTTCTTGGGGAAAGGGTGTTTCCTCCTGTCAACGTCAGATGCATCCATTCCAAGGCATTTGCAATGGCGGGTATCGAATCTGTAGCCCCTGCATGGTCTTCCCATGGCTGATAGAGAATTCGGGCGGTTCCATCTTCAATCGATCCGTAGATTTTTCCTGCTTCAATTGGTGCATCGGTAGCAAAAAGTGGTTGTAGGACAGGCGAAACTGGTGCTTCAGAACCCTTTCCGACGAATATCATCACTCCAAGTTCTGTAACAGTTCCAATATTGAACGCTGCATTTTTAACATATTTGGCAGCTGAGAGATCCATGGAACCAGGGGAAGAGACCTCTGATTCCATGAAAAACACAGATGAGTACCCTTCTGGGTCTGAAAGAATGGCGCCCATGGCCCCCGCGAAGCCTCCCTGGGACATGCCTACAATACCAATGTTGTCTGTATCAACATTCGGAAGGCTTTTCAGATACGCCAAACCAGCGGGACCACCGGCGCCATGGTCAAGATTTTTCCCTGTGGTTCTTCCATGGCCGCTCATATCCATGGAAAGGACTACATATCCTCTTCTTGCGAATTCCAATGCAGTATTTGCCATATGGTTCTTCTGGTTGTTCAAGCCGTGGATGGCGAGTATTGCCGGCATTTTTTCTGCTACATTCTTGGGCGTGTATACGTAGGCACTGACCGAGAATCCTGGCTCTTGCCATATGGAAACCTCGTCAACTCTGACTTTCCCAAGCCCTGAGTTTACCCATGAAGCCAACAGGCTTCCGCCTACCATCAGGATTATTGCAAGATAGAGCAACTTCCATGTTTTTCCTTGTTTCATACTGTACCTCCTGTTTTCTATAGAATTAAAATAAATTCTACAGAAATAATAATTCATACTATGCGATTTAGCAACGTAATTCCTTCCGATGGGAAGCTATGAAACAGAAAATCAAAGTTCTGGACGTTAAGGGGTAGCATACAAAGGTCCTTTTTCATGTGCTGAAAGCAAAAATTCAAACAATCCATATTACCAGGAACAATTTTGTCATTCCTGTGAATCTGAAGAAGATACCAATATGAACCGTCCCTTTTGAAGAAGCTGTTATTGGGATTCAATTCGGACCTTTTGAGTGTTAAAGAAATGACGGTATTTATTGAAGAAGGCTACCTGTTTATAAAGCAACCGAAGCTGAAGCAGATCATTCGAAGATGATTTACTAAAAGTATATTCCAGTAAGCTTCAGATGTCTGGATAGTGATGTGAAAGGCCCAATCCTGACTAATTGAAGGTGCTATTGTATGAAAAGACGTTGAGGGTTTTATATCTAATAAGCAATCTCATATTATACTTAAAATCAAACAATATAAAGCTTAACCCCATTAGAGGTTATGAAATCCTTATAAACTTGTGAGATTCCGTCATCAGTTATGATTGCTGTCAAAGTTGTAATATTAGTAAATACACATGTACTTACCTTATCGAATTTGCTCGAGTCAGTGATGAGGATCCGTTCTTGACTACAATCGAGCATTGCTTGTTTCAATGGTACATCTTCAAAATAACCACAGGTAATTCCGTGATTGATATCAAAGGCGGTCGCACCGATGAAGCATTTCCCGGCACGGAAATGTTGAAGAAAATCGGCAGATTCCTGATTATAGAAAACTCGAGGTTTATTCAAGTATATACCACCGGGGCAAATAACCGAAGATTGGTCAAGTTTAACGAGTAATTCTATTGCAAGAAAAGATGGAGAAATAATGGTATAGGATGATTCTCGAGGTAATAATCTAGCTATTGTAGCCGCAGTAGTTCCTGAATCTAAAAAAAATACCTCATTTGGCTTCAATAGACTAATGGCCTTGCTTGCTATTTTTTCTTTGATGATCATGTTTTTCTTGAGTTCAGAGTCAACGGTATAATTAAGTAGTTTTTCAGGTATATGCGACGTAACACCTCCAAAGACTTGCTTGATTAATCCTCGGCTTGCCAAGAGTGTGCAATCTCTGCGCACAGTCATTTCGGATACGTTAAGAGTATTCGCTAAGTCTTTGATGGTAATGAAGTGAAGATTGTTGATGATATCTACTTCTTTTTGTTGTCTGTTGTTCAAGGTGTTCATTTGCTGCTCAGTATATAATAAATTATTCATGAGAAAAAGTGCTATTCAAGAAAGGATAGACTCTTTCGGGTTCGCGACGACGTAACGGTCGTTGAATCAATTCATAACAAATTCCATACAGTTCTTCTGTATCCAAATATGCATAATGGCCATCACCATCAAGACCAAAACCTCCTCCCTCCATGATTACTGATATTCCATTTTTTTTGACGATTTCAAGAGAGCTTTTCATATTTTGTACATAGATGCCAAGATGTTGCAGACCGTACCCATGTTTCTCAATAAAATCGGTATACACGGTGTGACCTTTCAAAGGTTGGATAAGTTCAATTCTCGTACTCCCAAAATATCCAAGAGCAATTCGTGAAGAGTAGCATGTAGGTTCGCCTTTGTATGTCATGAATGATAGGATTTGTGGACCGTAGGTGTAGATCTTCCAATCGCCAATGCCAAATTTCTCATAGTAACCTTGGATCATGGTATCAACGTTTTCCACGACAAACCCAAGTTGTCCGATTGATGAATCCAGAATGGATAATTTTTCTTTTATCGGCATGTTTTTCTCCTACCTTTGATTGGCTTGGTTTGCCTTAGGATACTTGAATTAATCAACTACTGGATCCGTTTTTTTACAGTTTTCAGTACCATAGATACCTCTGATACTACATTTTTTGAAATTCCTGATGCCTTATAATGATAAACTTATTAACAATGCATGTCTAAATTTATTACACTAAATACTACAATAGTCAATAAATTTATCAAAAATGAAGCATTTATTAGTAAAAAAGTTGACATATTAGCAATGTAATGGTAGAACTTTAACAAGTAGTGCTAGATACATTCTAAAGATAATGCTGAGGAATGTGATTATGTAGTAGAGCGATTGTGGCTTACTCTCGATGCTGGTGAAAATTATATTTTATATAAGAATTTAGATCGATGATAAGGAGTAGCAAGATGGATTTCAAGAAACTTGCTGACGTGATACTTGAGGAGAACCGACAGGTACTGGATAGGATTGACGTCAAGGAAATAAACCGCTTGATTGAGGAAATTGATAAAGCTAAGACCATTCAACTCTATGCGATGGGCAGGATGGGACTCTCCATGAGAGGCTTCACCATGCGTTTGAAGCACATGGGCTATGATGCTTATGTCGTTTACGACACTACCACGCCTTGCATAGGGGAAGGAGACTTGTTGCTGGTTCTATGCGGCATGACCAATGTGGAGATGAACATAGTCAAGCTTTCAAAGGAAGCCAAAGCCACTATCGGTATTCTCAGCCCCCATCCGGAGAATGAGATTGGGCAACTGGCAGATTTCACTGTCAGGGTTCCTGGGCAGTTCTTCGGGGATCCAAGCGAAGTCAAATCAATCCAGCCGATGTGCACAATTCTGGAGCAGTCGATGTTCCTGCTCACCGACATCGTTACCATGATGATCATCGAGAAAAATCATATTGATATCGACAAGATGCATAAGAGACACACCAATCTGGAAGGATTGTTGAAACCATTCACGAAATAGAAGGGGACTGGGTATGAAAGATGGAGATATCTGCCAGATAGCAGAGGTTGTGACCGACATCGACAAGGCAATGAAGGCTCTTTGGGAAGGCTTTGGAATGGGACCCTGGGAAATCTATGAGTACGGACCGACAACGGTACGTAATTCTATGTATCGCGGAAAGCCGAACCTACAGAGATATAAGCTGGCTGTGTGCTGGATCGGGCCGGTTCAATTTGAGCTGATGCAACCGATTGATGGATATAGCATCTATAACGAATTTCTTGAGAAGTCCAATGGGAAAAGTGGTATTCAGCACTTCAAGCTCTATTACAAGGATTGCAAGAAGAAAATCGAGGAGCTGAAGAAGAAAGGATATGAAGTCATCCAGTCAGGAGAGATTGGGGATGATGAATTTTATTACCTTTCCACTGAGGACACGATTGGGACGGTAATAGAAATTGGCAATGCTGGCTCGATTCCTGCACCGCTAAGGACATATCCTTAGAAATAGACAAAGGAAGCAAAACACTGAATAAGTGGAAGAATCGTAAAAAAGGAGACAAAGGTATGAAAAAAATTGTGTTGGTAATGGTGATTGCATTCGTTGCACTCTCACTTTTCGCACAGGGTACAAAGGAGGCTGCAAAGACCCAGCCGGAGATGATACTCAATCCAAAGCTCATTTCAGCTTGGTTCGAGCCTTATGAAACCGATGGTATTGCTGCAGGCACTGAATATGGCGCAAAGGTCTATTTCAAGGCTAGTGCAGCGGCAGACGAGGCCGAGCAGGTTCGGATACTTGAGGATGCTATCAATACTGGAGTAAATGCTCTTCTTGTAGTTCCTAACGATGCGAACTCGCTTGTTCCGACTTTTAAGAAAGCTAGAGCTCAGGGAATCGTGGTAATGACCCATGAGTCACCGAATCAGCCTGAAGCCGACTTTGATATTGAGATGATTGACAATGTCAAGTTTGGCGAAAAGTTTATCGATGAATTCGTGAGAATTACAGGTTCGAAAGAGGGTGAATATGCTATATTCGTAGGATCCCTGACAGTTCCAGCACATAATATCTGGGCGGATGCAGCCATTGCGTATGCCAAGAAGAACTACCCAGGCCTAAAGCTTGTTGCTAGCAAATTCCCAGTATCAGAAGACAGGAATGCAGCTCGCCAGCAGACTCTTGAGTTGCTTCAGGTGTATCCTAAGCTGAAAGGTATTCTCGGATTCGGAAGTCAGGGTGGCCCAGGTGCTGCACAAGCTCTCAGAGAAGTTGGTAGAACTGCTGATGTAACCGTAATCTGCACCACCAGCCCGGCAGAAGCCTCTCCGTTCTTGAAGGATAATTCCATCGATGAATGCATCCTCTGGTCCTCTGGAGATGCAGCGAAAGCTATGGTCTATATAGCAAAGCTTGTCCTTGAGGGAAAGCGTGATCAGATCAAGCAGGGTGTAGAGATTCCTGGACTGGGTAAGCCAACAGTAGACGGCATGAACCTGATATTTGATTTCCCGCTTATTGTTGATAAGACTAACAGTGACAAGTACAATTTCTAGTTTGCATTGATTTACTTTTAATGTGCGGGATTGGGAGAATTCCCTCCCGCACATTTAGTAATAAGGCTGACATCTGAACTGTCAATGAAAGAGAACCTCTCAAGGGTACGGTTCAACGAATTAGGTAGCTGATTGTATGTTGCATGTCATGATGCAAACGAGAAAAAAATCAAGAGCAAAATTTTCTGCTTGGATATTTGTTGCTTTCTTATAAGGTGAATGAATCAGCCAGACCGGAAAAGGATGGCATCCTGCCGATAGAGGAATAATGATAAGTATTTGGCTCTTGATCGACACAAGGATTATTTAGGAATGCTTCAATTTGGATGACACGAAGTGGTCGTTCTTGGCGCTTCCTGCAAAATGCATAGTACCGTATGGTTTTGTGCCTGAATTCAGGTACAATTTAAAAAATAGTCTGTTTGGTTGGATCTTCGTTTGCTGTGCGGTATGATTGACGGAGTGAGGATGGCAGGGTTTACCTCCCCCACTTGCACGATTCAGCCATAAAAGAGGGGAGCAGATGGATTTTATTGCAATTGAAAACTGCAGCAAGGCATTTGGAGGAGTCAAGGCTTTGAAGGACATCTCGTTCTCTGTCGAGAAGGGAGAGATACATGGCCTTGTAGGGGAGAATGGAAGCGGAAAATCTACTCTTATCAACATATTAGCGGGTTCGCTTTCTGCAGATACCGGAAAGATAACCATTGCCGGGGTACCGATGGCTTCCTATGGTCCTCTTTCCGGTATGCAGTATGGAATCAGCGTAATCTATCAGGATTTTTCCTTGTTTCCGAACTTAACAGTACTGGAGAACGTCTGCCTTTCCAATCAGATAAAGGGCAAGAAAACTTTCTTCTCTGTCAAAAAGCACTCAAATGAAGTCCAGAGCATCTTGGACCAACTAGATGCCAATATCAGCCTTTTCGATATTGTCGGAGAAATCCCCATAGCCAAACAACAGATGGTGGCAATAGCCAGAGCATTGAATAATAATCCAAAGCTTTTGATATTTGATGAACCAACCACTGCTCTTACCAGGGGGGAGATAAACAATCTTTTTAAAATTATTGAGATGTTGAAGTCAACGGGTATATCTATCATCTTCATCAGCCATAAGATTGATGAGATCATGGAAATCTGCGATGTCGTTACCATACTGAGGGATGGAGTAGTAATCGATGTCAAGCAGATTTGCGATGTAAGTGTTGCTGAGATAGAGAAACTAATGGTTGGAGCATCCACTGTCTATACCAAGCATGTCGATGATTCATTGCTCAACAGTGATTCTTATATGCTCAAGGTTAAGAGCTTGTCTAAAACCAACAATTTCCAGGATATCTCATTTGATCTTAAGAAAGGTGAAATCATAGGATTTACTGGCCTTCTGGGTTCCGGTCGTACTGAAATTGCCACTGCTTTATTTGGAATTGCTCCGGCAGACAGCGGGGAGATCGAGATTGATGGACAGCGCGTTTCAATCGGCAACGTTCAGGATGCAGTAAACCATGGCATAGCCTATGTTCCGGAAAACCGCCTAACCCAAGGGTTGGTGATGGATTATTCCCAAAGAGATAATATTATTCTTCCCACAATCAGCAAATTCTCAAAAAAAGGTCTTTTGGACGAGGTTAGGATGACTGATAAGGCCAACTTTTGGATTGATGAGGTGAAAGTCAAGACAGATGATGTTTTCAAGGAAGTCAAAACTCTTTCAGGAGGAAACCAGCAGAAGATCGTATTGGCTAAGTGGCTGGAGATGAATCCTAAAGTGCTAATCCTGGATGGCCCAACGGTTGGCGTAGACGTCGGCGCCAAAGCCAGTATTTTCAAGACAATCCACGAGATGGTTGAGAAATACGGGATGTCTGTCATTTTAATTTCTGATGAGATTCGTGAGCTGACTGCCAATTGCAACCGTATTTTGGTCATGCAGAATGGAAGGCTCCGCAGGATTCTGGATAGCCCTCAGGAGATAGATGATGAATACATCAAAAACATTCTTGATGAGCAAAAAAGAGCAATTTAGGAAGTAGTAGCATGAAACAACTAAAAAATATCCTCAAAAAGAGAGAGGCCTTGCTTGCAATGATAATCTTGGTCTACTCGGCTTTCGTTGCAATCATGGCACCGACATTCCTCACTTATGGAAACCTAACCAATGTGCTCAAGGCTTGTTCTGTCACGGGTATCTTTTCCTTGGGAGTGCTGATAATCATCATCAGTGGAGGATTCGATGTATCTTTTACAGCTATTGCACAAGTCACAGAGTATTTTTGTGTATATTTCATGGTCAACTGGTTTACACACGGCAATCTGTTGCAAACTATATTTTTGGCAAGTATAGTCGGGGCCATGATGGGGCTTTTCAATGGCTTCCTGATTGATCATTTCAAGATGCCCGCTATCATTATCACGATTTCTACTCAAAACCTCTTTTATGGCCTGATGTATGTGGTTACGAGGGGAAAATTGTTGTATACCATCCCAGAATATATCTGGCCTTTAGCTGATGGCAAGATATTCAAGGTGGCACAGGCAGTTGGTTCTCCCTATGGGATCAGTTATGTCACGGTTCTCTGGTTCGTCATGGCAGTCTTTCTTGACTTTGTACTGCGGAAAACCACGTTTGGCAGAACCATCTATTGGGTTGGTGGCAACCGAACAGCAGCTAAAAGAGTCGGTGTCAACATGTTCCGTAATACGATGCTGGTCTACGGTATCGCAGGGGCGATTGTTGGAATAGGATCAATAGCCCACGTTGCTATAGTCCAGACGGTAATTCCAAATTCAATTGTAGGCACTGAGATGTCGGTAATCGCTGCAATCATTCTTGGAGGTGCTTCAATCTCTGGAGGAAGAGGTTCTGTGCTCGGTTCCATTCTGGGTGTCTTGCTGTTCCAGATAGTGAACAACAGTCTTACCTTGTTGAAAATTTCATCATACTGGTACAACGTATTCACAGGGGCCATCATTATACTCAGCCTTATTCTAAATGCAGTTCAAGAAATACAGCAAAAGAAGCAGATCATTAGAGTTAAAGTTGAAGCTGACATCAAGGAGGCTGCTGTATGATCAATAAGAATATCTTCCAGAGAATGAGGGAAAGTGAGTTCTTTTCGCTTCTGATTACCATCATAGCAATATTCCTTTTCATGTATCTGCTCAATGGCTCTAGATTCCTGTCTTTCAGAAATCTCACAACTATGATGTACCAAATGCCGACCATTGGCTTTATGGCCATTGGCATGCTGATATCTGAGCTTACCGGCGGTATTAACCTTTCTATTGTCGCAGCTGCCAATTTTAACGGCATCATAATCCATGTGGTACTCAAGGCTCTCACATCTGGTAATACTGCAAATTCCGGCAATATCCAGGTGTGTATTGCACTTTTGGTAGGCCTTCTGGCTTGTATCCTGATTGGGCTTATCAATGGGTTGCTGATTTCAAAACTGAAGATTCCTGCTCTTCTGGTTACATTGGGTATGTCCACATTTCTCCAGGGGCTTAGCATCCTAATAACCATGGGGTATACCATCTCTGGATTCCCAAAGCAGATCACTTGGTTCGGGGTAGGGGAGGTTCTTCGAATTCCCGTGTCAATTATCCTGTTTATTGTCGTCGTAGTTGGTCTTCACTTTGTTTTGGACCGCACGGTGTACGGGAAACAGCTCTATATGACAGGAGCAAACCCCGAGGCTGCTAGGTTTTCCAATGTCAATACAGACAAGGTCATCATTCTGGAGTACATTTTATCCGCTGTTCTGTCTTTTTTCGCCTCAATGGTTATGATTGGTCAGATGAACTCAGTCAAGGCAGACTACTATGAATCATATGTTTTGATTGCAGTTCTGGCGACTTTCCTTGGGGGAGTGAAGCCTTCTGGTGGATTCGGGAAACTTTTAGGCACTGTGATGGCCTCCATCATCCTTCAGTTGATTTCTACAGGCCTGAACCTGAAGAGATTTGATCCCTACCTTGTTACAGCAATTTGGGGTTCTATCATTATACTTGTTCTTTTCGGGAGAGAGATTTCCAACAAGATAATACATATGATAAAAAGGAGCGCCAAATGAGAAAGATTGGCATCTACTACGCATTCTGGACACATGATTGGGCCGCGGATTTCTTTCCGTTGGTCCCTAAAGTAAAGAAACTTGGCTATGACATTCTTGAGGTGCACAGTGGGATACTGGCTGATTGGACTGAGTCAAAAAGACTGGATCTAGCCAAAGCAACCAAGGATGAAGGTATCCAGCTTTCATACGGACTAGGCTGTAGCTCTGAGAATGATGTCTCTTCTCCCGATGAGAGCATTCGTCAGAATGGATTGAGATACATGACTTCACTAATCCATGCTATTGGAAGGATGGGAGGAGGAGTGATCCAAGGTTCCACATACTGCGCATGGCCAAAGCAGTTGGCGCTCGGAGAAAGCAAGCAGCAATATGTTGACCAGAGTTTCAAAAGCATGAAGCAATTGGCAAAGGTGGCTGAAGACTGCAATGTTATAGTCAACATGGAGATCCTCAATCGCTTTGAGCAGTTTATTTTCAATACTGTTGCCGAGGCTTTGCCATTTGTCAGTGCCATTGATAGCCCTAATCTTGGCCTGTTGCTCGATACATTCCATATGAATATTGAAGAAGATTCCATGTCTCAAGCAATTATCCTTGCCGGAAAGTACATGAAAGGGCTTCATTGTGGGGAAACTAATAGAAAGCCAGTAGGTTTGGGCAGGATACCGTGGAAAGAAATACGAGAAGCTCTGGATACGATTCACTTTAATGGACAGATAATTCAGGAACCATTTGTTATGTCCGGTGGGCAAGTTGGCCAGGATATTTCAGTTTGGCGCAATGTCATTGAAAATCCAGATCTTGATAAGTTGGCAGCTGATTCTGCTGTTTTCATGAGAAGAGTTCTGGTTGATTGAATTGTAGATAAAGATATTTGATCTCACTATCGGCAGAAACACTTTCCAGAACCTTGAATATTCCGTAATTCTCACCGGACATTGTATCTTTGAAATCGTGTAGAGATCACCATTTGGTTCCGAAAAGGAACTGATGCGCATCGATACCCCATGGTGTGCAAAAGCACCGCCAAGGACTGCCCGATAGAGTTTGGTCACAAATATCGATCAGACAGGCACAGCAATGGCTGTCTGATGGCTTTTTGTGTCCAACATGGTATCGGTAGGAAAGACCTTCATGTCCTCTCCCTTGTACAAGAGCGGCTCAAGCAGAAATATCTCTCCTTTTTGATCTCACAAGGACTCCCTTTTCCGATGAAGTTCACCGGTCTACAAACCATCACCTTGTAATCATCGACGAGTAGCGTTTTGTCCAGGTTCAGAAGCTGAGGGAAAACCGCTTAAATATTGAAGTGGGCTCTGAGGGGAATAGTGTAAGAAAGGGTGCCCATTACAGCATGAAGAACCCTCAGAAAGCAGTGAGAAGGATACCCAATCAACGATTAAGTCCCTTATGGAACGTCAAATATAGGTAAAAATTAACACATTTCTTAACGGAATCACGTACTCTGGAACTTTGAAACTTGAAGTGAACCCATGCCCTTTCTTTCTTACACAAGTGAGATCACAAACAAAAATACCAAGAAAGCGTGGCCTGAGCTGTGCAGGTAGAAAGGGTTTTGTGAGGAAAAGGATGGTACGGATGAACAACTTGAATTCGGTCTTGCTGGAAGGGAACCTGGTTCGTGACCCTGAAAAGGTATTGGTAGGGAGTAACGGCAGCGTCATGGGGCGCTTCTCCATTGCAGTGAACCGCTATTACAAGAATGCCAAGGCAGAGGCCGTTGAGGAGGTCATGTACATAGGGGTGCAGGTCTGGGGAGGATTGGCAGAGGGGTGCCTGAACTACCTGAAGAAAGGAAGGGGAGTGCGGGTGGTCGGACGGCTACGCCAAGAGCGGTGGACCGACAAGGATGGGGACAACCGGGAGAAAATCCTGGTGGTGGCAGAGCATGTGGAGTTCAAGCCGGAAAACTCCGAGAAGGTACCTGACCTGCGTCCAGAGGAGGAGATGCCTTTTGATGAAGAGGTTTCCCTCTAGGTGAAGTTGTTGATAGCTCTATCTTTTTCCCCGGTTTGCCGCTATTATGGTTCTCGAGACAAGGAGCCTTACCTATGAGTGAAATAATCATTACCTCGGAAAATTTTGAAACTGAGATTTTGAAGGCGGACAAACCGGTACTGGTCGACTTTTGGGCGCCCTGGTGTGGCCCATGCAAGATGATCGCCCCAGCCATTGCCCAGATTGCTGAGAAGTACTCAGGGAAATTGATAGTTGCGAAGGTCAACGTCGATGAGGTTGTGTCCATTGCCAGCAAATTCAACGTAAGCAGCATCCCTACCCTGATGATCTTCAAGAAAGGTGAAGTGGTAGCCCAACGTATGGGAGCCGCCTCCCTTGCTGTTCTGGAAGGGTTTGTAAACCAGAATCTCTGAGCAATACAACACGGCCATGTAGGGGAGGTTTTTGCCTCCTCTTTTTTTTCACTGCCCCGCATATCTGGTAGGTGAGTTCTCCCTGCCAAAACTGGCACCCTTGGTGTCGCAGATGTACCAATCATTTTGGCTGTTTGTATCCATATAGCTCTCCCTGCAGATCGACCGTGTTGCAGTACTGTCTGTGGAGTCGATGGCCTCTTCTGCCAAGGGGGAGTTCCATACACCACTTTCATAGAGCTGGCTGGCCCCCAATTCCGTCTCCCGCGAACCAAAGCCGCTGAAGGTGGTGGTTGTCTTGTTGCTGTAGATTACAGCATCGAGGATGGTGCTCTCCCAGTCAGGGGATTCCGTAACGGTGATGCAACCGTTGTTGGAGCTCAACCCGCCAAGGTTCTCGCTAGGATACAAAGCCTCAGTTCCCCCTTCCTGAAATCCTATCACCACAAAATCACCCTGGTATACCCACTTGTCTCCCAGAATACACCTATCACTTGCCAATGGCCCGACCCCATTGGCGACGGTGAGACCGGCAAGGTTGCCTGCCTTGGTTACCAATAACTCCACGCGGTCAGGGTTGTTGCCAGATCCTTTGGTCGAAAACTCATTGATGAGAACCTCTGCCCTGTTGGGGTTGTGTGCCCAGACAGAGAGGGAGAACCGGGTGCTATTACCCCAAAAATCTTCCACCCTCCCTTCGAGCCTTGCCGAACTGGCAATATCCATGGCTGTGGTGAGATAGAGGAGGATGGTCTCACCTCTGCACAACAGGTTGGTGGTCTTTACCCCATTGACAAGCAAGTTGATGGTTTTCCCCTGGATGTCCTCACTGAAGATGAGCTTGATGCAAGTGGTATCGACAGCCTGCGCGCTGAGAAGTTTCGGTGGGGTGCTGTCCTGTTTTTCGAAGAGGTTTATGCCGGTAGGACCCTCTTGGTTACACCCACAGCCGCTGGTGAGCAGGACAACCAGAAAGACAGAAATGAGTATCAGTTTACATGTTTTCATACCAGCACTGGCGCGTAAGTTAGGCAATTGCTTCAATTGACAGAAAGGGAGTAAAAAACCTAGACTTGAACCATCTTTGGGGGGTACCAATGTCCAAGCTTTGGCAGAAAGATTATTCGCTTGATTCGCTTATGGAAGAGTTTACGGTAAGCAAGGATTACATCCTGGACCAACAGTTGGTCATTGCCGATGCCCTGGCATCGATAGCCCATGCTCGTGGGCTTGAGTTGATCGGGCTTTTGGATGAAGAGGACCTCTCTAGTCTTGAAGAGGGGTTGCAGGAGGTTATCCGCCTGAGGCAGAAGGATGCATTTCCCATAACCAAGAGCGATGAGGACTGTCATACCGCCATTGAAGGGTTCCTTACCGATAGGATAGGGGAGGCCGGCAAGCGTATCCATACAGGACGGAGCCGAAACGATCAGGTGCAGACTGCCTTACGCCTCTGGATGCGGGAATTTTCCCTCAAGCTCTGCAGGGAGACAGGGACTCTGGCCAAAAACCTGCTCTTGTTTGCCAAACGATATGAATTTGTCCCGATGCCCGGCAGGACCCATATGCAGATTGCGATGCCATCATCGGTTGGGTTGTGGGCAGCCTCGTTTGCTGAGGAACTCTATGATGAGGCCCAGCACCTGATGCAGCTATCCTGGACGCTTGACCAGAGTCCCTTGGGCTCTGCCGCCTCCTACGGGGTTCCCCTCGCCTTGGACAGGGAGTTCGTTGCCTCTGAGATGGGCTTTTCCCGGGTCCAGAACAACGTGCTCTATGCAAACAACAGCCGGGGCAAGTTTGAGGCCATGCTTCTTGATAGCTGTGACTATATCGGCCTGACCATCAGCAAGCTTGCCCAGGACCTCATCCTCTTCACCCTGCCGGAATTTGGATACTTCTCCCTTCCCCAGGAGCTCTGCACAGGATCGTCCATCATGCCCCAGAAGAAGAATCCCGATGGCCTTGAGCTTGCGAGAAGCCGCTCCGCCTTGGTCTCAGCCTGTTCGATGCAGGTAAAGTCCATCATCAGGAGTCTTCCTTCTGGGTACAACAGGGATTTCCAGGATACGAAGGAGCCTCTGATGCAGGGGACCAAAGCCACCTGGACCCTGGTGCAGATCATGGCTCTGATGCTCGATGGGCTCATTGTCAACGAGGAACAGCTTATACAGGCATGCGTGCCATCCCTCTATGCTACAGACATTGTCATGCAAAAGGTTCTTGAAGGTGGGAATTTCCGTGATACCTACAAGGATGTGGGGCTTCACCTTGACGCTGTTGCTGCTCTGGACCCAATAGAGACCATCAAAACCCGTACGAGTCTGGGTACTACTGGAAACCTCGCCCTTGATGATGACCTCATGTTTGTCAACCTCATGATCGATGGCTGCACCCAGGTATTGGACTCCTATGGTGAGGCCTACGAGTCCTTGTGCGGTATCGAAGGGGTGGAGACTGTGTTGTACTGAGTACCTTATTCCACTGATATGAATAGATAGTGAAAAGAGGGACTTGATAGGAGTATCAGGTCCCTTCTTCTTCATCCTTTACCAGAATGGCAATAGGACGACCGGAGCGCTTTTGGAGCATCGGTGTATGCTTCACAGCCTGATGGTAGGCTTCGGCAATGTTTGTGCAGTAGTCGCCGATGTGTTCCAGGTGGCGAATCTTTTCGAGGATAAGCAGCTCCTTGCGGACATCAGCCTTCTCGATGGAGAGCCTTGCCTGAACCAGATTGGTAAGGTGGTTCCTCCAGGTGTTGATCTGCTCCTCAAACTCGTTTGCCTTCTGCATCTCCGCCTTGGTAAGGGTCCTGTCCATACGGTCTCGGACATAGTCAAGGAACTCCTGGACAAGAGTCTGGTACTGGCGTAGCTCATCATCGGTCTCTGCATCGAATGTCCAGTTCTGCTGGTATCGCTTCTGGCCAAGCATGACGAGGTTGTAGCAACTGTCCGTAACGGACTCAAGCTCATCCATTACCCGAATGAGGCAGTTGAGGGAGGATGCATTGGTAGGGGTCTGGGAGTCCTGCAAAAGATGCACACAGAAGTCTGAAAGCTGTTCCTGCATCTGGTCGGCATACTCCTCATCATGTTTCATCGCCTGGACGTCCGCTTCCATGTTTGCATCGGGGTTGTTGAACATGTTGCGGTAGCGGGTAAGCATATTGCATGCAAGGTTGGCCATTTTCTGGATCTCATCCCTGATAGTGATCATATAGAGCTCAGGGGAATCTATGAAAGTACCGCCGATATATTTGAAATGGTAGGTCCCTTCGTCATATTCGTCCTTGGGAGGGACCAACTTTTCAATGAGGTTTGCGTATTGTCGAACAAAGGGAAAGAACAATATTGTGTTCAGAACGTTGAATACTGTATGGAACATCGCCAAAAAGAGGGGCAGTTGTTGGGCCAGGGCCTCAGGGGAGAGCGAGTAGATGTCCTTGAGGGTGAGAGCATTCACCAACAGCAGCAGGGGCTTGAGGAATATGACTGCCAAGAAGCTGCCGGTCACGTTAAAGAGTATGTGTGCCAGGGCAGCACGTTTTGCCGTAGTGCTGGTGCCTATGGAGGCAAGATAGGCTGTGATGGTGGTACCGATGTTCGAGCCAAGGATCAGGGCGGCTGAGGCCGTGACGCCAAGCCATCCATTGAAGGCCATGGTGAGTGTCATGGTCATCGCTGCGGCAGAGGATTGGACCACGACGGTTACGGCGGTTCCGATAAGCACACAGGTCAAAATCATCAAAAGTGAGTCCTTGTTGAACCTGCTGAGGAACTCAAGGGCCTCTACGTTCCCGCTTAGGTCGGGCATGGAGTGCTGCATGAAGTTGAGGCCAAGGAACAGGAGCCCGAAACCGAGCATGATGTCGGCCAACTCGCGGATATTGCTTTTTTTGGAGAACATCATCGGAACTCCAATGGCGATGGAAAAGAGTGCCAGGGTGGAGATGTCCATCTTGAAGCCTAGCAAGGCCACTATCCAACCGGTAAAGGTGGTACCGATGTTGGCGCCAAGGATGACCCCGATAGCCTGGAAGAGGTCCATCAGCCCTGCGTTGACAAAACTGACTACCATGACTGTCGTTGCTGAAGAGCTCTGGATGAGGATGGTGATGATGATACCGGTCATTACAGAGACAAATCGATTCTTTGTCATAAGCCTGAGAACGGACTTAAGTCTATTACCGGCAGTTTTTTGGAGACCTTCACTAAGAAGTTTGATACCATACAGGAAAAGGCCCAGACTGCCAATAATCTTAAACAGGGTCATAATAATATTCATATCGGCTCAAACGTATCAATTATGTGCCACCTTGGTAAAGTAGTTGGCTGAAGATTTATTTTTACAAGTGACTCCATGGAGGGATGGATTCCTTGAAAAAGAGAGAAACAGCATTTCCCCAGGCCGCTCCATGGTCTAATACGGATTGAACTTTCATGGGTGTTGTTGTATGGTTTGCCCATGAGCATCATCAAACCGCAAAAGCTTGGAATCATCTCGGGTCCGGGCTCAGAATACTTCACCGGCAAGGTTGTAAAACACTTGCGACGTCTCTATCTAGAACGCTATGCAAAACTCTCTTCAACCTTGGCCAAGCGTCATGATATGACTGAAGAAGAGATTCTCAAGACCGTTACCCTGCTTGACGATCTGAACAACAAGCGGATTCCCCGAAGCAAGCGGCCAACCACCTTCCAGTGCCCCGATTTTACGATCAAGGCTAAATACACCAGGTTTGCCAATGGCGAAGTCAAGGCAGAGATCCTTGATCCAGTCAGGGGCCTCCGTGTATTCATTGTCTATGACCTTTCCAACATGGAGCCTGTCCGTGTTGCCGGCTCTGATGAGCCCATTGCCCTTTCCGTGAATGACCACCTCATGTTCCTCTTTACCACCATCAATGCCATCCAGTTGGCAGGCGGCGAGAGTGTGACCTTGGTGCTCCCTACCTATCCGTACTCAAGACAGCACAAGAAGGGTGGACGTGAAGCCCTCACAGCCGCCATGTTCGGCCGTATTTGTGAGATGTTGCGTGTGGAGAGGATCATCACCCTTGATATCCATAGCAGGGAGATCGAGAACTGTTTCTCCCATCTCCATCTTGAGAACCTCCATGGTTCCTACCAGACCCTCATTGCACTGCATAAGCTCATAGACTTCAACGACCCTGACCTGGTAGTGGTGTCCCCTGATACCGGAGCCATCAGCCGTAACAAGTTCTACGCCCAGGCTCTGCACCGTCCCCTTGCCATGCTCTATAAGGAACGCGACTACTCCATTGTCAGCCGCGATGCCAAGCACTCCAATATCAAGAGCATCAACCTGCTTGGTGATGTCTCAGGCAAGACCGTGCTTATGGCGGACGACATGCTCGCCACCGGTGGGACTATGATCATCGCCATGCGCGAGCTCATGAGCCTCGGAGCCAAGAAAGTCATCTGTATGGTAAGCCTGCCGCTGTTCAACGCCAATGCTGTCGAGGAGTTTGAGAAGGCCTACCAGGAGGGTGTCTTCTACCGGATCATCGGCACCAATGCCGTCTATCATGGACGGGATCTGCTCGACAAGGAGTGGTACATCCAGGCTGACATCACCGAGCTTTTTGCCCGTGTCATCAGCCGTCTGCACCATGGCCGTTCCATCAGCCCTCTGCTGGACAACAGAAAATTCATCCAAATCATGATTGATAACAGTCAGGCGAATCCCCAAGCGCCAATGGCACCTGCCAGCGCTAGTGACCCGGACCGCGATTAGCCTTGTGCTCGCGGCCTCCGGGTTATTCCACTTTACCCATCTCCTCCCGTAGGGTTGCGAGGGTAATGAACTGTACTCAAATATACCGCTTGGAGATTTCACCATGCAGATGTCTAACAGAATTTCAGCTTTTCAATGTTCACCGATCAGGCGCCTTTCCCCCTATGCCCGGGATGCCCAAACCAGAGGCATCAAAGTCTACTACCTCAACATCGGGCAACCTGACATCAAGACCCCACCACAGGTCATTGAGGCCGTTCGCACCTATGACCAGACGATCATCGCCTACGGTAACAGTGAGGGGAGGCAGGACCTTAGGGAGGCTTTGCCCGCCTACTATGCCAGTTACGGCCTTGAGGTGAAAAGCGATGACATCCTCATCACCACAGGTGGTAGTGAAGCTCTGCAATTTGCATTCATGACCCTCTGCGACCCCTATGATGAGGTTATCATCCCCGAACCCTACTATACCAATGTATCCTCATTTGCCCACTCGGCGATGGTCACCATTGTCCCTGTCACCAGCAAGATCGAGGATGGGTTCTCCCTTCCAGACATCTCAGAGTTCGAGAAGAGGATTACCCGCAAGACCGGCGCGATCCTCCTGTGCAGTCCGAACAACCCTACCGGACATGTCTACACCGAGGATGAACTGCTGCAGTTGCTCAACCTTGTCAAGAAACATGACATCTTTTTGATAGTGGATGAGGTCTACCGTGAGTTCTGTTATGATGGCAAGCAGTTTACCAGCGTACTCGCTTTTCCTGAATTCGCCGATAGGGTCATCTGTGTCGATAGCTTCTCCAAACGCTACAGCATGTGTGGCTCACGCATCGGTGCCCTGGTCAGCAAGAACCCCGATGTGCTGGCCAATGCCCTCAAGCTTGCCCAGGCAAGGCTCTGTCCACCTGAGATCGAGCAGGTTGCTGCCCGTGCTGCCCTGAAGACTGACAACTCCTACCTCCTGGAGGTCAAGGCCGAGTATGAGAAGCGCAGAAACTTCATTGTTGAGGGACTGCAGAAGATTGACGGGGTGGTCTGCAATGCTCCCAAGGGGGCATTCTACCTGGTCGCCGAACTTCCGGTCGACAATGCAGAGGCCTTTGCCACCTTCATGCTCAAGGATTTCTCCCTGGATGGACAGACTGTCATGGTAGCACCCTGTGAGGATTTCTATGAGACGGAGGGCCTTGGTCGCAAGCAGGTGCGTATAGCCTATGTCCTCAATACTGAGGATCTCAAGCAGGCCCTCAAGTGTTTTGATGCAGGCTTGAAGGCCTATCGCACCCAAGTCCTTGGCCAGACTCTCTAGGCTCTTCTATTCACCTATGATTTTGATGAGGGCGTGCTTGTTGCGCATCCCATCAAAGTCATAGTAGAAGATCTGCTCCCATGAGCCGAAATCCAGCCTCCCAGCCGTAATGGCAACCACAGCCTCACGCCCCATGATGGTACGTTTGAGGTGGGCATCAGCGTTTCGCTCATCCCCCTTGTTGTGCTTGTACTGCTCGTAGGGGAGTTCTGGGGCGAGCCTTTCAAGCCACTGCTCGAAATCCTCATGCAACCCACTTTCGATCGTGTTGATGAAGACGCTTGAGGTGATGTTCATGGCATTTACCAGAACAAGACCCTCCTTGATGCCACTTTCCACCACGGCTTCTTGTACGGCCTCGGTTATATTGACCAGACCGCGCCGTTTGTTGATGTTGAACCACAATTCCTTTCGGTAAGTAATCATGAGCACCTCCAATGGCATCTGCAGTATACCATGGAGTGATTGCAACAGGTACCTATAAGCAGTACACTGCCCCTCATTATGGATAATTCACCGGTCATCCTTCCAAAGACGAGGATTTTGGGTCATCTTGCTGTGCTCTCTGTCGTCGTGATCTGGGCAACCACCTACATCTCCACCAAAATCCTGCTCGAGGCCTTTAGCCCGATGCAGATATTGCTGATTAGGACGATCTTGGGCTTCTCTTTCCTCTTTTTGTGCAATCCGAGGAAGATGGTCTACAAGCAGAAAGGCGATCGTCTTCTCCTGGCCGCTGCCGGTCTGTGCGGGATATTCCTCTACTACTACGTGGAGAACACCGCCCTCGTCTTTACCTCTGCCTCCAATGTCGGTGTCATAGTCGCTACTGCCCCTTTCTTTATCCTGCTGGTCGTGCACTTTGTCCTTAAGGAAGAACAACTCAAGGGCCAATACTTTTTGGGGTTCTTGCTCTCCATGGTAGGGATCTCTCTCATCAGTTATAGTGGGCAGGCTGACCTAAAACTCAACCCCCTAGGTGATCTCCTTGCGGTATTGGGAATCGTGGTGTGGGCCTTCTACACAACCCTTACCCGTGTTGTCTCACGGCGTGGCTATCCTACCTTGCTGGCAACCAGGACGATGTTCTTCTATGCCCTCTTGGGTATGGTGGTGGCCACCCTCATCCATGGAGAGCTGCCATCCCCAACGTTGATGGTAAAGCCCCCCTATCTGTACCATCTGCTCTTTCTGGGCCTTATAGCCTCTGCCCTCTGTTTTGTCCTGTGGAACTTCGGCCTGAAAAGCATAGGGGCGGTGAAGAGTTCGTTCTACCTCTACCTTAGCCCTGTCATAACCATTGTATTCTCCGTCATTGTCCTGGGGGAGGTCATAACCACCACCTCTGCGATAGGGACTGCCCTTACCCTCGGGGGCCTTTTGGTATCGGAATACAAAAGAGATCGCAAAAAAGTCTTGTAAAAACTACTATACTGATGTTACCCTGTCTGTATGGATACGCAACAGAAACTGGATATTCTTAGCCGTGATGCCCAGTATGACCTCTCCTGTGCCTGTGGCACAAAAAACCCCGATGAACATCGGAGGAAGAACCAGGCCGGTGATGGATGGCTCTACCCAACCACGACAGCAAGTGGGGGACCGGGTATCATTTTGAAGACCCTTTTGGGAAACCGGTGTGCCAATGACTGCAAGTACTGTCCTCTCAGGGAAAACCAGGATTTCCGTCCTGTGGCTATCTCCCCGTATGAGATGGCATCATTCTTCTATGAATTCCAGCTCAAGCGCCCTCTCATAGGGATCTTCCTCTCCAGTGCCGTCCTTGGCGATGGCGAAAAGACGATGGCCCAGCTGGTTGCCACAGCCGAAATCCTGAGAAAACACTTCCGCTATCGTGGATACATCCATCTGAAGGTCATTCCAGGAGCGAGTAGGGCGAGCATAGAGAGTGCCCTCAGGTATGCCTCAGCCGTTTCCCTGAATATCGAGACCCCTGGTGGGGGACATTTCTCCAAGCTTACCGATAGAAAAAACTACCAGAAGGATATCATTGAACCCCTGACCTTCATTGCGGAACAGACACAGAAGGGTGGTCGATACTCCCGTGTCCACACCTCAAGTCAGTTCATTGTCGGGGCAAGCGACGAAAGCGACCAGGAGATCCTCAACTATGGCAGCCGTATGTATACCAACCTGCAGATGGGAAGGCTCTACTACAGTGCCTACCAGAGTGGGTTGGGCGACCCTTCCATCCCAGGCGAGCAGAAGGTTGAGATTCAGAGCGAACAGCTCTCCCTTTTTGACCTGGGACCGCAGGTGGGAGCCTCACCTGACCTGCTGGTAAGGGAACACCGTCTCTATCAGGCTGACTGGCTGTTGCGTTGCTACGGATTTTCCTATCAGGATCTGGTCTTCGACAAGGGTGGTAACCTGAATTTGCATAAGGATCCCAAGCTGGTCTGGGCTGAAAGCCATCCTGAACTGTTCCCCCTGTCCATCAAGAGGGCATCAAAGGAGGAGCTGTTGAGGGTCCCCGGCCTTGGCCCTTCCTATGTGGAGAAAATCATCCAGGGGAGGGGAAGCTGTGCCATCTCCTCATTGGAAGACCTCCGCCTCCCTCCATCAACGGTAAGAAAAGCACAATCCTTTCTCCAGATGTGAAAACCTGCTTGAGTGAGCTTGCACAAAAGCATACAATGCTTGCATATGTTGCAACTCTATATATCTTTTTTCTTTCTCTATTCCATTTTTGCTGTAATCAATCCTTTTCTGCAGGTACTGCTGAGAAACAGTGGGTATTCGTATGAGGCAGTAGGAATCCTGCTGGCCATCTTTGAGATTGCTGGCATCGTCGGGCCCTTGGTGGTGGGCAGGATAGTCGGCAAGACCGGTAGGCTGAAGGATACCATCCTGGTCTCAACTGCTGCAGCTTCTCTTGGCCTGATCCTCCTTGTCCGTTCAGGCCCTGTCTGGCTTACCATCGTTGCCCTTGCCATTTCGGCCTTCTTCCTGCGCTCGCTGCTGCCTCTGCTCGATACGGTTGCAACCAACAGGTTCAACGGGGATGCCCAGAAATACTCATACATACGCTCGTTCGGAACCTTGGGTTTCGTGGTGTTCTCCTTGGCTTTCGCTGCCTTGGGCATACCTGTCGTTAGCGACAATTCGAGTATCATTCGCTATGCCCTCATGGGCTGTCTGCTTTTCTTTCTGCCTGTATTGAGCTGGAAGGAGGTTCCCCAACCAAAAAAATCGAAAGAACCTGTAAAGCGGGTTCCTTTTTCTGTTGACCCCTGGTTTGACAGCGCCTTTGTCATCGGGCTGGTCATCATCGCCCTGAACCGGTTGAGCATGTCTGCAATATCAAGTTTTCTCTCACTCTACCTTGTGGAGGAGCTGCACATAGATGCCATCAGCCTGATAAATGCCTTGGCGGCAGGTGCTGAGCTCTTGTTCATGGTCTTTGCCGGCTATCTTATCCAGAAGAAAAAGGTGCTGCCGGTCTTCCTCTTGCTCATCAGTGGCCTGGGGATGGTCCTGCGCCTGCTCATCTACGCTCATTTTCCTTCCCTTGCAGGGGTTGTGGTCGGGCAGTTGCTCCATAGTGTGGGGTTTGGGTTTTTCCACCCCGCCGCCATCCAGCTTGTGGCAAGGCGAGTGAAGCGGAGCCATCGTGCCCTGGGCATGTCGATGTATATCTCCCTGGGTACTGGCCTTCCCTCGGTATTGGGCGCAACCTTGGGTGGAATCTTGACTGAGGGCTTTGGTTATAAGGTGATGTTTGAGAGTTTTTCCGTTTTTTCCATGCTCTCAGTACTCCTGTGTCTGGTATTTTGGAAAAAAATGCGCACTCCGGCTATAGAAGAGGTGTAGAATGGTTCCTATGAGAAGGTCCGATAGGGCTATGGAGGAAGGACAAGCCTACCAGTTGCTCCGAGAGTGCCTTTGGGTTACTCTTTCAACGGTCAATTGCAGAACAGAATCCCCTCTTGGATTGGGTTCTCCCTATGCCGTTCCCATATCAGTTGTGGAATCGAGAGGTTGTTTCTACTTTCATTGTGCCACCGAAGGGCATAAGGTGGACAACCTCAAATCTGATGGGCGGGTATGCATCACCTGTGTTGGACAAGCCGTCAGTGACGAGGCTGCCCTTTCTGTCGTCTATGAGAGTGCAACCTTCTTTGCCGAAGCAACAGAAGTTCTGGACAAACTGGAGAAGAAGCGGGCTTTGGCAGCTTTGTGCCAGAGGTTCGCTCCTTCAAACATGGTTGGGATCGCCAATCAGATCGACACATTGCTGGATAGTACTGCGGTATGGAAATTGACCATGCTTGGATGCTCAGGAAAACAGAGGAAGTTTGAATGAGGGCGCAAGGTGTGCTATGCTCAAAGGTAAGGAGATGCTACTTGTGAAGAACAGCCTAGGATGGGATCTTGTCAGTATGGTGGATGTTTCAGCTGAGAAGATTCAGAAGAACCTGAAAGAGGTATCCATTTTCCTCACCAATGATGTTTCCAATATCATTGCAATCCTCGACCGGTACCATCCTTTGGCATTGCTCAAGATGGCATGTTGGGAACAGCGTAGGATAGCCCATGACCGTCCCAATGATGAATTCTCCCAGCTGGTTTCCGCAAGGTTGGTTTCCTATCTTCAGTCGGTTGTTGGGGCCAAGAAAGGCCCCTTCTCCCAAAATGCCGAAATTAAAGAGAAGGACTGGAAGCGGCTTGTCCAGTTGTTTGAGGACCTGTGCAGAAAAAGCATCCGCCATGTGGATAACTATGCACTTTCCCTCTATTCAGCAAAGAGCATTGCTGATGAGGACCTTCTGGTTGCGTTCCAGGAGTATGCAACAAGCTTCATGTTGCCCCCAGTGCCCCAAAAAAATACCATATCCAAACAGAAAATGGCCCTCAAATATCAGTTGCAACCATTCAATGCCCTCATTTCTGAAGTGTTTGAAGGTGGTCTTGATGGGCTTCTTGCAGCCTTTTCCCAGTTGGTAACCAATGCCCACGAAGGGATCGACAAGCTCCGTGATGACAGCTCTGTTTTCAAGCAGGCGAGTATGTTGCAGCTTGAGGTGCTCAAAAGCCGCGGGACAGTGAAGGGTAGTGTGCAGCAGCTCATGGAGCAGGTAATCCGTGAGCAGGGTTGGGAGAGCTGGGTCTCCGATATTGTAGGAAGAAGGGATGGCTACGACCTTTTCGATGTACGGAAGCTTACCGAACTCTCCCTGTCTGATGCCCTCCTCCTTTCCGTGGATGCAGGCCATGACTCGAATTTTCTGGATTCCGAACAGAAGGGCTGGCTTACCAGACCCTCCTTGTTGACCGAACGACCTTTTCTGCGGATATACAATTCCATCCTCTGTTTTGATGGGGAAACCCTGCTCCATCGAGCATACTGGATCATACGAAAGGCTGTATGTGCAAAAAGCGATGAACTGAAATTCCGTTGGGAAACCATTGAGCAGGAAAAGCAGGCCCTCGTACCGGTCACGTTTTTCTCGGCGATGCTCGGTACCATGAACTACACCAGGAATGTCCTGGAAGGTGATGGCTACATTGATGCTGTTTTTGAGGATGCTCAACGGGTATTGCGTGTGCAGGTTCCTGCGACCCACATCGGTTACTACCCCTATAATCCTTTTACCCACAGTGAGGATGCCCTCCTCCTTCTGGAGAGTGAACGCGAAGCCATAACCCTGTTGGGCCAGAGCACCCATCCTTCAGTTGTTGTTGACATCACCAACAAGAGCATAAGCTATCCCATGGAGCTGAAAGAGAACAAACTGACGCTTTCCTTTATCCAACTTGTAGAGCTTGCCACAACTTGGGAAGGAGTAAGCCAGATCAAGGAAGTTTTGGGCCTGCCAACCTTTGGGCAACACCATCATGAAGAGCCTGCAGCAACAGAAGAACCTACCGTAGCGGAAGAGCCTACCGTAATGGAAGAGCCTGCAGCAACAGAAGAACCTACCGTAGCGGAAGAGCCTACCGTAGAGGAAGAGCCTACCGTAGAGGAAGAGCCTACCGTAATGGAAGAAGCCCCCAGGGTTGACTTGGATGATGATTTGTTCTTTGAAGATGATTTCTATTTGCAGGATGAACAACTTGATGAAGAGGAGTACGAATCTGAAAGTGAATTTTCGTATTTTGACGATAAAGACCTAGAGGAAGATGAAAAAGAGACTGCCGATGAGCTTGCCCTTTCAGAAGAACAGCCTTCGCTCTTTAGCCTTGAAGACAGGGATCTGTTTACCCATGGCAACCTCGTTGATAATTCCCCCTATTCTGAAGATGACGATGATGATGATTTGGATGAATATGAGGATGAAGCCTTTTGTATCCTTGAAGATCATCAGGTAGAAGGGGACCTCCCAGCAATGGGAAGCTCCCTCATTCAGGCTGACGATGAAATGGAAGGGGATCTCGAGGACGACAGCAGGCCATATGACTACACCCAGCTTAGCAAAGATACTGAAGATGAAGAGGAAGACACAATCCAAGAGATTGCCTCAGATAAACCTGCTAGCTCTTTTTCCTTTTTTTCCCATCTCTCTTCGATAGCCAATAAACCAACTGTCCCCAAAAAAGAAGCTCCCATCGCTGAAGAACCAGTGCATACCAAAGAGCCTGTGCCTGCTCCTGAAGCAGAATCTGTCCCTGAGGCAGAACCTGTCCCTGAGGCAGAACCTGTCCCTGAGGCAGAACCTGTCCCTGAGGCAGAACCTGTCCCTGAGGCAGAACCTGTCCCTGAGGCAGAACCTGTCCCTGAATCAGAACCTGTCCCTGAGGCAGAACCTGTCCCTGAGGCCGAACCTGTCCCTGAGGCAGAACCTGTCCCTGAGGCAGAACTCGCTCCTGAGCCTGTGCACCACGACGATAGGCCGGCAATGCCACCTAGCTTTGAAAAACCTATTTCTGAACTACCTCCTGCCAAAGTACAGGGTCCTCCCCGTTTTATCTTGGCAGAGACAGTTTCCCAGAAAAGCGAAGATGCACCTGCAAATAAGGGGGAGGAGACGGTAATTCACTTTGAGGAGCTGGAATCATCGCTGGATGGTTCGTTGCCCAATCGATTGCGCGATATTCTGGAAAAGCTTGAAGAGAAGGGCGAAAATGTCTTCTTTGATTTTTGCAAGACAGCAGAAATAGACCTGCTGAAGACGACATCAGCCCTCATTGAGCAAGCACGGCAGGCACAACTTTTTGACAACAAGGACAAGATGTTTACCATTCCAGGGTATGACCTTACCGTTGTCCTGACAACCGGACGTAGCGATATGCTTCGGTCATGGGACCGGAAAAACAATGTGGCTGCCATCATGTATAGCCAGAAAAAAACTAGCTGGGAAGTTCTCTATCTGAACTACTCGGTATCGGGACTACTTCTCCATGCAGAGGAGAAATCCATCAGGTTTGAGGATTTCTCCCAGACCGATTGGAAGTACGTCGTCAATCTTGGAGAGAGGATCCTCCAAAGGAAAAAGAAATGAGCATGATCGAAGACTCTATTGCAGAGCATCTTGAGGTAGCCTTACTGGCTGCCAAAGAAGCTGGAAAACTGGTATTGGAAGCTGGGAAGCTGGGTCATCATGCCATTCATAGCAAACACACCAATGATTTTGTCACTGAAACCGATAGGCTTTCAGAAGAGCTCATCATATCGATCATCAAGAAAACCTTTACAGAGGATGCCATCTTCGGCGAGGAGACAGGTGCTAGCGGGGACCTTTCCCATGGGCGTTGGATCATTGATCCGATCGATGGGACCACCAATTTCTTCCGGTCCCTTCCCAACTATACCATCAGCATAGCGTGGGAGATGGAACCCTTCAAACCCTTGGTCGGGGTGGTGTTCAACCCCCGTCAGAACGAACTCTTTTGGGCAAGCAAGGGTAAAGGGGCCTTCCTCAACGGAGATCCCATCCATGTTTCAAGGATAGAGGATTCTGCCCATGCCCTTCTTGTCTGTGTCCCCCCTCATCGTAGCCATGACCTGGCTGATGCCTATTTTGAGACCATGAAGAGGCTCTTCATGGAGAGTAGCGACCTTCGCTCCTATGGTTCCTGTGCCCTTGAATTGGCCTACATTGCCGCCGGAAGGCTTGATGGGTACTATGAGCTCTGCCTTGGCTACTATGACATGGCAGCGGGCCTCTGCCTGGTAGAAGAGGCTGGAGGGGCCCTCGCTAGCGCTGACCCCCTGTCTCCATTTACCGACACCCGTTGTGATCTGGTTGCCTCAAATGGGTTGATTCAAGACTGGTTATTGCATATGGTTCATGCATGAAATTCAAACTAGCAATCTTTGACCTTGATGGTACCCTTATGGATACCTCTGCCGGAATATTTGCTACAGCCAACAAGGCTGTGGAGTTGGTGGGCCGCCCACCCGAGCATGATATCAAACAGCTGAGCAAGTTCATTGGACCTCCCATAGTCCAATGTTTCATCAACACCTATAACCTGGATGAAGAGCTCATAGAGAGCGCGATAGGGCACTATCGTGAAGAGTACGTTGCACGTGGGCAGTTCAATGCCATCGAATATCCGGGGATCAAGGAGACGTTGGCCAAACTCAAGGAGAAGGGGTACCTGCTTGGGGTAGGAACCCTCAAGACAGAGAGCCTCGCCCTAACCATGATGTCCCATTTTGGCTTCGAACCCTATTTTTCCTCAATCAGGGGTGCTGACATGTCATCCAAGCTCAGCAAGGCTGATATAGTCAACATGGTCCTCAAAGACCTTGGCATTGATCCTTCTGAAGCAGTCCTCATCGGAGATACCATCCATGACGAGGAAGGTGCAAAAGAGGCCAATGTCTCCTTTATCGCCGTTGACTATGGTTTCGGATTCCCCCGAGGGCAACAAAGGACAGACTCGATGCTTGCTGTTGTTTCCTCTCCCCAGGAGCTGCTCTCCTTGTTATAGGGAATTTTCCTGTATGGCGTTGGATGTTTTGGAAAAGCTGGAACTGCTTGCATGAGAGGGAACCAGAGAGTATTCTATTCAGATAGGAGATCGTGCATATGAGTAACAAGATTGAGAAAAAACTGGTCAATACAGACAAGGCACCTGCAGCCATCGGCCCTTACAGCCAGGCTGTCATCGCTGCCCCATTCGTTTTCACCTCAGGGCAGCTTCCCGTTGACCCAAAGACCAATGAACTGGTAGGTGGTGATGCCGCCAATCAGGCAAAGCAGGTATTTGAGAACCTGAAGGCTGTACTTGCAGAGGCCGGGACCGATCTCTCCAGGGCGGTGAAAGCCACAGTGTTCCTGAGGGACATGAATGACTTCGCTGCCGTAAACAAGGTCTATGCTTCCTTTTTTGGGGAAGGCATCCTCCCTGCCCGATCGGCAGTCCAGGTAGCCAGGCTTCCCAAGGATGTAGCGCTTGAAATAGAGATGATAGCCCTGCTCTAGGCTAACCAATAGGAGGGAAGGGATGAAACGCACACCTATCTATGATGTGTACAGTCACTACGAAGGCGTGAAACTGATCGACTTTGGAGGCTGGGAGCTTCCAGTCAACTACTCCAGTGGAATCCTGGCCGAACATGAGGCTGTCAGGACCAAGGTTGGCCTGTTTGACGTCTCCCATATGGGAGAGTGTCTGGTTACCGGAGAGACGGCAACCGACTTTTTGGACTACCTTTGCACCAATGCCATCAGAGGCATGCAAAAGGGCGAGGTCATGTACACCATGATGTGCTACCCCAACGGGACAGTAGTTGATGACCTGCTCATCTACTGCCGTGACCGTACCTCCTATCTTGTCGTTATGAACGCATCGAACATCGAGAAGGATCTTGCATGGATGCAGGATGGAGTCCCTTTCCCAGGAAAGGAGAGACCCACCATAGTAGACCTTTCCGATCGGACGGTGCTTCTTGCCTTGCAAGGGCCTCTTGCAGTCCAGGTGCTCACAAAACTCATTCCTGAATGCAGTGATATGCCATCATTCACCTATCGTTCCCCTTGTGCTGTTGGTGAAGTCATGTCCCTCATCAGCCGCACCGGCTATACAGGAGAAGATGGGTTCGAACTCTATTGCGCTTCGGAGGATGGAAAACTGTTGTGGAATACCCTTCTGGAGGCAGGAGTGGAAGAAGGCATCATCCCCTGTGGGCTTGGCTGCCGTGATACCCTCCGACTCGAAGCGAAGCTCCCCCTCTACGGCCATGAGATAAGCGACAGCATCACCCCCCTTGAGGCAAACCTCGGGGTGTTTGTGCGATTGGAGAAAGAGGATTTCTGTGGTAGGGATGCATTGGCAAAACAGAAGGATGAGGGTGTCCCAAGAACGTTGCGCGGGGTGGAGATGGTCGACAAGGCTGTCCCTCGCTCAGGTTGCGAAGTATTTCTTGATGATGAGCTGATCGGCTTTGTGACCAGCGGGACCAAGAGCCCGACCCTTGATATTTTCTGCGCCTATGTGCTGATCAGACGGGACATCAAACTCAAGTTTGGTGATGAGGTAACCATTGAAATCCATGGAAAGCGAAAGCGGGCGAAGCTGGTGAAGACCCCCTTTTACAAGCATGGGAAGAGATATGACGAAGAGCGATGATACGAGTACAAAGCTACGCCCCTGATGGGTTCATAGCCCTTGACAACTCAGCCTTGATCTACCCTCCTACCGAGGCAAGGTTCAATGCGAATACCTATCGGGTCTCCATTGACCTCAAGCAGGTGATAGTCCCTGAGATATTGGATCTTGCAGTACAAGAGATGTTGCAGCGCTGCTCCTATGCCAAGGTGAGCCTGCACAAGGGGTTCTTCTGGTATTTTCTCTCACCCAACCATAAAACCCCAATACTGCATGAAGAGGGATCCTTTCCCAGTGGACGTATCTTTCGCAAGGAAAACAACGGCTACCTGTTCAAGGTGCTCTACAGCAAGCATAGGATAGCCTTGGAGTGTTTCCATGCCCTCACCGATGGGTCAGGTGCATTGGTCTACCTGAAGATGATCGTAAGCGAGTATTGCCGGCTTGCAGGCATAGCAGAGTTTACCTTCAGCGGTGCCTTGGACTTTTCCAAGCGTCCGTCCAAGCAAGAGTTCAGCGACCCGTTCCAACACTTCTTTGACCCCAAGATTCCCGGGACCCCTTCCACTGGACGAGCCTATCACCGCATAGGGACGGGATCCTACGATGACAGGGTGAAGGTCATCAGCGCGACCGTTGATGCAAAGACCCTACGGGAGCGCTGCAAAAGTCGTGGCTATACCGTAACGGTCTACCTATGCTCCATTCTTCTCTGGGCATTGCAGGAACTCCAGAAACAGGAGGTCCCTGTCCAGAAAAGACGCAAGCCCCTCAAGCTCTCGGTTCCCATGAACCTCAGGAACATCTTCCATTTCGATACCATGAGGAATTTTACCCTCTTTGCGGTCCCTGGGATCGAACCTGCCTTAGGGGAATATACCTTTGAGGAGATTCTGCAGAAGATCTACCTTGACATGGCATTCTCCCAGGATCCAAAAAGGATCCGTAGCCAGATTCGCAGGAATGTGGGAGGGGAGCGTCACATCCTGATGCGTTTTGCCCCTACGGCCATCAAGAATCCCCTCTTCAAACTGCTTTCCGACTCCCTTGGCGATGACCTCTATACTGCAGTCATCTCCAATCTTGGCTATGTGAGTATTCCCCCGGAGCTTGAGAGTTCCCTTACCCGCATGGATTTCTACCTCTGCCCAGGGCAAATGAATAAAGTGGCCCTGGCTATCGTTGGCTGGAAGGACAAGGTTACCATCAACTTCAGCAGCTTTTTCAACACCGATACCGACCTTGAACGGTTGTTCTGCCAATTCCTTGTCCAGGATGGCGTTCCTGTTGAGATCGCGACCAACCGTTCTGACGAACATAAGGAGCAATGAATGGCATATTGTGTAATGTGTGGAGTCAAGCTTGAGGATGGGGCGGTTCAGTGCCCCCTCTGTCGGACAGAGGTCCTCCTGCCCTCCCATGTGGTCGAAAAGCCCGCTGAGCCGCTATTCCCTCATCCCTTGCCGGAGAAGGGGACAGGGGGTATCAGCAAGACCAGCAAGGGCATCATCGAACTCATACTCCCCCTGCTGGTTGTCAGCGAGGTTACCATAGCCCTTACCATGTGGTACTCGGGAAATTTCTCCCACAGCTTCATCCCCCTGTTCAGCACTGCAATGGCAGCCCTGGTCATAGCGATGGCACTCGTATCCCGGCACAGCTATGTTGCCCAGACTACTACCCACCTCATCCTGGTCTCCCTCTACCTGCTGGGCATTGACGGATCATCCGGCCCCTTGAGCTGGTCGGTTATCGCTGTAGGGGGTATTGCCATCTTGTGGCTCTATGCAGTATTCACCACAACCAGGACAGCGCGTACCTGCCCGTTGGGCAGTGCATCACTTCTGATGCTTGCAACCCTGGGCTATCTGGCCATGATCAACCTGGTTGTGGTAGGAAAGCTATCCTGGTTTTTCCCGGTAGCATTGCCGACATCCCTGGTGCTGTTCGCCGGTGTTGGGCTCTTTTTCCTTTTGTTCCTGACGCGGAAACGGACCAGGCTTCCCCTGGCTGACCTGATATTCTTCAATCTGATCGTGCTGTTTCTGACCTTTACCGCCCTTGACCTCTTTCTGAATCGGTATGGTTCAGGGATCTGGACCCTTAGCTGGTCGGTAAGCCTCTTCTCGGCATCAGTTGCACTGATGCTCCTGCTGATAAGCGTTTCGGTAAGCCGGCGGATCAGAAGGTTCTTTACCAGCCAGAACCGGCACAGTTAGGTAAAGTCAGCGAACGTTGCTTCAGCGGCCCGTTGCAGATCCTCGGGCCGGATCCTCAGCTGCAACCCCCGTTGCCCGGCACTTATGTAGATATGCTCATGCAATAAGGCAAGTTCTTCCAAGAACGTAGGGAAGTGCTTTTTCATGCCCAAAGGGGAACAGCCACCTCTGATATATCCAGTTGTGGAGAGCAGGCTATCCATCTTGATGAGCTCCATCTCCTTGCTTCCTGTCAGGGAGCGGGCCTTCTTCATGCTTACGGAAAACTCTGCAGGAAGGCAGAACACAAAGACCAGATTATCACTGTCCTGCATGACTATGGTCTTGAATACCTGTTCGCTTGAGAGCCCTGCTGCCTGGCTCGCATGCACGGCATCAAGATGTTCTTCATCCCACTCATAGAGCACTACCTCGTACTCGATCGAAAGGGAATCGAGGATCCTCATTGCGTTTGTTTTTTTTCCAGTATATGCCATCCCTGAATCCTATCCAAATCAATGGGTGTGTGCAAGGGCATAAGAAACGGGACCCGAAGGTCCCGTTGCTCAGCCAAGAGTGCAGGATTATTTGTCATCGATGGCAAAGGATGTTCCCAGTGCCGCAGGTGAGGCGAAGGAACCTTTCTTCTTCTGGTTGATGATGGTCATGGCAGTAAGAACCACCAGGGTGATAAGATAGGGTGAGAAGGCAAGGAACTGGGTAGGTATTACCATCTTGAATCCGGCAGCCTGCAGGCTGAACTGCAAGCTGGTGATTCCCCCGAAGATCAGGGTGCCGATGACAACCCTTCCAGGGTTCCAGGTGGCAAATATGACCAGGGCTATGACGATCCAGCCCTTTCCACCGGTCATTCCATCATTCCAGCTCGGGGTGAAGCTCAAGGAGAGGCATGCCCCTCCAAGACCTGCAAACATGCCACCGATGACGGTGTAGATGTAACGGATCTTGGAAACGGAGATACCCATGGCAGCAGCTGTCCTGGGGTTCTCGCCCACTGCGCGGACTACCATCCCATGCTTGGTCTTGTACATGAAGAACCAGGCAAAGGGGATGAGTAGGTAGAGTGCATAGGTGAGCAGGCTCACATCAAACAGAGCTCCCAGTATGGGAATCTTGCTGAGTGCAGGGATTGCTATGTTGTTGAACTTTGACTCAAGGTTCATACCACACAGGTTGTAGGTATTGGAGGCAGGTCCCAGGCGTTGGCCGAGGAAGTTGGCCAAGCCGGTTCCCAGCATCGTGATGGCAAGCCCGGAGACAACCTGGTTTGCCCTCATGGTGATACAGAGGAATGCATGCATCAGGGAGAAGAAAGCACCAACCAGCATGGAGACGATGATGGCAAGAAGCAGGTTTCCTGTGGCAAATGCAGTTGCAAAGCCTGTGAGGGCGCCCATCAGCATGGTGCCTTCCATCCCTAGGTTCAGGATGCCTGTCTTCTCTGTATATACTTCACCCAAGGTGGCATAGGTAAGGGAGGTTCCCATCGCTAGGGTAGCGGCAAGAAGTTTTGTCATGAAATCTATCCAGTTCATTTGGAACTCTCCTTATGCTTGCCTAGGACGAGCAGCTTGTATTCGGTGAAGATGCTGCCTGCCAGCAACGGTATGAGTATCAGGCCTTGGAGGACCTCACCCATTGCAGAGGGAAGCTTCAGCGTGATCTGCAGGGCATCGGAACCCGTATCCAGGGCTGCCATCAGGATGGCCACGAAAATGGAGGCGATGGGGTTGAGCCCACTCATCCAGGCGATGATGATTCCGGTGAAGCCATACCCACCGTTGACACCCTTGGTAAGCTGGTGGGTGACAGCAGCAGAGTCGATGACTCCCGCCAGGCCTGCGATGCCTCCGGATATGAGCATGGCCAGGATGATGTTCTTCTTGATCGAGACCCCTTGGCATCTAGCGGCCTTCTGGTTCTTGCCGATCATGTTCAGCTCAAAGCCCCATCGGGTCTTGTAGAGGACAAACCAGAGGATGGCTACCAGTATCAGGGCAAAAAAGACTCCTGCATGGACTCGGCCCCAGATCCTGGGAAGCCAGGCATACTCAGGATACCTGACAGTGCCCATGTTTCCCCGTGGGGCTTTCCAGGCGTTGATGTAGAGGTATTCTGCGTATCCTATGATGATGTAGTTCATCATGAGGGTAGCCAGTGTCTCATCGACACTCCATTGGGCCTTCAGGACACCGGGGATTCCTCCCCATATTGCCCCAAACAGCACTCCGACGACGATGCCAACCGGCAGGACCAGCCAATGGGGGAGGAAGGTCCAGAACTGCATGACCCAGGTGATGCCGATGACACCTGAGACATACTGGCCTTCGGCACCGATGTTCCAGAACTTCAGCCTGAAGGCTATGCCCACAGCCAGGCCACAGAGCAGCAACGGGACTGTCTTCACCAGGGTGAACTGGATCTTGGATTGGCTTCCGAACGCTCCCTTGAACATGGCCACGTAGGTTTGGATGGGGTTTGCCTTGGATAGGGTAAGGACGATAGCCCCTAGCAGGAAGGAGAGCAACAGCGAGGCTATCGGTACCAGTACGGTCATTTTTCGGGATTTGCTGTCCCGTTTCTCGAGGGCAAATCTCATATGCTCCCCCTTTCGACACCGGCCATCAACATGCCCAGCTCTTCTGTCTTGGCATCCTTTACATCCACAATATCCATGATTCTCCCCTCAAACATGACAGCAACCTTGTCGGCTACCATCAAGAGCTCTTCCAACTCCTCGGAAACCAAGAAAACAGCATTGCCCTTGTCCCTCTGCTTGATGAGGTTCTGCCTCACCGCTTCGGTAGCCCCTACGTCCAAGCCCCTGGAAGGGTAGACTGCAATGAGAATTCCCCCGCAGGAGTCAATCTCCCTGGCCAGGATGGTCTTTTGGATGTTTCCGCCACTGAGGAACTTTACCGAGGTATCCTGGGAAGGGGTCTTGATGGTGAAGGTTTCGATCAGGCGCTCTGCAAAGAGGCGTACCCAGCTTCGCTTGATGACCGAGTGGTCGCTCAGCTCGCTGGTTCGGTATTTCTTCATGGAGAGGTTGTCGCCTACACTCATGTCTCCGACCACCCCCATCCTGCCTCTGTCTGCTGGGATGTGGCTTACGCCGCTGCGGATGATCTGTAGCGGAGTCTTGTTGGTATAGTCCTTGCCTCGTATCAGGACTTGGCCACTGTTGACATGCATCAGGCCTGTGAGGGCTTCGGTAAGCTGCTGCTGGCCATTTCCGGCGACACCAGCTACGCCTAGGATCTCTCCGCCGCGTAACGTGAATGAGACATTGTCAAGAATGTACTTGTTTGTCCCTACGCTCTGCATCACCAGGTTCTTTGCTTCCAGCATGACCTCCCCCGGCTCATAGGCACCACGATCAAGGGAGAAGAGGATATCCCTTCCCACCATCATCCTTGCCAGGTCCTGTACCCGCTTGATGGAGGAGGTAGGACAGACGTTGACGCTCGTCCCTCGCCTGAGTACCTGTACCGTGTGGGAGAACTCCATGACCTCATCCATCTTGTGGGTAATGAATATGGCGCTCTTTCCTTCAGCAAGCATCTTCTTGAGGATTTCATTCAGATCCCTTGACTCCCCTGGGGTAAGCACCGCCGTAGGCTCGTCAAGGATCAGTATTTCGGCACCACGATAGAGGAGCTTCAGGATTTCGACCCTTTGCTGTTCCCCTACGGAGAGGTCCTGGATTATCTTATCTGGGTATACCTGCAAGCCATAGTGCTTGCTCAGCTCAGTAATGTTCTTTTTTATATCGGCAAGAGGCGGGACAAAGGGAAGGTCCTTCATTCCGAGGATGATGTTCTCGGCCACAGTCATGTTGCCGACCAACATGAATTCCTGGTGGATCATGCCGATACCCAATGCCATGGAGTCTTGGGGAGAGTGTATCTCTGCTAGCTTTCCGTTGATGAATATCTCTCCGCTGTCAGGCCTATACAGCCCGACCAGCATGTTCATCAAGGTGCTTTTTCCTGCACCATTTTCACCAAGGAGTGCCAGTACCTCCCCTCGGTGTAGGGTAAGGTCTACATTGTTGTTGGCCAGTACTCCAGGAAAATGTTTGGTAATGCCTACCATACGCACCACAGGCGTGTCGTCGGTTTCTATTTCGTGCATGTTGTTTCCAGTTGTTTATGCCCTCGTGGGAGAGGACTCTTCTTGAAAGAAATAAGGACGGGCGAATGCCCGCCCTTATCTGTCAGAGTGGAATGAACTTATTTCACCGAACCTACGACGCCTTCAACGAACCAGTCCATGGTAAGCATGGCTTCGTCGGACATCTTCTCACCAGCGTTCTGGCGAGCCTTTCCGGTGTTGTCCTTGATTGCGCCCCAGAACACATCCCATTTTCCGTCATGGATTTCAGTCTGCTTGGCTGCAATCTCTTTCTGGAATTCAGCAGGTACCAAGGGGGAGATAGGGGAGAGGTGAATCATGTCATCCTCAAGTCCGCCCCAGTAGCTCTGGCTCTTCCATGTGCCGTCAATGGCACTCTGGACAGCAGGGATCATGTAGTTGCCCCAGTTCCACATGGGGGAAACGAGCACGCGGTCATCACCGATCATGCTTCTGAAGTCAGCGTTGTAGCCGATGGCATACTTGCCGCGTTCGATGGCAGCCTTGGCAGGCTCTGTAGTATCCTGGTGCTGTGCAATGACGTCACAACCCTTGTCCAGAAGTGCTACTGCAGCCTGGCGTTCCAGGGAAGGATCGTACCAGCTGTTTGTCCAGACGACTGTGACGGTTGCCTTGGGATTGATCGCCCTGACACCAAGGGTGAAGGCGTTGATGCCGCGTACGACTTCAGGAGTGTTGAAAGCGCCCACATATCCGAGCTTGCCGGAGGGGGACATCTTTGCAGCAATCATGCCGGAGAGATAGCGCATCTGGTACATTCTTCCGAAGTAGTTTGACATGTTGGCGTTCTGAAGGTAGCCGGAGCAATGTTCAAAATATACGTCTGGGAAGTTTTTGGCAACGTTGAGCATGTACTGCTGATAGTTGTAGGAGTTGGCGAAGATGATCTTGCATCCTTCGTCGATCAGGCTTTCCATTGCCCTCTCACTATTCTCATTCTCTGCGATGCCTTCCATCCTGTACACTTGTACCTTGTCGCCAAAGTACTTCTCCATGGCAATGGTGCCTTGGTCGTGCATGTAGGAATACCCCATGTCACCAGGAGGGCTGATGTAGATGACCCCGACTTTCATCGGACCTGCGGCCTTAGGAGCTGCGGCTTCTTTGGATCCCTGTGCAAATGCAAAGGAAGAAACCATCAGTACGATCAACAAAAGAACAATACCTTTTTTCATGACTCTCTCTCCTTAAAAGATTGTGCGATAGGGGTGATACTACCCGAATATCTTGAACAACTCAAATTATACGGGACGTTCTTGGTGGTGTCAAAACAATAATGTCAAACATTTTCAGTGGAATACCGCAATATTTTTTTTATGTTGTGAGAGTTCCCAAATGATGAAACAAGGAATATACTTTTTCCCACAATTTGCAACAAAATGTAGTAAATATGTTCCTGTTTGACGGCAGATGCAGTTTTTATGCATATTTTTTGTTGTCTTGTCCTTTTTTCTGTTGTTTTGCCAGAGTTTTCTTCCAATGGCCTGATTGTATGGGTATGATTCCCTATGCTATGGGTAGTACATTTTCATTTTGATGCTTGCGTAGACTTTTACCATAGTGGTAGGATAGGATGAGTCTGAATACAAAGATTCATGGTTCAGCCGTTACGGGCAGTTGCCCATGAAAGGATTATCATTGATATGAATACCATCGCAAGGAAATGTTCGATACTTTCGCTCCTGTTGCTTATTTCGACGCTCTTGTTTGCTGCCGACGGTGCCGGGCTGGTTGTCCGATCCTCCCTTTTTGGCCCTGAAGCCCTCCCTTCTTCCCCCTCCTTGAAATCACTGAGCCTGCAAAGCTATTCCGACCAGCTTGGTCTGGAATCGGCCCAGGGTGAGGAGAGCGCCGAATCGAGGGTCCTGCGGGCCATCAGCAATGCTGCCTATCCTGTCACCCCCGGCGATACCTTTCGCCTGGTCTATCTTGATGGGCTGAAGACCATAACCGTCGATTTGCAGGTGGATGAGAAAGGATCGGTCACCATCCCTGGACTGGGGACCATCCAGTGCTCTGGTCTCACCTTCAGCCAGGTAAAGCAAGAGATCCTTACCATGGTGCAGACCTACCATAGCTATTCCAATCCCCTTCTCATACTCACCGGTACAGGAGCCTTCAGCGTCTCGGTGGTCGGGGAGGTGGGTGCAACCCGTGTTGTCCCTGTATGGGGCCTCTCCAGGCTCTCCTCGGTCGTCTACGGGGCAACTGCCTATGCATCAACGCGTGCTATCAGCATCCAGGGCTCCGATGGGTCGACCCATACCTATGATCTCTACCTTGCCCTCCGTAAAGGGGTGCTTGACCAAGACCCCCTGCTCAAAAGCGGGGACATCATAACCATACCCCGATCTGCAAAGACTGTGGTGCTTGCCGGCAATGTCTACTCTCCTGGAACCTACCAACTGAAGGCAGGAGAGGGCCTGAAGGAGTTGGTCTCCTACTATGGAGGCGGGGTACTCAGCCAGGCCGATGTGCAGAAAATTAGGGTCCAGCGCTACAATGTCAAGAACGGTGGGTGGGAAATGCAGTATGTTGACCTCTTCTCCGGAAAGGAAGAAGGGTTGCAGCATCTTGACCAGGTAATCGTCGACACGGTTGCACCCTCTGTGCGGACGGTAACCATTGAGGGAGCTGTTGCAGCGAGCGAGGTGTATGACAGCCTTTCCTCCACAGCCCTGGTAGGGACCTCCTCTGGAAGGATCTTCTACCAGTTCTACCCGGGTGAGAGCGTCAGGCAGATGTTGCAGACAATCTCTGCCCGACTGATGACTGTCAGTGACCTGGATGGGACATACCTGCTTCGTGACCAGAAAAAGATTCCTCTCAAGGCCCAACAGATACTCTACGCCCAGGATCCCAATGCAGATCTGGTCTTGGAAAACGGGGATACCTTCATCATCCCCTTTACCCAGCGGTTTGTCTCGGTCAGTGGGGCTGTTGTTCGCTCTGGTGTCTTTGCCTATGTTCCGGACAAGGGTGCCAACTACTACCTTGCCCTGGCAGGAGGACTCAGCGATGATGCCTCAGTTCCCACCTCGGTCAAGGTCTATGGGCCCAACGGGGAAAAACTGGATAGTGGAGGGGTGATTCCCCCGGAATCAACCATCAGGATTGCAAAGAATACCTTTATCAAGGACATAGCCCCAACAGTGGCAGTCATCGGTTTGGTCAGTTCCATCCTGGGAATCGTTGCCGTCGTAATCAGCGCCATTGTTGATTCGAAAAGTCTGTAAGGGGGGTATGCATGAGTCAGCAAGAAGAAAATCAGAGCGGATATAACCAACTTGACGGGGGCGAAGAGGGAATTTCCATTTCCGAACTGTTCCATATTTTCAGGCAACGCTTGGGTTGGTTTGTCATTGGGTTTGTAGTGGTCGTCGTTGCTGCCATCGGGTACCTGCAACTGGCCGTCCCCCAATATGAGAGCCAGCTTTCGGTCCTGGTCGAGCCTATCCAGAAATCCTCTTCCATCGAGAATTTTCTGGAAAGCAGTGCAAGCACCACAAAGATTGCGACTGAAGTGGAACTCATCACCAGCCGAAAGAACATAGAATATGCGCTTGGGACGCTCGACCTTACCTCCTATAAGGACGGGGACGGGCTTTCCTATGCCAACAAGGAGGTCCTTGGCGTGGTAAAGGATCGCATTGTGGTCTCTACTGTCAAGGATACCAATATTGTCCGCATAACTGTTACCGATGCGAACCCTGCGTTTGCCCGGGACCTTGCCAATGCCCTTGCCTCCAGTTACGACAATCTGCTCACCGGTATTGCCAAGAACTCCAAAACCGCCCAAAGGGAGTTTATCCAGTCACAGATTCCCATCAATGACCATGCGTTGCAACTTGCCTCCGATGCCTTGGGGGATTTTCGTGAAAACAGTGACATCATCCAGCTTACCGACAAGAGCTCCCTCCTTGTTGAACAGATCTCCTACTATGCTCTTCGTCTTGAACCCCTTCGCCTCCAGCTGGATGAGTCCTTGGTATTCATCAACTCCTACAACAGTGGGCTACAGGCTGCAGGGGTTGAGGGAATACTCTCCCTTGATGCCATACGAACTGACCCTGTCGTTGCGGCCAAGCTGGATGACCTTACAGCCTGGAAGACCGAGCTGACCATGTACGAGTCCTTGGTCTCTCCCTCTCCGGCACAGGCTTCCACAGCCACAGCCTCTTCCGGTTCCTCGCGCTCCTATGTGTTGAACAGTGCCATATCCCAGACCACCAAGGACCTCCTGGATAGGGTCACCGTCCTTACCCGCTCCTATGCCAAGGATGCCAATATCCAGGCCATCGTACAGGCCTTGACAACGGAAGTTGCAATCAATGTCCTGCATGCCCGGGGTGAGGTCTTTGTTGCAGAACTCTCCAAATTGCCGGTTCTTGAAAGAAAACTTTCCGAACTTGAACGGGATGTGCAGATTTCTGAGGCTATCGGCCTGAAGTTGCGTGATATGCTCGAAGAGGTGAAGCTGGTTGAGGCTGCCGTTACAGGAAACGTCACCGTAGTCGATCAGGCTGTGCTTCCCCTTCTTCCGGTAAGCCCCAACAAGATGCTGATCCTTGCCGTGGCCCTTCTTTTGGGATGTGCCATCGGGTTCCTGCTTGCCCTTGCTGCTGAGGCTACTGACTTCTCGCTTCGCACTGAGGCCCAGGTCAAGAAGATCACCGGCCTAGACACCCCCATGCTCGGTTGGATTCCCCTCATGAAGATTTCGCCTAAGGATAAGTATCCAACCCTGACAGTCTTTAACGACCCGCTTTCCTTTGAATCTGAACGGTTCAAGCTGGTAGCCAACATGCTCTATTCCAAGGTGGATGAGCAGGTGTTCTCCATCACCAGTTGTTCCATGGCTGAGGGCAAGAGCACCATCATCGGTAACATTGCACTCTCTTTTGCCCAGATGGGTAGTAAGGTCCTTATTATCGACGGAGATTTGCGCCTGCCCAGCATGGAGCGGTTCTTCCGCCTCAAGCACAGCGAGACTGGTCTGGTCGACTATGTGGTAGGACGGGCTACCTTGGAACAGTGCATCATCCAGCCGTTGGACAATGTCGAGAACCTGCACCTTCTTCCCCCTGGTGCCCCACCTCTCGTTCCCGCTGCCATTTTCTCCAATCCAGCCTATATCAAGATGATCAAGTATTTGAGGACGATCTATGACTTCATCATTATCGACGCTCCTCCCCTTGATTCGGCAAGTGAGCTGCTGGCAATCTGCAAGCAGGTTGATGGACTTATCACCACTGTCCGTGCAGGGGTTACCACAAAGGGAGCCCTTGCTGACCTGGTGGCAAGCCTGAAGACCGGAAATGTTCCTTTGACCGGTATTGTCTTCAACGGTGTCATTCCCGGCTCTACCGGCAGCTATGGCTACGGATATGGTAACCGATATGGTTCGTATTCTTCCCGGTATGCCTCATACGGCAATAGGGCTGAAGTAAAGAAGAAGCATGTTGGCAACAGGCGGAAGAATTCAAGCTGGTATCGCAGGAAGTATCGGCGTGACCTTGCCCAGCGAGGTCGCTCGGTAAATGCGTTGTATGAACCTGTGCTCGCCTTTGGCCCAGATGCCTCCTTTGCCACCCTCGATTCCTGGACTGGGTTCTCCATGTATAGCCCAATCTCCCAAAAGGCTGTTGAGGAGAGTCCGATGGAGAGGGAAAAGGTGGTAGCCCCACCTGCAGTGGACGTGGTAAAGGTGGTCGAACCAGTTGCCTCCACTTCCAAGGAGCCTATTGTAGCCGAGGATGCTCTCTTTGATAGCCTGTCGGCAATCGAGTCAGATAGTGATTCCAAGGGGAAAATCTAGAGGGTGAGGGCTGGACAGAGTCCTCCCTCTCTGGTACTGTTTTTTTCAGTTCAAGGGAGGAGAATGCCATGCAGAGGATGCGAAGCAGAGTTGTACAGCGACCTCTCCCTATATTTTCCTACCATTCAATATGTAAAGCAAAAAAAGTCGGTCAATTGGGACCGGCTTTTTTTTAAGGGAGCAACGATGGAAACAAAGAATGTGTTTGCCGGCAGGTCACTGTGTGTCATCGAAGACCTGACCATCGAAGAGAGGAAGTACCTTTTTTCGGAGGTCCGTATTCTCAAGCAGGCCATGCAGGAGAACGATCTGCAGACCCTGGAGAACTACCGCATTGACGACAAGGATTTTGGTGTCTATGAAGTATTCCTGGAGGACAGCACCAGAACAAAGGAGTCCTTCCGCAATGCAGCCAATTTTCACCATGTGAAGGTTTCGGAACTCAACAGTGACAGCTCCTCCTTCAACAAAGGCGAGAGCTATGCAGATACGTTCAATACCCTCAGTGGATACTCCAATACGATTTTCATCATCCGAAGCAAGATCGAGGGGGTCTGCCGCTGGCTGGAGGATGAGTGCGCCTCCTATGCCCAACGGAACAGGCTTTGGCGCAAGCCTGCCTTCATCAATGCCGGGGACGGAAAGCATGAACATCCTACCCAGGAGCTGCTGGATGAGTTTACCTTCATGGAGGACAACGACTGGAAGACCGACTCCATCCATCTCGCCCTTGTAGGGGACCTTTACCATGGAAGGACCGTCCACTCAAAGGCCGCAGGGCTCAAGCTTTTCGACAAGGTCAAGGTTGACCTCATCGCCCCTGTCGAGCTTGCCATGCCAGAGACCTATGTACTGAAGATGCAGGAGAACGGGTATGAAATCAGGTTGTTCTCCTCCATTGAAGAGTATCTCAGCCAGGGGGACATTGCCGACAAGTGGTACTTTACCCGACCACAGCTGGAGAGGATGGGTGACCGGATCCTGCAAAGGCAGGAGGAGTTGCGCTCAGCAATTACCTTCAGGCGCGAGTTTATGGGAAAACTCATGGAGGGGACGAAGTTCTACCACCCCCTTCCCAGACACAAGGTCACACCAACCATCCCGACCTTCCTCGATGATACACCGCTCAACGGATGGGAGCGGCAGTCCATCAATGGCATGTATGTAAGGATCATCCTCCTCGCCTTGATCGGGGGGAAGATTGGGTCTTGCTTTGTCCCCAAGGAAATACCGGTGGAAGAGTCCCGCGCCGAGTACATCTTCGAGGTTGACCTCACCCAGAGGGAACCTAAGGACAAGGTGGTAAGCGAAGGGGTGCAGCCGATCCACAATGGCCTGGTCATCGACCATATCTGCAGGGGGGACACTCCTTCTGAAATTCGGGACCACATGCGCCTCATCAGCAGCGTGCTGGGCCTCGATGAGGCAAAAGGTGGTGAATGGGTAAGCCGAGGGCACAGCGACTCCAATTCCTACAAGGGGATCATATTCCGACCCGATGCTACCGAACTTACCCGCAAGAAGCTCAAGAGGCTTGCTGCAGTCGCTCCTGGCTGTACGCTGAACATCATCCGCGATGGAAAGGTGGAGAAGAAGTACCGGATGGAGATGCCCCCAAGAATCTACAACTTCGACGACCTGTCCTGCACCAATGACGCATGCATCTCACACCCTTCGCAAAGCGAGGGAGTCCCTGCCCACTTTAGCCGCACCAAGGAGAACCTCTTTGCCTGTGCCTACTGCGGGAAGACCCACTCCTTCAAGGAAATCTGGAAGAGCCGGAACAAATAGGATAGACTGGAGAACATGATGAAAGAAATGCAAACGATTACCGACCAGTATGGGCCCCTGTTGGCCAAAGAGGCATTGCGTTTGGGAGCGATACGGCTCCGACCCGATGACCCCTTTACCTGGGCAAGCGGCTACCGCATGCCCATCTACAATGACAATCGCCAGCTGCTTGCCAGCCCAAAGGCACGGTCTGTCATAGCAGAGGCCTTTGCCGCGATGCTCAAGGCCCTTGGTTTCGACCCAGACAATATTGCAGGAACCGCCACTGCAGGCATCCCCCATGCAACCACCCTGGCTGACAAGCTTCAAAAGCCCCTCTCCTATGTACGCAGTGCTGGCAAGGACCATGGCCTCTCCCAGCTGATCGAAGGCTTGGGCCCTGAGGGGAGCTACCAGGGATCCAAGGTGGTGCTCATCGAGGACCTCATCTCAACCGGAGGCTCTTCCATCAAGGCCGTAGATGCCATCGTACAGGCTCAGGGCGTCTGCCCCTATACCCTGGCGATCTTCACCTACGGCTTCCAGGCCTCTGTGGATGCCTTCGCAACACTCAACCCTGCCTGTTCCTTCTTTACCATTCTTGAGTATGACAGTATGGTAAGGACTGCCCTTGCCAGTGGCTATGTCGATGCCAAAGGAGCTGCCCTGCTCAAAGAGTGGCGGACCGACCCCTTTGCCTGGGGTGAGAATCATGGGTTTATGCCCGTGAAAAAGTAGGAGTGCACCATGACCTATGCTGAGAAACTGAGAGCAAGTGCCCATCAGGTGGGCAACATCGCCTGTATGGGGCTTGACCCCCAACTTGAAGTGCTTCCCGTGGAGGGAGGCGATGTCAGGACCACCTTGAACGAGTTTTTTCAGGTGCTGTTCCGCCGGATGGTCCTCTCCGGGCTCATCCCTGCGGCCTTCAAGCCGAACATAGGATACTACCAGGCACTTGACCGGCCGCGTGATGAGGATTTTTCCGGTAGCCAGGCCCTGGCCGATGTCCTGGACATGGTGGAGAACTTCTTTCCAGGGATTCCCGTCATCCTTGATAGCAAACGGGGTGACATAGCAAGAAGCAGCCTCAACTATGCCATTGAGGCCTTTGACAACTGGCAGACAGATGCCGTTACGGTAGCCCCATACATGGGTAGTGACTCACTCTTGCCATTCATCAACCACTTCTCCAAGGAGAGGGGGGTCTACATCCTCAACAGGACCAGCAACCCTGGTGGAAAGGACCTGCAGAACCTGCAGGTACAGGATGGGGAGGGCACCTCCTCCCTCTACGAGCACGTGGCCAAGAACATCATTACCTACAACGAAGGCCTTGGTTCGGTGGGGGCCGTTGTTGGCGCAACGAACATGGCCGAACTAGAGGAGATCGCCTTTCTCTATGCTCCGAAGCAGGTCCCTCTCCTGATTCCTGGGGTGGGAAGCCAAGGGGGGTCTGCCACCGCAGTGATGAATGCCCTTCGCAAGGTTGGCTATCCTGTGGGGCTAGCCAGAATAAACAGCTCCAGTGGATTGACCCATCCCTGGAAAAAGGCCCCGGCTCCCGATGATTGGCTACAGATGTGTGAAGCCTCCCTACGGACCTTGCTTGAGGAAACCAAACTATGGATGTAATGGAATTGTTGCGTGGCCGCCATCTTCGCCGGCAGGATGAGGTGGTGCTGACCACAGTCAGCGGAGTCGCCTCGACCAAGCCCGCCTTGATCAAATATTTCGACCAGCAGGTCGAGGCCATCGGGATCATCACGACCAAGAGCTTTCAGGTTGAGGTAAACCCTGGCAACCGCGAACCGATCATCTGCGAAACAAGTGTGGGTGATTTCGGTAACTCGGTCGGCTTGAGGAATCCAGGGCTGGTCCAGTCGCTTGCAGAACTAGAGGCACTGAGGGAGGAGCACAGTTTCAGGGCCTTACTCAACGTTTCGCTCTCTGCAAACTCCATCGAGGATTTCATCACCTTGGTGAAGGCCTTCGATGAGGTGGCGGACCTTGTTGAGCTTAACTTCTCCTGCCCTCATGCCTCGGCGGGGTATGGGTCCTCCATAGGGTGTGACCTTGCAATTGCTTCCGAATATGTAAGGGCCATCAAGGAGGCCACCAGGGGGTGCAAGGCTCCCTTGTTCGTCAAGCTTACCCCCAATACCGAGAATTTGGGCGCCATAGCCAAGGCAGTGGTGGATAGCGGGGCAGATGGCCTGGTCGCCATCAACACCATAGGGCCGATCCAGCATGTCGACCCTGCCTCCAACCGACCGATCCTCCAGAACAAGCTGGATGGGAAGGGAGGGTGCAGCGGCCGGTGGGTCCACGATGCGGCCTTGCGTTGTATCGATGAGATTCGCCTCGCAGTAGGTCCCTCGGTCCCGATTATCGGCATGGGAGGGGTCACCACCGGCAAGGAAGCCGAGCAGATGATAATCAGGGGTTCTGATGCTGTGGGGTTGGGCTCTGCCTTTGGCATGGTCGACCAACGCTCTTGGCCCGAATATGCCTCTTCGGTACAGGCCGAGGCCCAAGCGTACTTACAGGGCCAGGCCCCTGCCCTGCAGCGGCCAAGCGCATCCTTTCTCATAGCAGAGAGGCAGATGGCATATAGGGAGCACACCGTCCTTTCCGTCGAGAGGTATGGAAAGGATACAGCCATCATCGCCCTCGACGGAAGGCTGGATTGCAAGGCAGGGGAGTTTGCGTTTCTCTGGCTGCCAGGTCTTGGGGAGAAGCCTTTCAGCGTAGGCCATAACGACCCCCTTACCTTCATTGTCAAGGATCGTGGACCACTCTCTTCTGCGCTGTGCAAGCTCAAGGAAGGGGATACGCTCTATGTCAGGGGCCTCTATGGCGCTCCGCTTGAAAATACAAGGACGGCGAAGGCCTTGCTGGTTGCCGGAGGTACAGGGGTAGCTGTCCTTCCTTCCTTGGCTGAGAAACTGCAGGCCCAGAAGACGGAGATGACCATCCTGGTAGGGACAAGCGAGTCTGTCTCGGGCAAGGCACTGCTTGAGGAGAGGCTCTCCCCGTATGGGTCGTTTGTCTGTGTTGCGGACAACGGCAAGCCGGGCAGGGTCCTTGACCTTTTGGAGAACCTTTCCCTGGACCCTGATCAGGGGTGCTATCTGGTAGGTCCCGAAAAGTTCATGGCCATTGCGGCAGCTGCCCTGCTTGCCAAGGGTATCAGGGAGGAAAACCTCTATCTATCGATGGAGAAGATGACCCTCTGTGGCATCGGCATGTGCGGGGAGTGTGCCTGTGGCGACCGCCTTACCTGCAGATGGGGCACCTTCATGACCTACGGCTACCTTGCCCAGCATGCCCCTGACCTGGTGGGCCTATGATCGATGCACATGTACACCTCAGGGATTGGGGCCAGGCTGCGAAGGAGACTCTCTCCCACGGGATGGCTCTCGCCCTCCGCTGTGGCATTGATGAACTGTTCGATATGCCAAACACCGTCCCACCACTTACGACACGCCTGAACGTGATGAAGAGGATCGAAGATGCAAAGGCGTGCAATCTTGCACTTCGCTACCACCTCTATGTTGGCCTAACCTCCGATCCCAGGCAGATAGAGGAGGCCGTAGCCCTGAGCCGGGAGTTTCCCCAGCAGGTCATAGGCCTGAAGATGTTCGCCGGACACTCCACAGGAAACATGGGGATGGTGGAGGAAACCCTGCAAAGGTCGGTCTACACCCAGCTAGCCCAGCTCGGCTATGAGGGGGTTGTGGCCTTGCACTGTGAGAAGGAGAGCCTGTTGCTGCCAGCCCTGGAGGACCCTTCCGATTTTTCGAGCCATTCGCTCGCCAGGCCGGTGGAAGCGGAGGTTGCATCTGTCAGAGACCAGTTGCAGTTTAGCCTGGAAGCTGGGTTCAAGGGGCATCTCCATATCTGCCACCTTAGCTCTGTTGCCTCTCTTGCCCTGGTCGAGGAGGCAAGGAAGCAAGGCAGAAGGGTTAGCTGTGCATCCACAGCCCATCATCTGTTGCTCTCCCTCGAGGATGCCCGCGACAGAAAGCTCTATGCGAAGATGAATCCACCGCTGCGCAGCGAAGAGGAGAGGGCCCAGCTGTTTGCCGCCCTTTTGGCAGGCCGCATCGACTGGATAGAGACAGACCATGCACCCCATACCATAGCTGACAAGGAGCAGGGTGCAAGCGGTATCCCCGGTTTCAGCGGGCTGCTCTTGTTGGTGAAACAACTCTATGAAAGAGGCTGCCCTACCTCTCTGATGCAATCGTTTCTGGGTGGACGGGTCCAGCAAGTCTTCTCCCTGGAGAGGCGGGAAATATCCATTCCCACCTATCAGGAGCTTGATTCTCTCTCACAGTTTGCCGCCGATGCATATCCTTTTGATTCGTTTTTAAACTGTCATTAGTCTACTTGTGGTTTTGGTCAGCCATGGTATACTACTGCAACCGGGAGATATGGCAGCTTGATTGATTTACGAAAACACTCCAGTAGACATCTGGAAACGAAGATGGTCCTTCCTATTCCAGAGACGCATAAGTATGAAAGGGAAATCCACTATTACCTCTTTTCGCCCCCACAGCTCTATGTGAACAAGAGCACCTACTCGGAAGAGAGGATGCTGCATAAGTTCCAGAGCCATGGCCGGTACTCGTCCCCTGAGCTTACCCTGGAAGAGCTGTTGGATGAGGACAACCTCATAAGCCCCCTTATCCTGCTCAAACGGTATACCGAGAATCTGGAGAAGGACATTACCTCCGTCCCTGAACGTACAGTCATCCACGAGCTGCAGACCATTGCCAATGCGGTTAGGCACGAGAACAAGGCCTCCTTGCAGGATTGCAAGGACATGGCCCGGCTGGGCATGAAGAGTGACCTGGCCTCTACCCTTGAGGACTGGTATGCCAACATTGTAGTCCTTCGCGATACCATCAGGGATCTGCTGGAGGTTGTCAGGGGCAAGTGTTCCCCGGAAAACAGGCTGCTGGTCGCATTCCTCTGGAGTGATGAGGCAGTCAGCCTGCTCAATGAGAAACAGGCCATCGACCTCTATATGGCGTGTTCCCATGTAGGGGAGGAGTTGCAGCCCATTCTTCTCAAGCTGCTCTCCTTTTCCCGGGATGAGGCGGACTACCGCAACAGCCAGAGCTACCAAAGCGGGGGCAACAACCCCGAGACCATCCAGTATAGGAAAGCGATCCTCAAGAAATGGACACAGTCCTCCCTCTACCTGATACCCGAGATATCGCGGTGGCCGATGAGGGTCTCCCAGATTCTTGCAGGGACCGCTGCGGCAGTGGCAATGGCCTTTGCGACCTTGGCCTCCATCTTTGCAGAGAAGGCATACCTGAAGAACAGCATGCAATGGGCCCTGATCGTCATCATCGCCTATGTTTTCAAGGATAGGATCAAGGAGTGGCTCAGGGCCTTCTTCAACGCAGTCCTGCCTAAGATGATGGCCGATGAGATCTCCTCATTCCTCTCTCCGAAGACAAACTCGAAGATATGTTCAAGCCGGATCAAGCTGCAGTATGAGCGGGTTGCCGACCTTCCACCGAAGGTCAAGGAAATCCGCAAGGACAAGGCAAACCCGTTCAAGGACATGCTTCCTGAGGAGAACCTGATGCACTATGTGCGCAACCTGGTGATGCACCCTCTGAACAAGCAAGGGGTGGAGCGTGAGACATTTCCCAGGGAGAACAACTTCACCCTGGTTACCCGTATCAGGCTCGATGACTTTCTCAAGGAGATGGACGACCCCAACGATATCGTATTCAGGATGGACCCCAACGCCGATGAGCTCGATCAGCTGAACAGCGAGCGGGTCTACCATCTGCACATGGTCATCCGCGAGAGCTCCCCCAAAGAGGACCTGGACATCTACAGCCACTATACGATAGTCCTCAACAAGGCAGGTATCGTCAGAATCGAGCAGATGGGTGATGCCTAAAGGCCGATTTTCTCCTGGGCTTCGCTCATGGCCTCTATGGTCAGGCTGATGACCTGCTCGATATCCATATCGAGCATCTTTGCCCCCTCGGTGATGATGTCCCTGTTGACTCCGGCCGCAAACCCCTTTGAGGACCACTTCTTCTTGACGGACTTGACGCCCATTCCCTGCATATGTTCAGGCCTCATGAGGGCTGTGGCATAGACCAGGCCGGTCAGTTCATCAATGGTGTAGAGGACCTTCTCCATACGGAGTGTCGGTTCGACAGTACAGCAGAGACCCCATCCATGGCTGCAGACCGCGTGGATGAAGGCCTCATCGGCCCCGATCTCCTCCAGCAATTGGGGGGCTTTGATGCAGTGCTGGTCGGGGAAGCTGCCGTAGTCCACATCGTGGAGAAGCCCTACCAGGGCCCAGTAGCTTGCATCCTCACCGAAGTGGTTTGCAAATTTTCTCATCGTCTCTTCCACACAAAAAGCGTGTAAAATCAAAGCCTCGTTGCTGTTGTATTTTCTCAATAATCCCAATGCCTGTTCTCTATCAAACATATGAAGCCCCTTTCCATGGAGTATATTTTGTTTGGATAGGTTAGGGAAGAGCTGAAAAAACTCTACGGTTTGTTCCTATCCCTCTTTATTATCTTTTACAGGTTATGGTAGTATGAACCATATTCCCAGTTCGGGAATCATCTGTATCGTTGAGGAGGACCCTATGTCTGTTTCAGACGAAGGTGGCAGTATAGCCCCCTTGCCCAGTTACTTACCCTTGGCGTTCTCCTTTTCATATGTCTAGACCCTCCTGTTGGGGGTTGGATAAGGGAGCGCGCCTTACCAACAAAACCATGGAGGAACTATGATAACCATACGAAACAATGTTGTGAGCACCAATCCAGGTGATCCTTCTGCCGAGGCATCCTATACCTGGGTGGATGCCCGTAATATCAACCGCGACGATATCACCTTACTAGAAGAGCAGTATACCATCTCAAGCGAATTGCTTGCAGATATCATGGACCAGGACGAGCAGTCTCGTATTGAACGGGAAGACGACTATGTCGCCCTCATCGTACGCCTGCCCGCACTCGCCGATGATTGCAAAGGGATAAACCAGTATGCCGTTCCCTTGGGTATCGTACTCTACAAGGATACGGTGATCACCATCTGCCAAAGCGACAGCATTGTCCTTGAGGACTTTTCCAAGAACCGCTTCCGCCAATACCCGGTGGAGACCAAGGAAGGGTTTGTCATCAGCATCCTGGGCCGTGCTGTAATGGTCTACATCCGCCTGCTGAAGTACATCAACAGGCAGAAGACCCTGGTCGAAGAGCAGTTGCAGAAGAGCATCATGAACTATGAGCTTATCCAGCTGCTGCAGATCCAGAAATCCCTGGTCTACTTCTCGACAAGCCTCAGCACCAATGAGGCCCTGATGGAGAGGTTACTGAAAATTCCCTACTTCAAGCTTGCCTCTGAAGAGGAGAGGGATTTCCTTGATGACATCATCACAGACAACAAGCAGGCCATCGAGATGGCGAACATCTACACCACCATCCTCACCGGAACGATGGATGCCTTCGCCTCGGTAATCGGAAACAACATGAACGTCATCATGAAACGGCTGACGATCATCTCCATAGCCTTGATGTTCCCAACCTTCATCGTCAGTTTTTACGGGATGAACATTGAACTACCCTTCATGCATCAGGCCAATGCCTGGGTTTGGGCGCTCTCCATCTGTGGTGTCAGCGCCTTTCTGGGCGGCTGGATGCTCTCTGATCGCCGAAACCAGCGACTCATCCAGAGGTCTGTGCAGTCCAACCGGCTTCTTGAGAACAAACCCAAGAAAAAAAAGAGGAAAAAACGATCTCTTGCTGATTGATTATCCTGCTTTTCCGGTGATACGATTGCGCACCTTTGGGAGAATATGATGGATAGTATCGGGGAGATCTGCATCTCATTCAGTGGCACCTATGCAGGTGCCGGGATGGAAGAGCTTGCAGCACTGTATGATTTGATTGAAAAGCAGACCTCACAGTTCTGCAATGAGTTTTCCATAGCATGTGGGCCCGGGTGCGGGACCTGCTGCGAACACTTCATGCCAGACATCACGGATCTTGAGGCAAGGCTGGTAGCAGCCTATCTGCTCTTGATCAAACGGGATGACCGCCTCATCGAGAGGCTGGTGGAGGAGCGGGACTCCACCACCGGGCCCTGTCCCCTCTATAGGGCGGATTCACCCTATCACTGCAGCGTCTATCCTGCCCGTCCTCTGATCTGCAGGCTTTTTGGGGCCTGCGCAAATGGGGACAAGCAAGGCAACGCCATCTTCCGACGTTGCCGCTACAATCTCGAGGAAACGATGCCTCTCGCCCTCCAGCTTGGCCCTGATGTTACGGTCATGCAGGACTACTCCTACGCCCTAAGAGGCATCGACAGCTCAGGTGGTGATGGAGAGTTTCTCCCTAAGGCTATCTTGGCCCAGCTTGAGCAGCTGAGCTTTCTCATAGCCATGATAGAAACCGACAGGTCCAATCCTGACGATACCCCAACACCCCAGGCCAGCTAACGAATTACCCTGATCAGAAAGCCATTGAGATATTCCGACTCGGGAAATGAGATGCGGATGGGATGGTCCTCTGCCTGACCCAGCGTTTTCAGGATCTGAATCTCCACCTTGGCATCCTGGGCACTCCAGGCAAGGATGGTCCTGAGCATCTCGCTGGAGATGGCACCGGAACATGAGAAGGTCGCGATGATGCCTCCATCCTTGATCTTCTCCATAGCCAGGCGGTTCAGGTCCTTGTACGCCTTGGATGCGCTTTCGGCCTGGGCCTTGGTCTGGGCAAGCTTTGGTGGGTCGAGGATCATGACATCATACTTGTTGGCCTCGATGAGCCTCATCTGCCTGAATATGTCGGCCTTGATGATGTTGACCCTGTCCCTGCTTTCAGCGGGTATGGAGCCTGCCTCCTGGTTGATGTGCACATGGGCAAGGCTCTGCTTGAGGGCAACTGCACTGCTGTCTATCAGGTCGACCCATTTGGCACCGGCTTTCAGGGCATGGAGGGTGAAGGCCCCTGTGTAGGAACAGCCATCGAGCACCGTTGCATCCTTGCAGTATGGTTCGATTGCCTTTCGGTTATCCCTCTGGTCGCAGTAGAAGCCGCTCTTCTGCCCCTTGCCAGGGATGACCTCGTACAACAGCCCGTCCTCACGGAACCTGATGGCATCGAGTTTCTTGCTCGGGGTGAAATAGGCACCATCCTGATAGAACAGCACCGTCTCGCTGAGGTGCTCGATCGCACAGAATGCGCTGTCGGTGGTGACGATGATCATGGCAGGTTGCAAGAGTTTATCCAACGTGGCGACAATGATGTCCTTATGGTCCCAGGCTACCCGTGCACTGATGACAATGCGGATCAGTGTCCCATAGACATCGGCAACCAGGCCGGGGAGCATGTCCGCCTCGCCGAAGATGATGCGGAACGTCGTCGTAGGGGTTGCCTTGTCGGAAAAGAAGGCACTTCTGCGTAGCACGCTAGAGGTGATGGTCTTGGCCCACCACCTCTCGTCGATGGTCTCCTTTTCGTTCCAGCTGAGCAACCTGAGCGGAATATGGCTAGTAGGGTCGTACCAACCCCAGGCGATGAATGAGCCCTCTTGTGTGACTGTTTTTGCAACGCCTGTCTCCTCTTTGTTGAGTACAGAATCGATTGCACCGGAAAAAACCCATGGATGATGGCGTAAAAGTTGTTTCTCTTTTCCATCCTTGATTGTAATGGTTTGCATGGTATAACAGTAGCTGAACCGCGAGGTTTTGTCAAAACGTTTGTTGACTCGCCCCACTCAGATACCCGATACTATGCCTATGCAGAGAAAACCCGTGTTGGCCATCCTGTTCGATCTTGATGGAACGCTCGTTGATACGATAGAAGATATAGCCGATGCCCTGAACAGGGCCCTGGCCATGGAAGGACTGGAAGCCCTGGATGTCGAGATGACAAAACGGGTGGTAGGCCGTGGTTTGAGAAATGCCCTTATAGGGGCGGTCCTCCTCAGGGGCGTACAGTTTTCGGAGGCGAAGATCGACCGGATGTATGCAGGCATGATGGAGTACTACCGAAGCCACCACTGCATCAAGAGCAAGCCCTACGAAGGTATCACTGGCTTGTTGGAAAGGCTGGATGCAAGGCACATTCCTTTGGCAGTATTCTCCAACAAGGAGGATGGGCTTACCGTCGATGTGGTGCGGACCCTGTTTCCCCAGATTGGCTTTGCATGGGTGAGGGGGATGCGCGATGGTTTTCCCCGCAAGCCCGACAGGGCAGGGATCCTCTATTTTTCCAAAAAAATAGGTCTGCCTGTTGAAAATTTGCTCTATGTAGGCGATTCTGAAGTTGACTATCAGACAGCGGAGAGTTCTGGCTGTCAACATATCCTGGTTTCGTGGGGTTTTAGGCCAAGGGAAGAACTTGCCGCACTCTCGGCATCTACCCTAGTGGATTCTGTGCAAGAACTGGAGGAAGCTATCAATGACGTACAATGAAAAAGATCTGAGAAACAAGGCAGAAGCCTATATCCAAGCTGAACAGGAACCCCTTTTTCGCGATGAAGTAGTACAGGCCCTTGAAAAAGAGCAATGGGACGACCTCTACGACCGCTTCTATACAAGCCTATCCTTCGGGACTGCTGGGCTGAGGGGAGTCCTCGGTGGGGGAACCAACCGGATGAACTCCTTCATTGTCCGCAAGGTCACCCAGGGGTTGAGTGACTACCTCAACGAAGAGTCCAAAAACCCCTCAGTAGCCATTGCCTATGATAGCCGCCACTTCAGCGAAAAGTTTGCCATGGAAGCGTCGCTGGTGCTCGCTGCCAACGGGATATCGGTTTTCCTTTACTCTACCTTGCATCCGGTGCCGATGCTCAGCTTTGCAGTGCGCTATCTGAAGACCACCGCAGGCATCGTCATCACCGCAAGCCATAACCCTTCCCAGTACAATGGGTACAAGGTCTACTGGCGCTCCGGTGGCCAGGTTACCCCTCCCCATGACTTCAGCATCGCCGAGCGTGCAAACTCCGTGAAGGCTGAAGAGATCCAGAGCATAAGCGAACAGAGTGCCCGTTCCAAGGGGCTTCTGGTCCCTGTCCCTGACAAGGTCGACCAGGCCTACTACGAGATGGTCCTCTCTTCCCTGAGAAGGCCCTCACTGGTCTATGGCAGTCCCATAACCGTGGCCTACACCCCTCTGCATGGAACAGGCAATGTGCCGGTTCGCCATCTGTTGGAGGAGGTCGGCATCAACTGTGTGGTGGTCAAGGAGCAGGAGGAGCCCGACGGCGCATTCCCCACAGTGACCCTTCCCAATCCTGAAAGTGCACAGGCGATGGAGAGGGTCCTCTCCCTGGCGGTAGAGAGCAAGGCCGATATTGTGCTGGGCACCGACCCCGATGCTGACCGGTTGGGCATTGCAATTCCCCTTTCCCCTGCAAAGGATACCTACCAGCTGCTCAGCGGCAACCAGATAGCGGTCCTGCTTTGCGACTACCTCATACACGCCTCGAAAGATACCAGGACCCCTGTCTGCGTAAAAAGCCTGGTCACCACTGACCTGGTCAGGGATATAACCGAAAAGCATGGTGGCAGGTGCAAGGATGTGCTCACTGGCTTCAAGTATATCGCTGAGGAGATAGCGGCACTGGAGAGGGATGAGGGGCAGAAGGAGTACTTCCTCTTTGGTTGTGAAGAGAGCTATGGCTATCTCACCGTCTCCTCTGTAAGGGACAAGGACGCCGTAAGTTCAGCCATGGTTGCCGTGGAGATGATGAGCTATTACGCCACCCAAGGCATTTCCTTGCAACAGCGCCTGGATGCAATCTACGAGGAGTATGGCTTCAGTACCGAGATAGTATTCTCACGGGACTATGAAGGGTCGGCGGGAAAGAAGAAGATGGCCCTCATCATGGAGAACTTGAGAAACCTCAAGGAAGGGGATATGCTGGCAGGAAAGGCCATTGTTGCCACCAAGGACCTCCTTGCAGGCAAGGATACTGGCTATCCATCCGCGGATGTGCTGATCATGCACTTTTCCTCAGGAGAGAAACTGGTGGTTCGCCCCAGCGGTACCGAACCAAAGATCAAATACTACCTGTTTGTCAAAGCGACAGGACAGGGTAGGCAGGCCCTTCAGCAATCGCTTCCTGGTCTCATCGAACTGTTTAAGGCGGCATTATAGTGATTACCTGTTACGCATTGTTACGAAAGGTTGGTTCCAATCTCTACCTCAGCCCCTATCTGGATCCTGAAAAGGTCGCCCTGATGGAGAAAGATACCTCTGTGGTGCTCAAAAGCAGCGGCATGCTTACCAAGGCCCAGAAGGATGAGGCTTCCTTCTCCCTCTATAGCGCCATCGATTTCTCGGTTGACCGGTGGATCCAGGACAAGCAGTATATCCCGAGGCTCCTGATCTGTGCCGTGGTTTTCATGGTGACCTACTTCTTCATGTCCCTTGCCATCCGCGACCCCATCCCGATGGTGGACGAGACGCTTGGCAGCACAGGGCTGACCATCTTTTGCTGGGTCATGCTGGCCAAGCGGGATACCCGGTCGTCCTTGGCCCTGGAGAGAAGGTATGAGCTCAAGGGTGCAGCCGGAAGCCCCGATTACCAACAGCAGGAAGAGCTTTTTGCCCTTGAGACCTTCCTGCAGGATATTGCTAGCCTTGACCTGCATGATGTGTGCGATACCCTCTGTCTCGTTACCAAGGAGCCTTTTGTCCTGCTTTCCGACGATCAGAAAGGCCCTTGGGCAAAAGAATTCCTTGAGCTGTTGGAGCTGCACCTGAAGATCAGGCAGGGAAACCTCTGGCGCTACTACCGAAACCTCCGCTCGGTGAGGGCCTCCGGCAGAGCCCACATCAAGCTCTCCCAACGGCTTTTTCATCTTGCCATGCAACAAAAGCTGGACCTGCCTTTGCTCGCCCTTGTGGTCGCCCTTTCCGAACAGGCCGGCTGAAGCAAGGTGGATACGGCCCCACCTTAAGGGGCATGCGTGGAAGTTTTTGGGTGCGCCTCTCGATTGTTGTGGGCGTGCCCCTTCTTTTCTTTCTTTCCTCCCAAGGCAGTGTGCTTCTTGACTATCCTCTTGCCACAGCTTCTCTGCTCTGTGTCGTTGCCTCCCTGTCCTTGCTTTTTGCACAGGGCCTCAAGAAAACCATCGTCACCCTCACTACCCTCTGTTTCTTCTGCTATGCCCTGTTTGGGTGGGCTACCCATGCCAACAGGGTGGAGATGGCTTTTGTCGATGACCGAATAGCCTCTGTAAGCGGCACGCTCTGTGAGGACTCCCTGCTTTGCGAAAGTGGGAAGCAACTGTTGCGTCTCCAACTCTCCAGCTGTGGAACCAGCGATAGTGCCCAGGGCAGCGCCAGGGGCATATTGCCCTGTCTGGCCAAGGTGGATGAGGTTCTGGTAAGTGGCAGTAGGGTATACCTCAGAGGCAAACTCTCCCCAGAGGGAACTCTTTTCCTTGCCGATTCTCTGCAGACTCTCTCCATTAGCCGTGCTCGGATCTTCAGAAGAAAGGCGCTTTCCCTGGTGGAGAGGCGCTTCTATGCACTCCTTCCTGAAGCGGAGAGCCGCTCTCTTGCCCTGATGCTCTTGTTGGGCAGGAGCACAGATGCCGCATTCCCGCTCAAACAGATGAGCCTGGCCAGCGGTTGTGCACACACCCTTGCCCTGTCGGGGATGCACCTGCAGTTTTTCATCGGAGTGCTCTTTTTCCTGCTTTCCCCTCTCCTCGGCAAGAGAAGGGCTAGGGCGGTATCGGTCTGCCTGCCCTTGCTCTATGTGGTGCTTGCCGGTCCCAAACCCTCCTTGGTTCGGGCGATGGGGATGGCCCTCTTCTCCCTTGTCCTTACAGGACCCCTCTCCAGCCACTACGGCTACCTCGCCACTGCCTGCATCCAGACCTTCCTCTTCCCCTCGGCCCTATCAAGCATGGGCAGCCTGTTCAGCTATGCAGCCTATGGTGGTTTGCTCTGCAACAAGCTCTTTTCCTTCTATCGGCCCAAGCTCCTCGAACCTTTGCTCGCCTCCTCATATGCTGTGCTCTTTACCGCCTTGCCTACCCTGACAGCATGGGGAAGCTGGCAGATGACGGGTATCCTCATCGCCCCCATTGCTTCCACGCTCATATTCTGGACCATGGCCTGCTCGGTCCTGGCATTCCTGTTTGGTTCCCCTGCTGCCTTTGCCTTGGCCATCCTGTACCGGGCTCTGGTCTCTCTTTTCGCCTTTGGAGGTTCCCTTTTCGAAGGGGGGTTCACCCTCGGGGATTTTGTTGCCTTCCTCTGTGTTGTGTTGACCTGCCTTGCCTCTATTGGCTATGCTGAACGGGCTTTGCAAAAACGAAGGAGAGACTCCTATGAGCTGGAAGTTCGCATACGATTCACCAAAGGCAATAACACGACTGCTTGATGCAGAAGGGTTGTCCATGAGCAAGAAATTTGGGCAGAACTTCTTGCTCAGCCGCCATATTCGGGAAAATATTGTCAATGAGCTCTCCCTCGAGCCCCAGATGAAGGTGTGGGAGGTTGGCCCTGGCATCGGTTCGTTGACAGCCAATATCCTGGAGACAGGCTGTGCCGTCACCGCCTTTGAGATCGACCATGGTTTTTGCAGGATCCTGAGCACCCAGGCCTTTGTTGATGACGAGAATTTCCGCCTTGTTGAGGGCGATGCCCTGAAGACCTGGGAGAAGATTTTTCGGTCTGAAGGGACACCCGACCGGATTTGTGGCAACCTGCCCTACAATGTCGGCTCCATTGTCATCGCAAAATTGCTGGAAAACGAATGCCTACCTGAGAAAATGGTCTATACCCTGCAAAAGGAGGTAGCTGACCGCCTCTCTGCCTCCCCCGGCGAGAAAGCCTGGTCCTCCTTCTCCCTGCTTGCCCAGATGGACTATACGGTCAAGACAGCCTTTACCATCAGCAGCAGCTGCTTCTACCCTGAACCCAATGTCTCCAGCAGTGTCATCACCATGGTCAAGCGTGAACAGCCTCTGGTTGACAAGGCCATTCGGGCAGTCTTTCTTTCTGTAGTGCGGGACCTCTTCTCGCAAAAGCGCAAGACGATAAAGAACAATCTCCTCAGCGGGAATGTCGGTGCCCGATTTGGGAAGGATGGGGTAGCTTCCATCCTGGAAAAGAGCGGTGTCGATCCCGGAAAGCGAGCAGAACAGCTCTCCTGGGAACACTTCATATCGATCAGTGAGGCTGTTTCCAGCTGCTGAGCCAGGAGCCCTTGCGATAGCTGAACAGACAGATTATGCCTCTGAGCACCAGGTCACTCATCATGGGTATCCAGACAGCCTGAAGCCCTAGGCTTGTGGTGCTGAGCAGCAACCAGGCCAAAGGCAGGCGCAGGACCCACATCCCCGCAAGGGAGATGAGAAATGGGCCCTTGGTGTCGCCACCACCTCTCATTACCCCAAAGACCAGGATGGAAAGGCCGAAGGCAGGCTGTGCAAAGGCCTCGATGCGCAACACCTTTGCTCCCAGGAGTATGACACCCATCTCACGGGTGAAGAAGCTCATCAGGACAGGGGCGGCAAGGTAGAGTACCAGGCCCATGACGCTCATCATCACTGTTCCCCAGAGGACACAGATGTCTGCATAGTTCTTTGCAAGGACCTTGTCATCCCTACCCAGGGATTGTGCCACCAACGTGGTGGCAGCGGTGGAGAAGCCTGAGGCTGGAAGGTAGGTTATCGACTCTGCAGAGATCGCCAGGAAGTGGGCTGCCAAGGCCGTGGTGCCCAGGGTTCCCACCATCTTGGTGAGCATGATCTGTCCAAAGGAGAGGGTTGACCGCTCAAGGGCTACAGGAAGAGCCAACCTCAATGCCTGCTTCTGGATCTGTCCATCAAATTTCCATCTCTGCCTGAACGTGATCCTGATGGGGTGGTCTCCCCTGAAAAGCAGGCGAAGCAACAAAACCGATGTCAGGCTGCAGGCCAGTGTTGTTGCCAAGGCAGCCCCTTGAACCCCCAGACCAAGGCCAGGGAGGGTGACCGGTCCGATGGTGATGGCGGGGAATATGAAGAAGAGGTTGAAAAGGATGTTGGTCACATTGTTGAAGGCATTGAGGTAGAGGGGCCTTTTTGTGTCCCCGCTCAGGCGCAACAGGCCGCTGATGGTGATCATCAGCAGGTTGGGGATATAGCCGATGGCAATCATCAGCAGATATTGGTAGGCCAAGGGTTGTACTGCCACCTCAGAGCCCATCCACTGGGGGAGAAATCGTGCAACCTGGGAAAAGAGCAGGGTGAGGACCGACCCAAAGATGAGGGAGGCCATCAGTGCCTGCCGCACCACCAGCTTGGCCCGGTCCTTTTTCCCGGCACCAAGGAACCTCGCCATAAGGACGCCGAAACCGAGGGCAAGGGCGTTCATCCACCCGTTCACCAACCATATGGTCGAGCTGGTAACAGAGATTGCAGCTGTGGCCTGAGCCCCAAGCGAGCCTACCATGGCAGAGTCGGCGAAGGTAACGGTCACCTGCAGTATCTGTTCGACGATGGTCGGCCAGGCCAGGGCCCAGATAATGGCCCTCGGCGAAAGGGTAGTGTCAAACAGGTCGAGGTGTTTTGGGGAAATGCCCATCGTGAAGGCTCCTTGAGGGTGTGCTCATACTACCAAATACCAGATGGAGAGACAATCAGACAGAAACAGGGCCAGCATGAACTGGCCCTGTCCACAAGAGAATCCTTGGATTCTTTACAGTGCAGCCGCCTGGGCTAGGGTGATGGAACTGGTGACAACGATGTCATCGACGGAGCAGCCTCTGGAGAGGTCGCTGATCGGCTTGGCAAAGCCCTGGAGGATCGGTCCATAGGCCTCGGCTCCGGCAAGTCTCTGCACCAGCTTGTATCCGATGTTTCCGGCCTGCAGGTCGGGGAATATGAGGGTGTTGGCGTTTCCTGCAACCTTGGAACCAGGGGCCTTGCTCTTGGCAACACTGGGGATGATGGCTGCATCGAGCTGGAGCTCCCCATCAACTGCAAGGTTGGGTAGCTTTGCCTTGATGAGATTGGTTGCACCTATCACCTTGTCGACAAGGTCGCCTTTTGCAGATCCCATGGTGGAGTAGGAGAGCATCGCCACTTTTGGTTCTGCCTGGAGGAAGGTCCTGCAGGATTCAGCTGAGGCTTCTGCGATCTCGGCAAGCTGCTCTGCAGTTGGGTTGGGGATGGTGGCACAGTCGGCGAAGATGAACGAGCCGTCGGCTCCCAGGTCCTTCTTGTCGGTGGCCATGACAAAGCATGAGGAGGCATACTTGATGCCAGGTTTGCATTTGATGATGTTGAAGGCCGCAACAAGAACATTTCCTGTGGTATTCTCAGCACCGGCGACCATTGCATCGGCCTTGCCGAGACGGACCATCATTGCTGCCCAGCGCAAGGGGTCGACGATCCCGTCGTAGCCTTCCTGCTCGGTCATGCCCTTGTGCTTTCTCAGTTCATAGTAGGCCTGCCCAAAGCTCTTTCGGTCCTCGTTGGTTAGGGGGTCTTCAAGTATGATTCCCTCCAAGGAGGTGTTCACACCCTTGGCGGCCTTCTTGATGGCTTCAATATCGCCTACCAGGGTGACTGATTTGGCAATCTTCTCGTCAATGATCTTGCGTGCAGCCTGGATGGTTCTCTGTTCTGTCCCTTCTGCGAGAACAAGGTTCTTGTTGGCCGCAATGGCTTGGGCCTTCATTTTTTCTGCAAATGTCATGGTTCTGCTCCTTGACCGGAATTGGTTTGTACTACGGCTAGGATATCACGATTGATGCAGTTGTGAAAGTGCATCCAAGTGGTGTGTTTCCCTCTGGAATATGGTATTGTTCTGTCGATATGCAGATCAAAACCCTCCTGTTCGCCATGATAGCGGTGACCGCCATCGGCTCAAACCTCTTCGGTGGGCTGAGTGCGGAAATCCAGAGTGCCTGCTCGCTGAGCATCTCGCAGCTCAGCGCCCTGATGAGCCTCAGCCAGGTGGGGACGCTGCTCTCCTTCCTGTTGCTTCCCATCCTTGTCAGACGGATGGGTCCCTACCTTCTCATGGTAGTGGGGATTCTCGGCTCCGCTGTCGGGCTACTGGGGATGGGCATGTCAAGAAGCGCCCTCGCATTTACCCTGTTCTTCCTTGTGCAGGCCTGGCTCGGGTACTTCTATGGGACAAACAGCTTCAGTGTGATGGTACTCTCCGACCCCCAGCACAAACGGACCAACATCCCTCTGATGCATCTGGTATGGAGCGTGGCAAGCGTCTTTGCAGGGTTCTACATCTCGCTCATCAAGGCCAATCGCTGGTATCTGGGGTTCTACCAGATGTCCGCCCTCTACCTGGGGATGAGCATCCTCTTTGCCCTCTACATACCAAAGGCGAGGGCGGTTCCCCATCTGTTTGGTTCCGAAGGGATGGAGAGTTCGTTTGTGCAGAGCTTTTCCCTTTTACGGCAGAAACGGTTCCTCTCCTTTTTCTTCTATCTTATTTTTTTCAGTGCGGTTGAATACTGCTGTACAGTCTACCCCCTGCTTTTCTTGCAGCAGAACAGAGGGGCAACACCTGTTCAGGTGGGGCTCTCCCTCTCCCTTTTTTTTGCAGGCAGCACGGTAAGCAGGTTCCTTGTCATCCCCCTTGCCAATAGGGCTAATACCTCCCTGCCACTCTTGAAGGTGCTCACGACCCTTGGCATCGCTTCCACGGCCCTGCTTGTGATGGGCAACACCCTGGCCATTGGGCTTGTGGCGATGGTACTGCTTGGATTCTCCTTCGGGGCCCTCAATCCTGCCTGCCAGTTGCTTGAGGTGCACACCTGGCCAAAGGATATGGTGCAGATTGCCAACATGCACTCAGTAAGTGCTGTCATCGGGCGACTGACCCTCCCTGCCCTCATCGCCTTGATAAGCATCCGCTCCGGCTTGGATGGGGCCCTGGTTGTCCTGAGCTTCACCATGGTCCTTGCGTTGGCCTTCCTGTTCCTCTTTGCCCGGATGCAACCAAGTTCTTGCTAGCAAGGGATATTTTCAGTACAATGCCGGCAATGAATACTACTGTGAAGATAGGTGTGTACGGTCTTGGCCGTTTTGGCTCTTTTTGGGCGAGTGAGCTCGCTAAGCATGGCTTTACGGTCATAGGGTATGGACGCAGTGCACAAAGTGCCCCGTGTGGGGTGAAGCTCGGCAGTGAGGACGAAGTCCTCGCCTGTGACGTGCTCTTTTATTGTGTCTCCATCAGCGCCTTTGCCGAGGTCCTGGAAAGGACAGCCTCACGGATCAAGCCCTCGACCCTGGTAATGGATACCTGTTCGGTAAAGATATATCCTGCAAAGCTCATGCGCGAGAAACTCTCCCAGGATGTGCAATGCATAGCAACCCATCCCATGTTTGGCCCCGATTCCGGCAAGCATGGGGTTGAGGGGTTGCCTCTGGTCCTTTGCCCGGTACACGCCCCGCAAGAGGTGGTCGATGCTTGGGTCAATGAGTTTGCCCGGTGGAAACTGAAGGTCCATATGATGAGCCCTGACCAGCATGACCGTGAAGCCGCCTGGTCCCAGGGAATTACCCATTTTGTGGGCAGGACACTCTCGGAACTCTCGCTTGGGGAGACCCAGCTTGCCACTACTGGATACCGAAGCCTCATCTCCATCGTGGAGCAGACCTGCAACGACCCCCTACAGCTCTTCTATGACCTGCAACGGTACAACCCGTATGCAAGGCAGATGCGTATGGGCCTCAAGGGGGCTGTCGACACAGTAATGCAGACGCTTAAGGACCAGGAGGGAAAGTTTTGAACGTATGTGTCTATACCTTGGGCTGCAGGCTCAACCAGTGCGAAAGTGAAGCAATTGCAGACTCCTTCTCCCAGGAGGGGTTCACTATCGTCGGGGAGAGCGAGCAAGCCGATCTCTATATTGTGAATACCTGTACGGTTACCTCGAAGGCTGAACAGAAAGCCAGGAGGATGATCCGTAAGTTTGCCCTTTCAGGGGTTGTGCTGGGGACAGGGTGCTATGCCCAGGTCAACGAGGAAGAGCTGAAGACCCTTTCCGACAATGTGATCGTCGTCCCTCTTGAGAAGAAGGCCCATCTTTTGAAGCTCGCAAAACATCTGAAGGCATCCCTTGTGGCAGGTTTCGACCTTAAGAGCGGCTGTCTCTCCTTCAGCGACGGCCAGGCTTCCGTCTTCGATTACGATGCAGCATCCTTCTCCTACCACAGCCGCTCGTTCTTGAAGGTGCAGGATGGCTGTGACAATGAGTGTGCCTACTGCCGGGTCCATATTGCAAGGGGCAAGGCAGTCTCCCTGGATAGTGCGACAGTTGTCCAGCGTGCCCTTGCCCTTGAGGCGGCAGGCTTCAGCGAGATCATGCTGACAGGGGTGAACCTTACCATGTATGACCATACCCACAAGGGGTTGGGAGGGCTGCTCGAAGAGCTGCTTGCAGAGCTGGGACCGGACATCCGCCTTCGTCTCAGCTCCCTTGAGCCTGACCATATCGATGAGAGGTTGCTTGCAACACTCTCCGACCCAAGGATGCAGCCACACTTCCATATTCCCGTACAGAGTGCAAGCAACAAGGTGCTCAGCCGGGTCAACCGGCACTATGACATCGAGGGACTCTCCTCAATCCTTGACAGGCTTCGCTTGGCAAAGGACGACCCCTTCATTGCAGCCGACGTCATTACCGGCCTGCCTGGTGAAGGGGATGAGGAGTTCGAAGAGACTTTCCGCTACTTCTCCGAGCAACAGTTTGCCCAGATGCATGTATTCCCCTTTTCCCCACGCCCTGACACCCCGTTGTTCAAGGCAAGTGACAGGGTTCCCGAGAGCCTCCGTGATAGCCGGGCCCTCAGGCTCAGGGAGCTTTCCGACCGATTGTACAACTCCTATGTGCAACGCCAGATTGGCAAGGAAGCAGAGGTGATACTGCAGAACCGCAAGGCAGGTTCCTGGTATGGGCTCAGTGGCAACTATCTTGAGGTGAAGGTCCCTAATGCCCCTCTCTTTGCCCGGGAAGGGTTGTTGGTCCGGGGTGTGTTCGCCCCCCTTGACGAGGGGACCGGAAAGCCCATCGTCCTCTGCCATGCTTAAGCTTTTTGAGACCGAACGGCTTGAGGCCCTTGTGGTGGACGAACGTGCTGCCAGACAGCTGCTCTGCTATGAAAAGGAGAACCGGGAGCATTTCGCCCAATTCTCACCCCTGCGTGACGACAGGTACTATACCCTCGGTAACGTTCAGAAACTATGCGAAAAGCAGGCCTCCCTCTACAAACAGGAGCGTAAGCTTCCCCTAGTGTTTGTCAGAAAGGGCCACTCTGCAATTGTCGCAACGGCCAGCCTGAGCGACATCACCTATGGCACCTTGCAGAGTGCCACCCTCGGCTATAGCACAGCCCAGAAATGGCAACGCCAGGGTATCGGAAGCGAAGCGGTGAAGGCCACCATAGACTATGCCTTCGATACGCTGAATCTCCATAGGCTTGAAGCTACCATCATGACAAAAAACTACCCAAGTCTCGGTTTTGCCGAGTCCTTGGGTTTTGTCTGTGAAGGGATTGCCAGGGAGTATCTCTTTCTCCACGGAAAGTGGGAGGACTACTGCCGTATGGCGCTTTTGGGCGGAAGGGAAGTCTAGTGCTTTTTCCCGTTGAGGTCCCGGAAGGTTAGCTTTGGCTCCTGGATGGCCGCCATGGTGTTCTCGGGGACGCTCTCCTTGATCCATACGTTGGAACCGATGACGGCGTTCTTTCCTATGGTGATGTCACCGAGGATGGTTGCATTGGAGTAGATGGTGACATTGTCCTCGATGGTCGGATGGCGCCGTGCACCTCTGATGAGGGCCCCACAGGCATCCTTGGGAAAGGAGAGGGCTCCTAGGGTAACCCCCTGGTATATCTTCACATTGTTGCCGATGACCGCGGTCTCCCCGATTACCACACCTGTTCCATGGTCGATGAAGAACGACTGTCCTATCTCGGCACCGGGATGTATGTCGATTCCGGTCTCCTTGTGGGCAAACTCGTTAAGCATTCTTGGAATGAGGGGGACGTTCATCCTGAACAGCTCATGGGCTATGCGGTGGATCGCAAGGGTCTTGATGCAGGGGTAGGAGAGGATCACCTCCCGTACCGTCCGGGCGGCCGGGTCCCCATCAAAGCCTGCGCGTGCGTCGAGCTTGAGCTTGATGCGTATCTGCGGAAGCAGGGCGCAGAGGCTCTTGATGATGTGCTCGCTCTTTTGTTTGAGCTCCTCTTCATCCTCCTCAGGTTTCTCATAGCGCAGGGCTAGGAAAATCTGGGTCTTGAGGTCCGAACAGACCATGTTCATCTGGTCCAACAGGATTTCCTGCAAACTGAGGCCCATCCGGTCACGACCACAGCGGCCAGGGAACATCAGCTCGATGAATTCATTGGCGATCTCCCCAATTTCCAACATCTGGGGAAGCTGTTTCATGCCGTAAAAATTGGAGTTGCCTTTTGCCCTGTCGAATGTTTCCAAAAAAGAAGGGATAAAGGCTGTGGCATCAAAATTCTGTTCTCTGCATTCTTTCATGGGCACAGCATACGGCGCTTTGGCCGGAATATGCAAGAGCCGAGAAATGAGGGGGTTTTCCCCCTTTGGCCGGAAATGCACCTGGCGGGTTATGAAGGGTCTGACCCGTCAAGAAATTTCCTGACCCTTGGCGAGAATATCTGGGCCAGGTTAATTGCAACTATCAATTTGACGGTATCCCCTATCAAAAAGGGAAGCATGCCTGCCTTGATGGCTGTGGCCCAGGAGAGGGAGCGGTTGTACTTGAGGAAGGGGACGCCGACCAGGTAGATGGCAAGGCTCGCCAGGACGCCGAAGAGGATGCAGAGGAGCAGATAGGTCCTGTTGGATGTTCCAGTATTTTTCTTCCCATAGTTTCCCGCGATGCCAGCGAGCAAGGCTGCCGGAAGCAGGCCGAAAAGAAAGCCTCCCGTGGGTCCGAAGAGGGCTGCCAAGCCACCTCCTGTGGTAAAGACAGGCAGGCCCACCGCGCCAAGCAGGAGATAGGTGGCGACGCTGGCCAAGCCGATGGAGGTTCCTCCCAGCAGTGCTGCCGTTATGACAAAGAGTGTCTGTAGCGTGATGGGCACGGGAGGGAGGGGGAATCGTAGGTATGCCCCTACGATGATGAGGGCGGAGAAGAGAGCAGTCAGTACGATCTTTTGTGTTTTCATAAGGGGAGGGTACCACAATCCAATTTGTATTGTAAACTTGATTTTGGTTGACAATTGCGATAGTGTAGCCTCATGAATACAGCCATTGCAGTGCTCTCCTATTTGAGCCAAAACCAAGATACCTATGTTTCCGGACAGATCCTCGCCACCGAGCTTGGGGTAAGCCGTTCAGCCATCTGGAAGGCGATCGAGGCCCTCCGTGATGAAGGGCATCTCATCGATGCCGTCACCAACCGTGGATATGCCCTTAAGAGAAGGGAGGACCTGTTTTCCAGGGAAAAGCTGGAGAGGCTCCTGCCTGGGGTTGTCCTGCACCTCTTTGATACCATCGATTCGACCAACCGCTATGCAAGGCAACTTGCCAGTGATGGGTGCACCTCACCAACCCTGGTGCTCGCTTCCAGCCAAAGTGGGGGACGGGGAAGGTTGGGACGTCAGTTCGCAAGCCCCAAAGGTGGTATCTACCTGAGCCTGGTGCTCCATCCCACCTCCTCGTTCCAGGAGGCCTCCCTCATCACTTCGGCAGCTGCTGTTAGCGCGGCCTCTGCCATCGAGCAGGTCTGTTCCATCAAGTGCGGGATCAAATGGGTCAACGACCTCTTCCTGGATGGAAAGAAGGTGGGTGGCATCCTCACCGAAGGGGTGATGGATGTGGAGAGGGGAAGGTTCTCCTCGGTGGTTGTGGGCATCGGCATAAACTTCGCTACCCCACAACAGGCGTACCCCCCCGCCCTTCGGCCGATCGTGAAATCCCTCTACGAGGGTCCTGACCGGATACCCGAGGGTATTGACGCCTCTACCCTGGTGGCAACGTTGGTCAGGCTTCTCATAGGGTATTCCAATGCCTTGGGGGAGCGACTTTTCCTTGAGGAGTACCGTAGGCGTTCGATCGTGCTGGGAAAGGAGATAGTCATCCTCCAGCAGAAGAAGGAGAGAAGGGCAAAGGCCCTCTCCATCGATGAGAATGCCCATCTTGTGGTAGTTGACAGTGAGGGAAATGAGGAAGTGCTTGCCAGCGGAGAGATCAGCATCCACCTTGATGCATGACTTTGGTTTATAGTATAGTTTGCTCTACTTGCACTATAAGGAATACACAATGCTTGATACTGTACGCCAATCATGGAAAACCCTCGTCGAAGAGGAACTCTCTTCCTACGCCACAATGGTTCTGGGCCAGGAGGTTGCACTACCTCCCCTGACAGTCCAGACCCCTCCGAAGCCCGAATTGGGCGATCTTGCCTTCCCGCTTTTCGCCTATGCGAAATTGCTCAGGATGGCTCCTCCCATGCTTGCTTCAGAGCTTAAGGCCCGAATTGAAAAGAGGGATGACCGGCCTCTCGGTGAATTGCTTGTGGCAGGTCCCTACCTGAATATCCGTATCGACATGAGCGCATTGGCCACCTCCCTCTCCTTTGCAATTGCCAAGGATGGTTCAGCCTATGGTACCAACAACACCCTGGGTGGCAAGCGCATAACCATTGAGTTCAGCTGTCCCAACACCAACAAGCCCCTCCATCTGGGACATATGCGCAACGACAGCATCGGGGAGAGCATCTCTGCCATCATGAAGGCCAACGGGGCCCTTGTCCGCAAGGTAAACCTCATAAACAACCGCGGGGTGCACATCTGCAAGTCGATGCTGGCATACCAGAAATTCGGTGAGGGAGAGACACCCCAGTCCACCGGCATGAAGGGTGACCATTTTGTAGGCAAGTACTACGTCAAGTTCGCCGCTTGGGCAAAAGAGGACCCCAGTGCCGAGACCCAGGCCCAGGAGATGCTGCAGAGGTGGGAAGAGGACGATCCTGTGGTGATGGAGCTCTGGCACCTGATGAACAAGTGGACCCTCGATGGTCTGGCTGAAAGCTACAAGAACATGGGCATCAGCTTCGACCACTTCTACTATGAATCGGAGACCTACAAGTTTGGCAAGAGTGAGATCCTCAAAGGGTTGGACAGTGGGGTGTTCTACCGTGAGGAGGATGGATCGGTTTGGGTCGACCTCGAGTCCATCAAGCTCGACAAGAAGGTCCTGCTTCGCAAGGATGGCACCAGCCTCTACATGACCCAGGACGTAGGGACTGCCATCATGAGGCACAAGGACTGGCCATTTGACTCCCTCATCTATGTGGTTGCGAGCGAACAGCAGTACCACTTCAAGGTGCTCTTCCATGTCCTCTCCCTGCTCGGCTACGAGTGGGCCCAGGACCTCCATCACCTCTCCTATGGCATGGTCAACCTGCCAGAGGGAAAGATGAAGAGCAGGGAAGGCACTGTAGTCGATGCCGATGAGTTGGTCGAGCAGCTGACTGCCCTCGCCCTTGGCGAGATCCGTGCCAAACAGCGGGAAGAGCTGGTAGGGGATGTGGAGAAGACCTCCTCCTCTATAGCCCTGGGAGCCCTGAACTACTACCTTTTGCAGGTCAATCCCCTGAAGGATATGATCTTCAACCCAGCTGAATCCATCTCGTTCAATGGCAATACAGGCCCGTATCTGCAGTATATGGGGGCCAGGATCTCCAGCATGCTTCGCAAGTATGAGAGTGAGGGTGGCGATCGGGAGGAGACAGGCTTCGACAGCAGCTTGCTCACCCTCGGTGACGAGCGTGAGCTGATCAAGCAGATCGCCCTCTATCCTGAGGTGGTTGCCCGCTCGGGTGCTGAGCTCGATCCCTCCTTGTTGTGTACCTATCTCTACGATCTTTCCAGGCTGTTCTCCCGCTGGTACCATGACAACCCGGTACTCAAGGCCGGCAGCAAGGAGCTCGTACGGGCAAGGATCGAACTATCGGCTATGGTGATGCAGGTGCTCAAGAATGCCTTTGCCCTGGTTGGGATCCCTTTCCTGCACTCTATGTAGGTTGGTAAAGGGCACAGAAGCCCGTAATGAACTTCTCCTCTCTCCATGGCAGGTCCTCATCCTTTCCGATCAGGACCTTGGTCAGGAGGTTCTGCACCGTTGAGCTGAACATCTCTACAGCCAGGTCCAAGTCCTCGACATCCAGCCTGCCGGTTTCGGCAAGGGCCTCGATAAGGATCCTGCTCTGCCCGTCAAACATCTCCGAAAGGGTGCTTGCGATGGCCGAGGCCTCGCTGTGGGTCAGCTTCTCCGCTTCGATGATGCTGTAGAACCAGCTCAGGGGTTCGGTCGTATAGACCTCATGCCAGTGGTCCATCGCCCTGAAGAGGACATCGGTTGCCGCTCCGTTGAGCGGTATGGTTATCTGCTGTTCGTAGGCGAGTTTTGCACAGTAGGCAAAGAGGGAGGATACCATCTCCTGGCGGCTTGCAAAGTGGTGGAATACCGAGGCCTTGGATATGCCGTTCGCTTCTGCCAGCTGGGCGATGGAGACGTTGTCAATCCCGTTTTTTGCACCCAGTTCCAGGAGGGAAAGGATGAGCTTTTGTTTGGTTGAAGTCGTATGCATGGCTAATAGTAACCGAACGTTCGGTAGGTTTTCAACCTCCTTTTCTTTGTTTTTCAACAAATTATCCAGAAATATCCTTGAAACTTCTCTTTGATGCATGGTATAAGGATTGAGCACAAACTAAACGTAAGGATGCAAATCGATATGTACGCACTTGTAGAGATTCTCGGAAAGCAGTACAAAGCAATCGAAGGCCAGACCGTGCAGGTTGATTATATCGGCCAGCTCGAAGAAGGCGCTTCGCTTGAGTACGCAACTGTTCTCGCCATTGTGGATGAGGACAATGCAAAGTTTGGCACCCCCTATGTAGCAGATGCTAAGGTCAAAGCGACCCTTGGTGGAAGCCTGAAGGGTGACAAGATTAGAGTGTTCAAGAAAGAACGCCGCAAAGGATATCGCAGGACCCAGGGTCACAGACAACGATATTCACTGATCACCATTGATCAGATCATAGCGTAAGGAGGAAGGAAAATGGCACATAAGAAAGGTGGCGGAAGCTCCCGCAATGGTCGTGATTCCAACTCACAGCGCTTGGGTGTAAAACGTTTCGGTGGACAGCTGGTCAAGGCCGGTGAAATTATCGTGCGTCAGCACGGAACCAAATTCCATCCTGGCGAAAATGCCGGTGTGGGTTCTGACTTTACCATTTTTGCAAAGGCTGCTGGTACTGTTCTTTTCCACGTAAGGAAGAACCGCAAGTACATCAGCATCGTAACTGAGTAGTTTTAACTACCGAACTGGCCTTTTGGCCTAAGTAGACGAACGCATGTTTGGATTTTCAGATGAGACCTATATTGATGTTGCCTCCGGAAACGGGGGCAACGGTTGTGTTTCCTTCCGACGGGAAAAATATATCCCCAAGGGTGGACCGGACGGTGGCGATGGCGGCCGTGGCGGATCGGTGGTGTTCGTAGTAAAGAACAATCTCAGGACCTTGGGCCATCTGAAGATGGTTCGTTCCTATCGGGCTGAAAACGGCCGGAATGGATCCGGGGAGAAGTGCTACGGACGCGATGGAAGGGATGTTGAGATCCCCGTCCCTCCAGGGACTGTCATCAAGGACCCCCAGACAGGGGCTGTCATCAAGGACCTTACGGGAGAAGAACGTTGGGTCTACCTTACCGGTGGCCGTGGTGGTCAGGGTAATTTTCACTTCAAGACCTCTATCAGACAGGCCCCCCGTTTTGCCCAACCAGGACAAAAGGGTGAGGAAGCACGCATCGGGGTAGAGCTTCTGGTGCTCGCCGACATTGGCTTTGTGGGCTTCCCGAATGCGGGTAAGTCCTCCCTGCTCAACATGCTTACCAACGCCCGAACCAAGGTTGCTGGATACCCCTTCACCACAAAGATTCCCCAGCTGGGCATGTTCCGCTATGGGGACCACGACATTGTCCTCGCCGACATCCCCGGCCTTATTGAAGGGGCTAGTGAAGGTGCAGGCATGGGCATCAAGTTCCTCAGGCATATCAGTCGGACGACAGGTCTGGCATTTCTCATAGACCTCAGTGACGATAGGTATCTCGATGCCTATGAGGTCCTTTGCAACGAACTTGCATCCTTCGAACCTTTGCTTTTGGAGAAGAAGCAGGTTATTCTTGGTACAAAGCTCGATGAGCCGGGAACCAAGGAACGACTGGTTGAATTGCAGGCAAAGTATCCCGACAAAGAGGTGATAGGGTTGTGTGTCTATCTCGATATCGGTATCGAGGAAGTGAAGCAGTCGTTCATCAAGATGGTGGGCGATACGGAAAACCCGACGCTGCAGACTCTGAGCGATAACACCGGTGGAGGGTTCACCTCAAATGTGGACCTTGATGCCGAATATCCTGAAGAGCCTTTCGAAATCTAGGGGGGAGGACGGTGGTCAAGCCAGTCTCTACCGCAATGGTAGGGGGAAGTTTCAATCCAGTTCATCTGGGGCATCTCCACCTGGTCCATACGGTGGTAACCTCCACCCGATATCGTCAATTCATCTTTGTCCCTGTTGCCCAGAATAACTTCAAGCGGGATGCCAGCCTGGTAGAGGCCCATCACCGCCTGAACATGCTCAATCTGAGTTTTGCTGCCTACGGGCGTCTCTATCCCGAGGACCCGCCCATTACCCTGGTCAGCGATCCCTGCGAGATCGAGCGCGGTGGGGTCTCCTACACCTATGATACGGTGAAGGACCTCTACCTGAAGTACAGCATCAGGGGCAGGCTGGGGCTGGTCATGGGGGACGACCTTTTGTCTGACCTTCCCAAATGGCATGCCTATGAGGAGATGAAGGAACTTGTCTCCTTTGTGGTAATCCGAAGGGACAAGGAAGCCAAGCCATTCCATGACTATGCTGTCGACCTTGAGTATATTGACAATGCCCGGGTTGAGGACTCTTCCACAGCCATACGGGAAGCATGTGCTTCCTTGGGCAGGGATGAGCCCCTTCCCCAGGATATCCGCTCTTTGATGAGTGAGGAGGTCGCTGACTATGTTCAGCAGAACAGGTTATATCGCCCTTGAGGAGGAGCTCTCCTCCCTTCTGAGCGAGAAACGTTTTTTGCACAGCAAAGCAACTGCCCTCACCTGCGTAAGCCTGGCCGAGCAGTACTGCGAACCGATTGACCCTGGATTGTGCTATCAGGCTGGCCTGGTACACGATATTGTTCGGCAGTGGGACGCTGAGGCCTTGGTTTCCTATGCACAGAAGTGGCATCTGGACCTTGAAGAAGAGGAGAGGGAGGACCCCGTCCTGTTGCATGGGCCGGTGGGTGCCCATTTTCTCAGGCAGAAGGGGTATCCTGAAGAACTCTGCCTGGCTGTACGTTACCATACATTGGGAAGCATAGGGATGGGGCGTCTTGGCCTGGTGTTGTTCATCGCTGACTTCATCGAGCCTGGAAGGACCCACCTTTCGGAGGCTGTCCGAACAGGGTTGCTCTCCTTGCCCTCCCTTGACCTGCTCTGTTTGCAGATCCTGGAAATGCAGGATGCGTACCTGGCCAGCAACGGGAAGGTTTCAGCCCGTTGCTCAAAGGAGCTTGCGCACTACCTGCTCTCGGGAAAGATCCTGTGAGGCCCTTGCTGCTGCCGCTGTTGCTTACCTTGGTCCTGGGCATCGGCTGTAATGGGGAGACCAAGGAAGCCTATTATGGCTTCTTCGGGCCGGAAGCCGTGGTTCTGGTCACCGAAGGAAAACACCTGGTGGTCATGAATCTTCCCTCGGCCCTTGTAGAGGGGTATGCAGGGATCAGTGGCCTCGATCGAAGAGAGGCCGTTGTCGACCTTGTGGGAGTCCCTGCCAAGGCCTACTTCGGAACCGATGAATCCTCCCTTGCCGAGGTCCGATCCCTGGTGTGGACCCTGGCCAGCGAAGGGGGTCAAATCCCCCGATCAGACATGACCGATGACCAAGGGCTGAACTTTTTGCAAAAGAGTGCAGGACGCTTGAGGAAAACCCCGTTCGTCAGTACACTGGAAAAGCTTACTGCACTGCCTGACGGGCTCTCCCTATTGGAGGGCATGAAAGTCTGCCACGCATATGATGTCGGGCAGTTCGTTACGATTGATACAAACACCGATTGGAAGTGGTTGAAGGAGTACTTGGGCCGATGGCTTGCAGGTGCCTTGCTGCTCGAGTGAAGGAGAACGATAGAATGAATGAGATAGTAGCGGCTAACGCACAAAGGATTGCCCAGTTTCTGGAAGACCACAAGTGCCAGGATATCAATATCCTCGATATTGCAGGGGAGTGTTCCTGGGCTGATTGTTTTATCATAGCCACGGTAAACAGTGTCGGTCACCTCAAGGGTGTCGCACATGAGCTGTGGGGTGAGATCAACGACCTTGACCTGCATGTCTCCAATCGCCACAAGTCACCCCAGGGTGATGGTTGGGAGCTGATAGACTGTGGTGACATTGTCATCCACCTGATGAGCTCTGAGCTGAGGGATTTCTACTCCCTTGAGAAGCTCTGGCAAAAAAAAGAACCCAGCAGAATCGAAGAGAGCGAAGAGGCCTAAGCTTCTCGCAAGGTGCAATGTCCAGAAGGTGGTCTGTTAGTTCAGATCACCTTTTTTGTTTTCCATTTGTGGCGGGAAAACCTGGTGACAAAGAAGATGCCACGGAAAACCCAGTCGATATACATGCCGAACCAGACACCATATACCCCCATGCCAAGGTAGAAGGAGAATATGTAGCTCAGGCCGACACGGAAGACCCACATGGTGAACATCGAGACGACCATGGTGTATTTCACATCCCCTGCAGCCCTGAGGAAGTTCGGGACGGTAAAGGCCATTGGCCAGAGGAGGGCCGTGGCTATCATGGCAGTACGTATGATGTTGGTTGCAAGCACCGTCGCTTCGCCTGAGAGCTGGAAGATGCGCACGATCGGCTCGGCAAAGAGGTAGATGGGCAGAGCCATCAGGGCCATGGAGAGATAGGCAAACAGCAGGAGCTTCTTCCCATAGTAGACAGCCTGGTCGGGTTTCTTTGCACCGATGCTCTGCCCGATGATGGTGATGGAGGCCATGTTGATCGCCCCTCCCGGTATGTTTGCCATAGAGGTGACCGATCCTGCAATGGCATTGGCTGCAAGTGCTGCCGTACCGAAGGAGGCTATGAAGCCCTGGACCATGAGCCTGCCGATATGGAAGACACTGCCCTCAATGCCTGTGGGGACCCCGATCTGCAGGATCTTCTTGACCTTGTCCCAATGCCACTCGAATTTCCATATCTTGTGGATGAAGATGAGGTTCTGCCTGTTGCTGATCAGAACGAGCATGATCAAAGCAGCAAGCACCCTGCTGAGCATGGTTGCAAGGCCTGCTCCGCTGACTCCCATCTGCATCGAGTAGATGAAATAGGCGTTTCCGCCAATGTTGGCGACGTTCATCAGGACGCTGACCATCAGGGAGACCTTGCTGTTGCCCATGGACCTAAAAAGGGCCGCACAGGAGTTGTAGGATGCCAGGAAGGGCAGCGAGAACAGGATGTAGCGGAAGTATATGGTGCTGTTGCGTAGGACATCAGCCTCGAGGGAACCGAATATCAGGGATATGATCTTCTCGCGCACAGGCATGCAGAGGGCAAGCATGAGGGTGGAGACGACCAGGGAGAGGATGAGTAGCTGTTTTGCGGCATCGTTTGCTGAAGCATGGTCCCTCCTGCCAAGATATTGGCTGGCAACAACGGCCCCTCCTGTTGCAAAGGCAGCAAAGAGCTGGATGATGAGAAAGGAAATACCGTCAACGATGCTTACCGCGCTTACGGCAGCTTCGCCTACTGAGGCAACCATCATGGTATCGGCCATGCCTATGGTCACAGAGAGGAATTGCTCGGCTATCAAGGGGACAATTAGTCTAAACAGATATTGACGGGAGAACAGGAGCTCCCCGAGAGAGTGTGACGCTGGTGTTTTCACGAACAAGACCTCTTCTCCATCTTATGGTTGAAAAAATATAATGGCAAGAGGGTCTGGCCTATCCACACTCCCTTGCCATGGTGATTTTCCTGCCCAAGGTCTAATCTTTGGTAAGCAGGCCCTCGTCACTGGTGAATTCCTTGTTCCTCAAGTTCTTGAAGAGGCGAACCAGCTCATTGACCGTGAGCCTGGACTTCTCCTCGTCACGTATGTCGAGGATGATGGTCCCCTCATCCATCATGATCAGGCGGTTGCCGAAATCGATGGCAAACTGCATGTTATGGGTAACCATGAGGGCTGTCAGCCTGAACTCCTTGATATATCGCTCGGTAAGGTCCATGACGATCTGGGCATTCCTTGGGTCCAGGGCAGCGGTGTGTTCGTCGAGCAACACCATCTTGGGCTTGCTCATAACTGTCATCAAAAGGGTGAGGGCCTGTCGCTGTCCCCCGGAGAGCAGCCCTACATTGTCCTTGAGCCTGTTTTGCAGCCCGATGGGTTCCAGCAGGTGCCTGAACATCTCCCGCTTCTCATTGTTGAGGCTGATCCTCAGCCCCTTCATCCCTTTGGAGGCTGCTGTGATCATGTTGTCCTCGATGGACATGTTCGCGGCAGTTCCTTTGGTAGGGTCCTGGAAGATCCTTCCGATGGTCATCGCTCGCCTATACTCGGGGCTATGGGTTACATCGGTTCCGTCAAAGATGATCTTCCCGCTGGTAAGAGGGTAGGTGCCACTGATCAGGTTGAAGAGCGTTGACTTGCCAGACCCGTTCGAGCCTACCACACATACCACATCTTCCTTGTTTACATGCAGGCTCACATCGTCAAGGGCCATTTTCTCATTGACCGTCCCCGGGTAGAATACCTTGGTCATATTGGTAATGTCTAACATCAGTTTTCCTCCTTCAAGGCAGCCTCATGACGGGCAAGCGAGCGGGCCATGGCTTTTTTCTTTGCTCCCTTTGAGGAGGCGACGCTTCGTGTCTGGGCTATGAACAAGGATGCAATTACCAGAATGCCGGTAAGCAACTTGAAGTCATTGGGAGTGATGTGGATCATGTAGCCATATTTCCTTCCAAAGAACATCAGGGCCTTGTACATGATTGCCCCCAGGATTGCCCGCAAGGTAAGTAAGGATATCCTGTTGGTCGAGAAGAGGAACTCGCCAAGCATGATGGCGGCAAGGCCTTGGATAATCATACCCTGGCCAAGGTTTGCATCGGCAAATCCCTGGTACTGGGCCAGCATTCCCCCTGAGAGGGCGATGAGGCCATTGGAGATGCCTATTCCCATCAGTTTGAGGACCTCGGGGTTGATGCCCTGGCTGATGACCATCTGCTCATTGCCTCCCATCGCTCCCATGGAGACACCCAGGTCGGTCCGGAAGAAGATATCGATGAGCACCTTTACAAACAAGACAACCAGAAGGGTTCCGACGAGGGAAGCCCACTCCGGGGAGAAGTAGGTAAAGATCTTGGGCAGTTTGGAATAGAGGGTCTCTACACGCAAAAGGGGAACGTTTGCCTTGTTTCCCAGAATACGCAGATTGATGGAGTAGAGCATCGTCATGGTAAGGATTCCTGCCAGGAGGCCTGGAATCTTCAGCTTGTTGTGGATCGCCGCTGTAACCATACCTGCCAATACACCTGCAAGAAAGGAGAGGACCAGGGCCAGCGGGATCGGCAGGCCGTTGACGATGGCCATTGTTGCTACGGCGGCACCAGTTGCAACCGATCCGTCACAGGTCAGGTCAGCAAAGTCCAGGATCCTGTAGGAGATGAGAATGCCAATGACCATGAGTGAGAATACCAGGCCATCTACGAAAATTCCTTCTAACATGTAAAACCCCTTACCCAGAAAAAACCGCCGCTCCCATACAAGAGTGGCGGTTCTGCAAAATCACCAGACTATTTCTGTCTGATTGTTTTTCCGTCCTTGATGAGTACCGCTGCGCTATCCTGCAGTGATTGCGGAATAGTATACCCAAGCTTCTTGGCGGTATCAAGATTAAACCAAAGCTCAAATTTTGTGGGGTCGGTGATATAGACGGTTCCGATGGCACCGGCCTTCTCTCCCTTGAGCAGTCTCTCAACGACCTTACCTGTCTCAAGACCAATGCTATAGTAGTCAAATCCCCATGCGATCATGGCATTGAGGCCATCCACACCCGAGGGGTCGGCACTCATCAGAGGCTTGCCTGCTTTGGTGGTGACATCGTCAATGGATGCAAGGGCACTGATGACTGCATTGTCGGTGGCGATATAGATGGCATCGACTCGGCCGATGATGGACTGGGCGGCCATCTTCACTTCACTGGAGTTGCTGATGGCAGCAGAGACGAATGCGATCCCGAGCTTGTCACAGGCAGCCTTTGCCATCTCCATGAGGATGACACCGTTGGCCTCGCCTGAGGCGTAGATGTTACCGATCGTCTTGGCACCGGTGAGGTCTGCCAGAAGCTTGATCTGCTCCTCAACTGGGTTCTTGTCCGATACGCCTGCGATGTTTGCGGCAACAAGACCCGCTTCGGTTGCATCGGTAACAGCACTGAAAACCACTGGGGTGGTGCTCGTTGCAGGGAATACCTGGGCCAAGGCCTGGGCTGATGGGGTTGCAATGCCGACCGCAACGCTTACCTTGTCGCTCTTGAACTTCTGGGCAATGGAGGATGCTGTTGAAATATCACCATTGGCATTCTGCAGATCATAGGAAACCTTCAGGTCTGTGGTCGCCAGGTAATCCATCATGCCTTTCTCTGCTGCATCCAGTGCTGGATGGGCGAGGAGCTTGGATACCCCAATCTTGTAGGTAGCTGGCCCAGCGGCTACCGGCTTTTCACTGGTTCCTGCGGCGAAAATGGGAGAAAGCAACGCTACGGCCAAACTGAGTGCCAGGATTGTAGAGCGCAAAGTGTATTTCATGTAAGGGTCCTCCAAATTGGAATCTGACGTTTTGCGAAACTATAGACTTAATTTTGTGTTTTGTAAATCGTATTATGCATATTACTGAATAATAATTCATAACTTATGCATAATTTGAGGTCACTGGGTGGACCTATCTTCGCTCCTTCCTGCCAGGGCCCCTCCTTGCAAGGGAGATTCCTCCAAATCCACTTATGATGGCTATGTAGAAACCACAGTCATACCACCAACCCGTATTGTATATGTCGTAGATCCGTATCTCAGGGTTGAAGAGTCCTGCGACCAGGGAGATGGGGGCTATCCATCCATGCCAGATGCCCATGAAGAAACCGGAGGGTTGCCTGCCGTTCTGCATCTGGGCGGTTGGAAGGCAGGATGTGGCCAATACCAGTATAAGGAGAAGCAGCAGCAGTGCCGCCACCTTTGTCGTGTGTTTCGATTGCATCATGATTGCCTCCTGTGTTCTGTTCAACAGTACTTTACCCCGATCCATCCTGCAAGGTTTGGCACCTCTGCATACAGAAAAAAGGAGGACCTGGAATGGTTCCCAAATCCTCCTTGGTGTTTGAAAAATGGAAAAGACTGTTCGGACCGTCACGGTCTCTCTACTCTCTTGCCATCCTTGAAAAGCACTGCAGCTGAGGAGATCAGGCGTTCGTCGATGGTGATGCCCAGTTTTTTTGCCACATCCAGATTGAACCAGAGCTCGAACTGGGTAGGATCATCAAAGAAGATCGCCCCAACATCCTTGGGATTCTCCCCCTTGAGGATTCTTTCCACCACCTTGCCTGTCTCCACGCCGACGGTGTAGTAGTTGAAGCCCCAGCTCATGAGAAAATCGATGTTCTCGCTACTGGTGGTATCGGTATTGAAGAGGGGGATACCCGCCTTAGCACAGACATCGCTGACCCCGGCGATGGCACTTACTACGGTGTTGTCGATTGCGATATACATGCCGTCTATCCGTCCAATGATGGATTGGGCAGCCATCTTGACTTCGCTGGAGTTGCTCACAGCCGCTGCAACGAACTCGATTCCCTTGGCCTTGCAAATGTCCCTTGCGAGTTCCATCATCGCAACCCCATTCGCCTCGTTGCTGGTGTATATCATGCCCAGCCGTTTGAGCTTGGTTATGGAAAAGAAGGTTTCAAGCTGGAGTTCGACAGGATTGAGGTCGGAGATCCCGGCGATGTTGGTCGGTTCACTCCTGTTGTAGTTTGCCACAAGCCCAGCCGCTAGGGGATCTGTTATTGCCCCAAAAACCACAGGCTTGTCTGTTATTACCTGGGCCAGGGCCTGGGCCGGTGGGGTTGCAATACCGATTACCAGGTCTTTTTTGTCACTCTTGAATTTCTGCGCGATGGCTATGGCTGTTCCGATCTCAGCATTACAGTTCTGCAGGTCAAAGGTTGCCTTGATGTCGGTGGTATCCAGGTAGTCCATGATTCCCTGTTCGATGGCATCGAGGGCCGGGTGGGATACCATCTTGGAGATGCCGATGGCATAGGTGCCGGCTTTTGGTTCAGTAGCAGGCTGCGCGAACAAGAGGATTGGTACCAGGGCCAAGGCGAGCAATGCAAGTTTCTTCATGTCGTTCTCCTAATAATGATGTTACTATACATAAGAACAACTGGCATTGCAAGTATCTTTGTATAGAAACATGAAAAAGTTTTTTGTGCTCGTTATCCCTGTTTGAGGGTGTAAAAACTACTCCCTGTTCCTCTTGCAAAAAAACCTCCCCAAAAAAGGGGAGGCCATCACGAAATGTGGGTTGTCGTTTCCTAGAGATCTTCGTTGGTGTCTTCCAGGTCTGCGAATTCATCATCGTCGTCATCGAAGAATACATCTTCAAACGATTCATCGCCTTCGACCATAAACCCGTCGTCGAGCAGCTCGTCCTCATCTTCTTCAACATCAAGAGGTTCATCGTCGTCATCGCTGAACTCTATCACCTCCGGAGCATCGTACAAGTCAGCTAGATAGGCATCTTCCTCATCCTCAAGTCTGCTGAAATATCGATCTTCTTCATCATCGAGGTCTTCTTCCTCATCACGGTATTTAGCCATGGTTGTACTCCTTGAAAATCGTCTCTTCCCTACTGAATATAACAGTAAGAGAAGCTCTTTCACTTGTCAATTGGTTCTATGGGTAATTGCCGATAGTTGCGGATAGTCTGGACAGCCCTGTTTCACGCTGGTATGATTGACCTCATGAGAAATATAGCTTCCTATCTGGCCATTCCTATGGGAGATCCTGCAGGAATCGGGCCCGAAATAGTGCTTTCCGTACTGACTGGCGCAAAGCTGCCTCCCCCTTTGGTGGTCGTCGGTTCTGCCCTTCTTTTTGAAAAAGTTGCCTCCGACCTCTCCCTGCAAGGGGGCTTTGACGCTGTGGTCGATAGTGTTGTTTCCCTGCAAGAGGCCCAAGGGGAGGGCGCTGTGCGTATCCTCTATGATATAGGGGGTATCGACCTTGCCCGGTTTGCCTATGGACAGGTCAGCGCCATGTGCGGGAAGGCAGCCTATGATGCAGTCAAGATGTGTGTCTCATTGGTAGGAGGTGGCCACTGTAAGGCCATTGTGACCCCGCCACTGCACAAGGAGGCTCTGAAAGCTGCCAACATCCCCCAGATTGGCTATACTGAAATCCTTGCAGACCTTACCGGCTCAAGGAATGCCATCACCATGTTCGATACCCTGGGGATGAAGATCTTCTTCCATTCCAGGCACCTCTCCCTCTCCGACGCCTGCAAGGCAGTTACCAAGGAGAGCCTGTTGCAGACTATCCTCAGCTGCGATGCCATATCCACCTCTTCAGCAATCTTTAACCAGAGTCTCCCTCTCGCTGTTGCAGGCTTGAATCCCCACTGTGGGGAGCACGGCCTGTTCGGTGATGAGGAGGGCAAGGCCATCGAGCCGGCGATCGAGGAGGCCAGGAGGCTTGGCGTCAACGTGGTAGGGCCGATAGGGGCCGATTCGGTCTTCCACCAGACCAAGGTGGGCAAGTACCGTGCGGCTATCTCCCTCTACCACGACCAGGGGCACATAGCGGCCAAGACCCTGGATTTCCACCAGACCATCTCCATTACCTGGGGCCTGCCATTCCTACGAACCAGTGTGGACCATGGAACGGCATTTGACATTAGCGGAAAAGGCATTGCCGATAGCCAGGGCATGGGCCGAGCCATCATGATGGCTTCTGAATATCTTGCGGCAGAGGAGGTCCTCTCATGAGAAGAAGATCATTGCTAGTAGTTGGGTTTCTTGGTATTCTGATGCTTTTTACCTCTTGTGCCACCTCCATCAGGGTTCGCCATCTCGAGCCTGCAGAGGTAGATGTCAGTGCATTCCGCAACATAGCGATAGCCTCCACTGAGCGTTTCGACTTTCCCTTTAGGATGCCACTCTCCTCTTGGGTAAAAGGTTCCGCAGACAGTTTCTTTTCTTTGACCAGTGGCTTCGATTCCAGCCTCTCTGCAAAAACTGCAGAGGCTTCGGGCAGGTATCTTGTCAATGCAATGCAGAACAGTGGCTACTTCACTGTCATGGGGCCGGAGGTTACCGACGCCTACCTCACCATCGGGAAAAATGGGGAGAATGCCTACGCGATGCTCAAGGCGAAGGGAGTGCAGGCCCTGCTAAGGAGCTCGGTCTCCTACATGAACTGCGAGGAGCAGATCTACAGTAGGGATATCAAGGAGTGGGTCACCGAAAACCTGGGGGATCCTGACAAAACCCCAATACCCGATGTCTCCTATGAGAAGGTAACCGGAAGGGCTTTCTATCTGGAGCAGCAGGCGACCGTTACCTTCACCTATACCTTTGTGGATATCCAGTCCAACCGGATCATTGCAACCCGCAGCTTTACGATGCAGGAAGAGAGTGAGACCTATATGGGCAAGACTATCTATGCAAAGGACTCCAGTACCACCGACCGGGATGAGAGGGGCTATACCAGTGGCTTCGCCCCCTCCTTCTTCCCTCTCTTTGACAGGATGGTCAAGAAGATTCCCCCCCAGGTTGTCAGGCAGCTCTCCCCCACCTGGATTGAGAGCCGTGTCTCCCTGATGGCCAACAAGCCCAAGGCTGACATCGGCGATGCATACAAGCTGGCAGAAAGAGGGGCATTGCAGCAAGCCTATGATATCTTTATCCAAAGCTGGAACCGAAACTCCCATGTTCCAAGCGGGTACAATGCAGCCCTCCTGCTCGAGGGCCTTGGTCGGCACTCTGAAGCCCTGGAGCTGATGAACCAGGTGTACAACAGGAGTGGGGACTCAAGGAGCCACGCCCAGCTGCTTCGCCTGAAAGATGTCAGCAGCCAACAGGACGAGGCGATGAAACAGATCGACGGCTCTTCGGTTTCTGGCGAGGGTAGTGTTGTGAAAAAACAGATAGTGACGGTGGAGTAACCATGGGAGAAATCGCAAAGCCCATCCTTATGGTCTACACCGGGGATGGCAAGGGGAAGACCTCTGCGGCAATGGGTCAGATGATGAGGGCCTTGGGCCATGGGGCTAGGTGTGCTGTTGCCCAATTCATCAAGCAGGACCCCACCACACTCGACAGCGGAGAGTATCGCACAGCCTTGAAGCTGGGTATTGTCTGGAAGAGTTTTGGCAGTGGGTTTACCTGGGTTGGGGACAACAACATAACCAATGCCGTGCTGGCCAAAAAAGGGTGGGAACAGGTCAAGAGGTGGATATCGACTTCGGCTTTCGATCTCATCGTATTGGATGAATTCACCTATACCCTCACCTTGGGCTACCTTGATGCCAAGGAAATCTGCCTCTGGCTGGCCGACCACAAGGCCCAGAAGGGGTTCCCCCACCTGGTCATTACCGGTCGGGCCGCCCCGCAAGAACTCCTGGCGATAGCCGATATGGTCAGTGAGATACAGGTTGTCAAGCACCATATGCTCAAAGAAGGCACTCAAGCAGCCCCCTTGATTGAGTTTTAGGGCCAATGATAGCCTAAAATGCAACTCTCTTCTCTTTATCCTTTCACAAACGGAGATTTCTGGGTATAATCACCTGCAGGAGTGTATATGGCCCTTTGTGATTTCCATTGTCATCTTCTCCCCCTTATCGACGACGGATACGTTTCGGTTGAGGGCTATGCAAGGATGTTAAGCCTCTACAAAGAGAGTGGGGTCACCTCTATCGCCTTTACCCCCCATATCTACAATCCGTATGTGACGACCAAGATTGAATCCCTTCGTGAGACCTACAGGTGGGCAGAGCAGATCGCCTTGGATATGGGAATGGTGACCTACCTGGGAAGCGAGTTGTTTGTGGGCAGCCAGCCAGAACTGAAGAGCATCCCTATTGCCGGCAGGTATAGCCTTGTAGAGTTTGGGCTCTCCTTGCCTCCTGCCAACCTTATTCCCCGGTTGGAGAAGTTGCAGGGCTCGAATCTGAAGATCATTATTGCCCATGTCGAGCGGTACCGTTGGCTTACGCCGGAAAGCCCCCTGCTTTCCCGTCTCCGCTCCTTGGGGGCCTTGGTGCAGGTGAATGTTGAATCTGCAGAGAGTGGCTCTGCCTTGCCGTATCTGGAAGCTGGTCTGGTCGACATCGTTGCAACCGACAACCATGGCGATGAGACGCTTGCCAGTCGGATGCTTGCTGTATTGAATGAATGGCCTGAGGTGTTCAGGAAGATGGAAGGAATGATTTTGTGATGTACACCCAGTGGGGTGAGTAAGGAGGTAGCGAATGCTGCTTGATATGACCATAGCGAACTTTAAGTCCGTACAGTCGGCCCAGACCATTTCGTTTGAGGCTATTAGGGACAATAGGTTTCCTGAGTCAAAGGTTGTTGCAGTCAATGATAAGCTCAAGCTTATCAAGACAGCGGCCATCATTGGACCCAACGGTGCCGGTAAAAGCACCTTTGTACGTGCTCTTGAAGCCTTGAAAGGAATTGTGACCGCACAGGAAGAGACGGAAAATCCGTTGCAGATCCTCAGTGGGACCTCATTTGCCTACTCTGAGGAAAAGGGGCAGCCTGCTACCATCATCATCAGGGTGGTTCTTGAGCAGGGTGATGCGAACCAGGACTCCACCATAGCTGTCTACACCTTGAGTGCCGACAGGGAGAAGATCTTTGAGGAGTCCCTCTTCCACATCGTCGGGCGATCGAAGAAGCTCATGTTTGAACGAAAGCTCAATGAAGAGTCGCTCTTGCTTGACCAGGCCGATCTTTCCTACAAGTATCGTTTTGGCAAGATGTATCGTGGCGAGAAGAAACGGCTGGTAAGCAAGGTTGACGAGAAACACTCCTTCCTCAGCGCATCCATGGCAAAGGGGAGTGAGACTACGCTTCCTCTCTACACCTGGATCAATGACAGCCTACATCTGTTGCCCATGGGTGTCTCCAACCTGAGCGAGAAGTATCTTGTAGCACAGCTGACCGAGCATCCCTCGTGGGTTAAGCAGCTGACAAACTTCCTGTGGAGCGTCGACATTACCGATATCCGGGACATCAAGATCAAGGACGACCGGCTCATCTTTGTCCACACCAACGTCACCCAGCACTATGCCTCCTATTTCTCCCTGGAAAGCCTGAGCCTCAGAAGGCTCTGCCTGATCGGGGTGGCCTTCTTTGAGAGCTTCATCAAGGCAAAGACCCTGGTGATCGATGACTTTGGCATGCTGTTGCATCCGCAGGTCCTGGCACATATTGTGGAGATCTTTGAGGCAAGCAATACTGGCTATGGCTCCCAGATGCTTGTGGTTGACTGTAACCCCTCACTTCTGCAGCCGGGCCTCATGAGGCGTGACGGCATCTACTTTGCAGAGAAGAACAGTGAAAGTGCAACCGTCTATTTCAGTCTGGCAAACTTCAAGTATTCCAAGAATAGGGACCGGACCCAATCGCAGTACTTCAACGGTGCGTTTGGTTCCCTGCCCCTTCTTTCAGAGTTTTGTTTTGTTGACGGACGAACGGACAAGGAGGTCTGACCATGGCACGCAAAAAAATATCTGACAAGCCGCGCAGGACTATCCTGATCGTAACAGCAACAGAAGCTGAAGCCTTGTACTTCTCCCAGATGCGCAAGGATTGCCGGTTTTCCAATCTTACCGTGCAGTGGGAGCAGGAGTTCAAGGATCTTGAGCATCTCATTACCCTTGCCTCCCGGTACCGTAACAGTGGGAACTACTCGGTTGTCTGGGTCATGTTTGGCCTTGCCGACATGGGTCTTTCACCCTCGGATGTGAAGGCTCAGCTGGCCTTTGCCAAACAGAAGAAGGTAGGCTTGGCATGGACCAATCCTTCCTTGCCTTTGTGGTTCCTATTGCATACCCAGACACCTCGGGGGTTCGTGGGTGAGACAAAGCTTATCGAAAGTGCTTTGGCAAAGGCCCTTCCCGGCTATACAGCGGATGCCTCCTACCTCCTGACCGATGGTATGTACCTGCACCTGAAGCTCTTTCCTTCCAAGGCTAAGGCTGCGCTCAACGCCAACTCGTACAACCGCCTGGTTGAGGAGAAGCTTGGCCTGAGTGCTATTACCCTGGTTCCGTTGCTCAATGACATCACCGATATCTGCGGGCTTGCCGACCTTACACATAACCAGAAGCAGCTTGGCATGAATAAGGGGTAAGAGCCTGTGAATGGATTAACGTTGCTGGTATACATGCTCTCGTTTGCGCTGGGGTGCATGACCTTGGCCCTTGCAATTGTGTACGGCATGCATACCAAGCACCAATGGACAAAGTATTTCATAGTCTGTCATGCATCCCTCTTGGGATGCATGATGCTTCTTGCCCTGCAGTTCATTTCCGATCTGTTTCTTGTTGGGACGGCTTCGGTCGTGGTGCGGTACGTCATAGGGGCTGTCTTCATAGCGGATGTAGCCTTTCTTACGGTCTTTATCCCCTATTTCACGACATGGGTCATCGCCCATCCCTGGCGCCATCCCTACAAGGCCCTGTTCTTCGTCCTCGCTTTCATCTATCTTGCACTGGGCGTCCTCTATGCGGTGACGGAGACGAAACTCTTCAATGACCTGATGATCTTGCTGTTCGTCTTTGTTGTTGGCTTTTGTCTGGTGATCATGCTCAAGAATCTGGGTTCCATCGAAAACAAGACAGCCCGGGCCTCCTGCATCTCCATCATCATCGTCAGTGCAGCGATGCTGCCCTCAATCTTGTTGTCTTTGGTATTTCCCTCCCTCAAGCCGTTGATGTATGGGGTCTATTTCCTCGCTTTTTCCATCACCATCATGACATTCCTGTTCATGGAGTTCGTGAGGATGGGAAGGGAGAACGCCGTTGGGAAGAAGAGCCTTGCTTTGGAGGACCTGGAACTGTACCATATAACCGAGCGTGAGTTTGCGGTAATCCAGCTTATCAGCAATGGCCACACCAACAAGGAGATAGCTGCAGACCTTGGCATCAGTGCGAATACGGTCAACAACCATGTCGCAAATATCTTCTCCAAGACAAAAGTACGCAGTAGGATTGACTTGTTGAATCTGCTCAAGCAATCCTGGTAAGGAGGCGAGGATGCACATCAGCTATGAGGTATTTCCCTGGACCAAGAACCACTACCAGGACTTGGCTCCGGTACGCAAGTGTGCCCGTCCTTGGCAGATGGTCCATGAGACCCGAGCCGAAATTGCCGTTCTTCTCGTCCATGGCTTTTCAGGGTATCCTGGGGAGCTTATCCGACCTGGGACTGACTTGTATGAGGCTGGTTTCGATGTCTATACCCCGCGTCTGCCAGGCCATGGCACCAGCGGTAGGGACTTTCTTGCCTCCAAGGCCGAGGATTGGATAGGGACGATCTACGATGCGTACGGCTCGCTTGCAAAATCGTACAAGCGTGTCTATCTGGTAGGGCATTCGATGGGAGGCGCCATTGCAACCATCATTGCCGATGCCTTCGATGTAGAACGGCTTGCACTTCTGGCTCCTGCCCTGCTGCTTCCTTCCATTCCCGTGGGAAAGCTCAGATTGGTCCGTCATTTTGTCAAGAGACGGAAAGTGAGTTGGGAAAGCGATCCCACCTATCACTTCTACTACGAGGGGGATGGGGACGATGACCTGTTCCTTGGCTCGGAGTACTGGTCCTACATCTATCCAAAGGCCGTTTGGGAGTTGGAACGGGTACGCCGCCAGGCTGTTGCCTCCCTTGGCCATCTGCTCTCCGATACACTGGTCATCAGTGGGGGTTTGGACAAGACAGTCCCCCAAAAGGCCAGCGCTCTGGTCACCGATAGGGGGAAGGGCAAGAACAGGCATCTGCACATTCCTGCTGCCTCCCACTTCATGCCCTATGACAAGGATCTGGCTGCTCAGGATACCGCGATAAAGAGTGTGGTTGAGTGGTTTGAAAAAGGGTGATGTATCTGGTTGTCCAGATGGATGGATTGCAAATGGGGGCGTAAGGAAAAAGAGTCTTTCCTTACGCTTTTGTTTTGAAGTGGAGCACGACCCGATTTTTTAGCAGTGCATAATACTCATAGGTTGCCGAGATCTTGTCACTGAGGGAGACGACAAAGCTCTCCTTGTATCTGGGTAGCGCATGCGTCTTGGGGAACATGTGCTTGACTATGATGTCCGCCTCAAGTTCGCTTACCTCAAATTGCCTGCGGGCATTCTCCAGTGCTATAAAGGGGTGCTCTTTCCCGTGCAGGCTCTTGCTGCTGTCGTTTGCCTTGCGCTCCCTCCAGTCGTAGAGGAAGAAGTCGTGCAACAGTCCACCTCGTGCTGCAGACCTGTAGTCGAGGCCAAGGGCCTTTGCAATGGCATAGGAGATATAGGAAACCCGGATCACGTGGTCATAGATGTGGTCGGTATGGTGGTAGAAGCTCTTGAGTTTGGCAAACTCCTTGTTTCGGAGGATATCGTCTACAAGCAGGATGAACTCCTTGCGTTTCGGCCTGGCAAGGAGGAAGGGTATCCTCTCCCTTCGGGCCATGGTGCTGTAGAGATGGTAGGCTGCCAAGAGGTTGACCAGGGAGAATACCAAAAAGAATATGGTGGTCGTGCCCGAAAAGAGAGCACGGGTAAGTGCAAGGTTGTTGGCAAGGAAAAGCAGTACAAATAGGGTAGCGGGGATAGTGAAAAACCTTAGTAGCTGACTGTGGTTGCCTTCTCCGAATGCTGTTGCAGTGGGAATTGCGTTCAGGGTTGTTCCTCCAAAGAATAATCTGTTGAACCCTATACCAAATGAAGAATTAGGGTCAATGGTATGGCCTGCCACCATATCCATACTGTTTGCATATTGGCAGTTTTGTCCAAAGGATTTTTTGGTATGCATACCTGAGGTGATTATCCGGGATGGTCGGTTGGCCCCCCTTTCTCCGTTTCTGTTCTTTTGGTTTGCTGAACGCATCCTAAAACCAGGTTCATTGTTGCCATAAACTCATATTTGCGGTACAACAGTAGCATTGAGAAGGAGTATATCCTGATGGAAGTTAGAGTACGTTACGCCCCATCTCCGACCGGTCTGCAGCATATCGGTGGAGTGAGGACTGCATTGTTCAATTATTTTTTTGCCCGGGCCAATGGGGGAAAATTCATCCTCCGGGTCGAGGACACCGACCAGGAGCGTTATAGCGACGAATCACTGCAGGATTTGTATGACACCCTTGCCTGGCTTGGGATCAAGTGGGACGAAGGTCCTTTGGTGGGAGGCCCGTATGGCCCCTATGTGCAGAGTGAACGATTCGATCTCTACAAGAAGTACGCCGAACAGCTTGTCTCTGATGGGAAAGCCTATCATTGCTACTGTACCGAAGAGCGTTTGGAAACCCTGCGCGCAGAACAACAGGCAGCAAAAAGCGAGATGCAAGGCTATGACCGGCGTTGTTCCAACCTGACTGACGAGCAGAGGGCGGAGCATGAGAGCCAGGGTCTGAGGAGCGTCATCCGTCTCAAGGTCCCTATGGAGGGAAAGACTACTATCCATGATGTGCTCATGGGTGACATAACCAGGCGCAACCGTGATGTGAGTCCCGATCCTGTCCTGCTGAAAAGCGATGGGTTTCCCACCTACCATCTCGCCAATGTGATCGATGACCATATGATGGGCATCACCCACATCATGCGAGCCCAGGAGTGGATTCCTTCTGGTCCCCTGCACATCCTGCTCTATGAGGCATTCGGTTGGGATCCCCCCCTGTACTGCCATCTTCCTATGGTGATGGGCAAGGATGGCCAGAAGCTCTCCAAGCGTCATGGTTCCACTTCGGTTCGGGACTTCAGGCTGAAGGGATACCTTCCTGAGGCATTGATGAACTATGTGAGCATGGTGGGCTGGTCCTATGATGGACAGAGGGAGTTCTTTACCAAGGAGGAGCTTGAAAGCGTCTTTACCCTGGAAAAGATCAACAAGGCCCCCGGGGTGTTCGACTACAAGAAACTTGACTGGTTCAACGGTCAGTATATCCGTCAGAAAAGCGATGGGGAGCTCTCCTCCCTGTTGCTCCCCTATCTGGTGGAGGCTGGGTTTGTCTCCTTGCCTCTCTCGGAGGAGCAGAAGGAGAAGTTCGCTGCTTTGGTTCCTGTCGTGAAGGAGAGGCTCAAGGTCCTCTCTGATGTGGTCCCCCTTTCCAGCTTTCTCTTTGAGGAGCCGACCTACGAGGACCTCTCCTTGTTCGTGGCAAAGGGTGCAACCCCTGCTCTTGCCCTCAAGGCCTTGGAGGGCTCCTATGCCATCCTGAAGAAGGGCCTGTCTGAAGGGAAGGGTAGCGAGGAGATGGAAAAGGAGATGGTCAGCCTGGCAGAAGAGCTGGGAACCAAGATCAACGGGGTGTTCATGCCCCTGAGGGTGGCTCTTACCGGTAGTCTGGTGAGCCTTCCGCTATTTGATTCGATCTACCTGCTTGGGCAGGAGAAGACATTCGCAAGAATTGATACAGCATTGGCATTGCTGAGAAGTGAGGGTTGAGGGTATGGCTGAAGTAACCATGGATAAGATTGTCTCCTTGTGTAAGCGTCGTGGATTCATTTTCCAGTCGAGCGAGATTTATGGTGGGTTGAACGGCGCCTATGACTACGGTCCAATGGGTGTCCAGTTGAAGAACAACATCAGGGACTTCTGGTGGAAGGAAATGACTCAGATCCATGACGACATCGTCGGTCTCGACGCTTCCATCCTGATGCATCCCCGCGTTTGGGAGGCCAGCGGCCACGTATCGAACTTCACCGACCCCATGGTGGACTGCAAGCAGTGCAAGTCCCGTTTCAGGGCCGACCAGATCGACCTCAAGGGTGCATGCCCTACCTGTGGTACCAAGGATAGCTTTACCGAGCCGAGAAACTTCAACCTGATGTTTGCCACCCATATTGGTGCGGACTCCGATTCGGCCTCCACCATCTACCTCAGGCCTGAGACTGCCCAGGGTATCTATGTGGATTTCAAGAACGTAGTCCAGTCAAGCAGGGTAAAGATTCCCTTTGGCATCGCCCAGGTCGGCAAATCCTTCCGCAATGAGATCACGACCAAGAACTTCATCTTCCGTTCCTGTGAATTTGAGCAGATGGAGATGCAGTGGTTCTGCAAGCCTGGTAGCGACGAAAAGTGGTTCGCCTACTGGAGAGAGCAGAGGATGGCCTTCTACGAAAAGATGGGCATCCGCCTCTCTTGCCTTCGCTGGCACCAGCATGGGCCGGACGAACTTGCCTTCTATGCCAAGGATGCCTATGACATCCAGTTCCTCTTCCCCATGGGATGGCAGGAGCTAGAGGGTGTGCATAGCCGTACTGACTATGACCTTACCCAGCATCAGACCTTCAGCGGCAAGGAGATGAACTATCTTGACCCTGAGACCAACGAGCGCTACATCCCCTATGTGGTGGAGACCTCGGCAGGTCTTACCCGCAATGTGCTGATGGCCCTCAGCGATGCCTATGACGAGGAGACCCTTGATGGTGGCGATGTCCGCACCGTCCTGCACTTCCACCCCCGTATCGCCCCGGTCACCGTTGCCGTGTTGCCACTGGTGAAGAAGGATGGAATTGCCGATTTTGCCTCCAAGCTGGAAAAAGAGTTGCGTGATGACTTTGTCACCTTCTTCGATGTCAGCGGAGCCATTGGCAGGCGCTATCGCCGCATGGATGAGATCGGGACCCCGTATTGTGTTACTGTCGATTATGATACCCTTGCCGACAACACCGTGACGCTACGCTTCCGCGACAGCATGGAGCAGGTAAGGGTTCCCATTGCAGAGTTGGTTGCCACCATCAAGAAGGCGACCAAAGAGTACAAGAGAGTAGAGGCCTAACATGAATCGAGCACTTCAGACCTTGGTGGACCGCGGGTTCATCAAGGCATGTACGGATTGGGATGCACTCAGTGCACTGATGGACAAAGAGAGCGTAACCTTCTATGTGGGGGCCGACCCTACAGGGAAGTCCCTGCATATCGGGCACATGGTACCCTTTTTTGCCATGCACCACCTGCAGCTAGCCGGGCATAATCCCATTGCCCTGGTTGGCGGTGGTACTGCCATGATCGGGGACCCGTCGGGAAAGACAGAGCTTCGCAAGATGCTGACCCCTGAGGAGGTCGCCTCCAACTGTGCATCCATCAAGGAGCAGCTGGGTACTGTCGTCGATTTCTCGGAAGTTCCAGAACCCGGGGTCGGAAAGGCTGTGATGCTCAACAATGCAGACTGGCTTACCAACCTGAACTACATCGATTTCCTTCGGGAGATCGGGCGCCACTTCTCCGTAAACAGGATGCTTACCTTCGAGTCCTATAAGGCAAGGCTTGAGCGTGGGCTTTCGTTCATTGAGTTCAACTACCAGCTTTTGCAGTCCTATGACTTCCTTACCCTCTATCGCGACCATGGCTGTCGCCTTCAGATCGGCGGGGATGACCAGTGGGGCAATATTGTTGCAGGCATCGACCTCATCAGGAAGACTGAGAGTGCAGAGTGTTATGGCCTGACCTTCAACCTCATAGCCCGTTCCGATGGACAGAAGATGGGCAAGAGTGAGAAGGGGGCTGTATTCCTAGACCCCACGCTCTTCTCCCCCTATGACTTCTATCAGTACTGGCGAAATGTAAACGACGAGGATGCCATCAGGTTCCTCAAGCTCTTTACCTTTCTGCCCCTCGATGAGATTGCCCAGTACGAGAAGGAAGGGGTCAACGTCAACGATGCAAAGGCCCGTCTTGCCTATGAGCAGACTGCGATCATCCACGGCGTCGAAGAGGCTGAGAAAGCCAGGACTGCTGCACAGGCGATGTTTGGCTCTGCCAACCTCGGTTCAGAGGGTAGGGATGGCATGCCGACCCTGGAACTGGAAAAAGAGAGGCTTGAAGCGGGTATCCCCGTCCTGGAGCTGTTCTCCATGACAGACCTCGCTGCCACAAACAGCGATGCCCGCCGCCTGGTCAATGGTGGAGGAGCCTGGATTGGGGATGCCAAGATTGGGGATCCTAAGAGTGTCATCGACCTCTCATATCTGGATGAGTTCGGTGAACTGTTGCTCCGGGCAGGGAAAAAACGGTACTTTAGGGTGGTGGTAAAATAAAAACCAGGCTTTTCTGGTTGAATTGGGAGATATGCGATGAAAAAGATCTTGAGTTTCGTGGTCGTGGCCTTGGTTGCCTTGGCAGTCGTCGGTGCACAACCCCTCTATGAGAAACGTCTTTCAGACGCTCCGCTCACTGTCAAATTGGCAGTAATGGCCGGTCCTACAGGCTTCTCTTCTGTAGCCCTTGCAGCCAATGATGGGATGATAACCAGTACGGTCAAGGTGGACATGACAGTCTATCCCTCTCCGAACGAAGTCATCGCCCGTCTTGCAAATGGGGAACTGGACATGGCTTGTCTTCCTACCAACGTTGCAGCAAACCTCTACAACAAGGGTGTGAAGGCAAAGATTGCAGCTGTCATCGGCAATGGGATGATGAGCGTACTATCAACCGACCCTTCAGTAGTGGATGTGTCAGGCCTGCTGGGAAAGAGCGTGAATGTTCCTGGAGCAGGTTCGACACCGGACCAGCTCAGCCAGCTTTTGATGCTCAAGGCGGGTCTGGAAGTGGGCAAGGATATCCAGCTTGACTACTCGGTAGCGGCACCTGCCCAGGTCGCCCAGCTTCTGATCGCCGGCAAGATCTCCTTTGCAGTCCTTCCCCAGCCCTTTGTTTCCATGGTCCTTGGCAAGAATCCCAAGGCCAGAATCATTGCCGACGTGCAGGACCTCTATGCCCAGTACGCCAAGGCCAGCAACTACCCTATGAGTGTCCTGGTTGTGACTGACAAGTTTGTCTCAAGCTACCCCCTTGCCGTACAGAGTGTTCTTGAGGCGTATGAGGCTTCTGTAGCTTGGGTCAATGCCAATGCTGAGCAAGCTGGGCTTGCAATCGAGAAGACAGGTATCATGGCCTCTGCCATGGCGATCCCTGCCATCCCGTACTGCAACCTTGTCTACGTACCTGCCCAGGAGGCCAAGGCTGAGGTTGACGCGTTCTTTGCATCCCTCTTTGCCTTCAGTCCTGCCTCCATCGGCGGCAAGCTGCCTGGTGCCGACCTCTACCTGTAAGTTTGTATGGATAGGATGAGGCGAAATCTAATCCTTTTGGGCTCCTCCCTGCTGCTGCTTTTGCTGTGGCAGGCAGGGGCCTTTATTCTTGATAGCCAGATTTTGCTTCCCAAAGTCGGACCTGTGCTCTCCACGCTTCTCTCCTTGGCAAAGGATCCGCCCTTTACCCGAAACCTCATGGCTACGGTGTTCCGGGCCCTGGAGAGCTTTCTCATCATCATGGTCGCGGCAACAAGTCTTGGGGTATTGGCTGGGAGGATCGGCTGGTTCTCTCTCTTTCTCAAGCCATTTGTGACGGTCCTGAAAGCCATTCCTGTGATGAGCATCATCCTGTTGGCTTTCATCTGGTTTACCAGTGGGACTGTACCCCTCTTCTCGGCCTTCCTGATGGGCTTTCCTGTCATGTATGTCCAGATCGAGCAGGGTGTGCTCCAGCTGGACAAGAATCTTGAACAGATGTGTGATCTCTATGAGTTCACTCCTAGGATGAAGATATTCCATTTCGTCATCCCCTCCCTCATCCCCTCGTTCGTGACAGGGGCAAAGACAGCCCTTTCCATGGTCTGGAAAGTGGTCATTGCAGCAGAGGTGCTTACCGTTCCCAAGTATGGGGTAGGTTCAAGGATGCATCTGGCCCAGGTACAGCTTGATACCGACAAGGTCCTCTCCTGGACCCTGATGGCAATTTTCCTGACTGCGGTAGGGGACCTTTTGTTTGATGGAATTGTTTTTGGATGTGGGAAGCTGAAGATACGATGGGATAGCAGGAGGGCCACATGCAATTTGTAGAGATCTCCAAACGGTATGGGGAGAATGTGATCTTCGACAAGTTCTCCCTGGATATCCCGCCCCAAAGCCTGCTTACTGTGGTTGGACCCTCCGGTGAGGGCAAGACGACCTTGCTGCACCTGGCATCAGCTCTTATCGAGCTTGATGCGGGGCTCATCATCAAGGAGAGGTCGGAGCAGGGGCCTGTAAGCTATCTCTTCCAGGAACCAAGGCTGCTTCCGAAGAGCAATGTCTTCACCAATGTGGAGCTTGCCCTCCATGCACATCATGAAAGCCCTGCAGAAAGGGCTGCCATTGCATTGCACTATCTCTCCCTGGTGGATATGCAGGAGAGCCTCACCCTCTATCCTGCCCAGCTCTCGGGGGGGATGCGCCAGCGGGTTGCCATAGCACGTGCCTTTGCCCATGAGGCGAATCTCATGCTTCTTGATGAACCTTTCCAGAGCCTGGACATCAAGCTGCGCTACAACCTTATCGAAGCGTTTGGAAGGCTCTGGAACGAAAGCCCCAGGACAACACTCTTTGTTACCCATGACCCCAAGGAGGCCTTGCTTCTTGGGGATGCTGTCCTCTGCCTGGGAGACCCGAAAAAACCCAAACTCTACCAAAAAATACAAATTCCTCGCAAAGCGAGGAATATTGCAGATCCAATCTTGTTGGCCTATGAGGCCGAGCTGGTCAATGCTCTGGTAAGCTCCTAGAGGTCAACCTTCCAAAGTCCATGCAGGTTGCAATACGCAAGGACGGCAATCGGTTTGTCATCATCAAGGCAGAAGGTAGCATGGGGCTTGTCGCCAACAGCCAGACTCTTCCTCTGTCCACCCTTCTCGGTCTGGAGATAGATCCAGCTGATGTGGTGTTCACTCGTCATTGGATGATCGACAGAACCTACGTTGACGGTGATCTTGTGCTTGTCAATTGTTACCACCGGTACGTGCTTTTCCTTGGAAGCGTCAACTGTGTTTGCTTTCAGGGTTACCATCTCTTCTCCACAACAGGAAAGCGTTGGTCCTCTGTCGACAACCTTAGCAGCAATGTTTCCGCAAATCTTGCAAATGTAAAATTCTTGCTCTTTCATCTGTAGTCTCCTTAGCTTCAGTATACCCAAAAAACCGCTTCTCGTACAGGAAATAGTAAAAGATGCGGTTATACATACCCTTGTGCGAGCATGGCATCGGAGATTTTGATGAATCCGGCAATGTTCGCCCCATCGACGAAATTGTTCTTGGTGCTATATTTTTCGGCGGCAGAGCTGATGTTGCTGTAGATGTTCTTCATGATGGTCAACAGCTGGGCGTCTACCTGGGCAGGTGTCCATTGGAGCCTCTGGCTGTTCTGTACCATCTCAAGACCCGATACTGCAACACCTCCGGCATTCGATGCCTTTCCGGGGGCAAGCAGGACTCCGTTGTCCATAAGGATCTGTTCAGCATCCAGGGTGGTGGGCATGTTTGCTCCCTCTCCAACCAGTTGGATCCCGTTGGCAACCAGATGTTTCGCATCCTCGGTGTTTATCTCATTCTGGGTTGCGCAGGGGAAGGCGTAGTCGGCCTTGACATCCCAGAGGGGATTGCTGGTTGCAGAACCGTTATGGGCGATGTAGGTGGCTTCCTTGTATTTCTGGGCATACTCTGCGATACGGCCACGCCTGACATTCTTCAGCGTCTTGATGAAGGCCAGCTTCTCTTCATCGATGCCGCTTGGGTCAATGAGCACCCCGCTTGAATCGCTCATGGTAAGGACCTTTGCACCCATCTTCAGCAGTTTTTCTGTAGTGAACTGTGCTACGTTCCCGCTTCCGCTCACCAGACAGCTCTTGTCCTGCAGGTTTTTCCCCTCGGCATCCAACATGGCTGCAGAGAGATAGACCAAACCGTATCCAGTGGCCTCAGGGCGAATGTAGGAGCCTCCGAATGAGGGGTGTTTCCCTGTGAGGATTCCTACGGATTTGTTGTAGAGTCGTTTGTATTGGCCGTACATGTATCCGATCTCGCGACCGCCGACACCAATGTCGCCTGCGGGTACGTCAGTATCCTCTCCGATATGCCTGCCCAGCTCGATCATCAGGCTCTGGCAGAAGCGCATGACCTCTCCGTCGCTCTTTCCCTTGGGATTGAAGTCGCTGCCGCCTTTACCGCCACCTAGGGCGAGGCCGGTGAGGCTGTTCTTGAAGGTCTGCTCAAAGGCCAGGAACTTGAGGATGGAGAGGTTTACCGAGGGGTGGAAGCGCATTCCCCCCTTGTAGGGGCCCAAGGCGCTGTTCATCTGGACCCTGAAGGCCCTGTTGAGCTGCATCTGTCCATCGTCGTCAACCCATGGAACCCTGAATATGATGGCACGTTCCGGCTCAACGATCCTGTCGAGCACCTTGTGGTAGATCAGCTGTGGAATATCATCTACAAGCTTGTCCACTGAGTTCAAAAAAGATGTGACAGCTTGAATAAATTCAGTTTGGTTCGAATCAAGTTGAATCACCCGGTCCATAATCCGTTGGGTTGCGTCGTGCATACATTACTCCTGGCTTCAGTGCATATTTATGCAAGAAGTTGTATATGACAATATAGAAATCCCAGAAAATAGTAAAGTATTTCCGGAAAGTTCAAAAAATGTGGTATTTTTTTAGGTATGCTGAAAAGCTAACAAGTTTTGTCTCTTGTTGCGGGTCTCCGCAAAAACAGGTGGCTTTGGTTGATTCATAGGGAAAATGAGACGGAATCTGCAGATTCAAAAAAAAAGAGAAAAAAATGTGATGTGCTCCAAATAGGCAAGGAAAATAGCCTTGGGGTGGGGAAAAAGGGTATATGCAGAGTTGAAGGAAGAGCAGAAAAAGGCCAGGGAGGAGGGATCCTCCCGCCTGGCCATATGCCCTCTAGAGTGTCTCACCCTTCCTCAGCCGTTCGATGTTCTCCCTGAAGGGGGGACGGATGATTCCCCTCTCGGTGATGATGCCGGTGATGTTCTGGTGAGGGGTGACATCGAAGGATGGGTTGAAGACATCCATCTCCAGTGGGGCTACCTGGACATCTCCCACGAAGGTCACCTCCCTCTTGTCCCTCTCTTCTATGGGAATGTGCGAGCCATCGGGGAGGTTGAAGTCAATGGTGGAGATGGGAACCACTGAGTAGAAGGGGACCCCGTAGGCCTTGCAGATGACCGAGAGTGCAAAGGTTCCCAACTTGTTGGCCACATCCCCATTGGCAGCTACACGGTCTCCTCCAAGGATCACCAGGTCTATCTTGCCGTCACGGATGAGGGTGGCCGCAGCACTGTCGGGGATCAGGGCAGAGGGTATCTTGGCCTCGGTCAGCTCCCATGCTGTGAGCCTGGCTCCTTGGAAACGGGGACGGGTCTCGTCAGCGTAGACAAAGATGTCCTTGTTGTCGTAGAACGCCTCCTTGATTACCCCAAGGGCGGTTCCCCAACCTGCTGTGGCAAGGGCTCCTGTGTTGCAATGGGTAAGGATGGTGGCATGCTGGGGTATCACGGCATTGCCTATCCTGCTCATTGCCTTGTTGGTCCTGATATCCTCGCTGCGAATCTCATCCGCCTCTCTTTTCAGGGCTGAGAGAATGGTCTCCATCTTCTCCTTGCTGACAGCCTCATAGGCTTTCCACATGCGGTCGATGGCCCACTCGAGGTTGACTGCGGTGGGACGGCTCTTCGCAAGGAAGTCACAGGCCTGCTTCAGTGAAGTGGTGAAGCGAGGGGATGTGGCGTATTGCTGGGCTGCCATGTAGACGCCATATGCAGCCGTTGCGCCGATTGCAGGCGCCCCACGTACGACCATGTCACGGATTGCAAACTCCACCTCTTCGTAGTTCTTGCAGACAAAGTGGGTATAGGTGGCGGGCAGTACCCGCTGGTCGATCAGATAGAGTTCATTGTTCTTGAATTCAAGGGTGATGAAGGCTTCATCCATGGTCTGTCTCTCCTCGTTGTGTATGATTGGATTCTGTAGGTTTCCTGTTTCAGCGGCCTTGGATATCCTGCCAGCAGGATTCTACCTCTTTCTGGACCAGTTCCTGGTCCAAGCCCAGGACCTTGCGTTTATGCATCACCATATTGCCTTGGCAGAATACCGTATCGACATCACTTGCCTGGGCTGCGTAGACCAACGCGCTGAAGGGATCGTTGAGGGGTGTCAGGTGGGCCTTGTTGAGGTCAATGAGGATGATGTCAGCCTCCTTGCCCACTTCAAGGGTCCCTATCTTCTTGTCCATCCCCAAGGCCTTTGCCCCGTTGATGGTCCCCATCTTGAGTGTCTGAAATGGAGTCAGGCCTGCAATATCCCCTGTAAGGACCGTACTGAGCAGGGAGGAGAGATGCATCTCCTCAAAGAGGTTCTGGTTGTTGTTGCTGCTAGATCCATCGCATCCGATGGCGACGTTGATGCCGTTCCTGAAGAAGGTCGCTACAGGTGCTATGCCACTTGCAAGCTTGCAGTTGCTGCTGGGGTTGTGGGCCACCGATATGTGCATGCCTTTCAGCATCTGGATTTCACTCTCGGTAAGGTACACACAATGGGCCAGGACGGTGGGTAGGTCCTGCAGGGCCCCTATGGACTCAAGATACTCCAGGGGGGTCTTGCCGTGTTCCTTCAGGCAATCATCAACCTCTTTTTTTGTCTCACTGAGATGGGTATGCATCTGTCGGGCGTTGTCATGAGCCCAGGCATGGCCATATTGGTAGGTCTCCTTGCTGCAGGTGTAGATGGCATGGGGGGCGATGTCGAGGCGGATTCTTCCCTTTGATGCGGCAATTGCGGCATCGGTAAGCTTCTCTCTCTCCCTGATCCGTTGTTTGGATGATGCCAGGTCGCCAAAGAGGGTCAAGCCCAGGGTTGCCCGGATTCCAGCTTCGTTGACTGCGATCGCCGTTGATTCCGGGAAGAGGTACATGTCATTGAAGAGGGTGATGCCGCTTTGGAGCAGTTCTATTACCCCCAGGCGGGAGGAGGTGAGCACGTCCTTTGCTGTCAGCTTGTCTTCGATCGGGAATATCTCGCTCAACCATGCGTGGAGGTTTGGGGCGGTGTCCTTGTAGTTGCGCATCAACTCCATGGCAAGATGGGTGTGGGCATTCACCAAGGCTGGCATGGCAAGCATGGTGGATGCATCGATGGTGGTATCGGGGACAAAGGTATCAGGCTTTTCCCCGATGAAGGAAATATGGGGCCCATCAATACCGATATCACCACGAAGGGACTCCCCCTCAGTCTTCATCGGAATGATCAGGGCATTGGTTAGTAGTGTTTTCATGCACCTATCGTAGCATGAACCGGCTAGGCAGTCACCATGTTGCGCTTGATCTTTTTGGTGCTGGTCATTTCCATCGGTTGGGTAAGGATGGTCAGCTTGGAGATCTTCTTGTAGAGGGAGATGGTCTGGTTAATCTCCTTGATGACACCCTCCAGGTCCTGCTGGATATCCACCTTATGTTCCGCATAGTATTCCTGGCTTGGATAGATGACCGCCTCGATGCTCTCCGATGGGCTCTCCTTTCGCGCCTGGTAGCCACGGATCAGCACCTGCTCAACCTGTGGATGGAACTGGAACAGGTCCTCGATCTCCTCTGGGTAGACATTCTTGCCCCCCTCGGTGATGATGAGGTTTTTTGCCCTGCCCTTGAGGTATAGGTAGTTCTCGCTATCCAGGTATCCCAAGTCACCTGTCTTCAGGTACCCCTCATCATCAAAGAGGGCGTGGGTATGCTTTTCGTCATTCCAGTATCCCTTGGTGACGTTGGGTCCCTTGACCAGAATTTCTCCAATGCCATGGGCGTTCTTTTCGCCAATCTTCATATCCACCAGGGGAAATACCATGCCAACCGACTCCACCTTGAAGTGGCTGATCGGGTTGAGGGTGAGGATCGGGCTTGTCTCGGTAAGGCCGTAGCCCTGGATGAAGTCCAGCCCCAGCTGTTGGTATTGCTTGAATACCTTTGGTGAGAGGGGGCCGGCCCCACAGATGAGTATCCGGTTCTGGTCCAGGCCAAGCTTGTTCAGAAGAAGCTTGTTGAAGCTCTTGCGAAAGATGTTTGCCTTGAGGTATTTCTTCGTAAACCCATTGATGGTCATCATGGTCCGAACAAGGGCATAGGAGAGGATCCCTTTTTTCCTGACCTGTTTCATCATGCCTGTCAGGATCTTGTTATAGAGGAGGGGAATTCCCATGAAAATCGTCACCTTTCCCTTGGTAAGGTCGCTTATCATGCGGGAAACAGCTATCTCCTGGCCGAAAATGCACTCGGCGCCATGTTTGAGGGTCTCGAGCAGGACTGAGGTGCAACAGTAGGAGTGGTGCAGGGGAAGCAGGGCATAGAGGACATCCGTCTCGTCCAGGCTGAGGAAGATGCCATCACATGCCTGATAGACATCACTGACAATGTTGGTGTGGGTAAGGATGGCACCCTTCTCGTTACCTGTGGTGCCACTGGTAAAGAGGATGGCGGCAGTATCCTCACAGGTGCCCTTGTGTTGCGGATACTCCCTCGTGGGTTGCAGCTCTTCAAGTTGGGGACAGATGGGGCTTGTCCCAAGGAGGGTTGCCATCCCCTTGATATCCTTGGCCCAAGACCCTGATAGGTCGAGGGTTTCGATGACAGCCTTATCAGCAAAGAGGAACGTGGCATTGCAGAAGAGGGTGAGTTCCTGGACCCTCTTGGTATGCATCTGGTTGTCCAGAGGAACAACGATTGCACCAGCGTGCAGGACTGCCAGATAGGCAATGGCCCAGCTGGGGCTGTTTTTGCCGTTGATGACTACGCGGTCCCCTGGCTGAAGGCCTATCTGCTGGAGGTAGGAGCTTACGCGGACCATCGCGTTATAGACCTCTTTGTAGGAGAGGGAGACCCTCTCAGGCTTAAACATCGTAAAACAAGGACGGAGGGGGAATTTTTCCACGGAGAGAGAAAACATCTCAATGATAGTGGGCCATTGTCCTGAAAACAGGGTTCCACGAAGTCCATCCAGTTCATCCCAAGAGTGCTGCATAGGTCATTTCTCCAATGGAATCATATGATAGGAATATACTATACTCCCGACAATACAATTCACAAGAGGATTTTTACAAAAACCAAAGGAAATGTCAATCAATGGCTAACTTGTTGCTTTGGTGATGTTTGTCCCATTAGTAGAAATCTACTAGCCTTGGGGAAATAGCCTTGAATCGTTGGACAGGAACGAAATGTCCTTGTAGACGACATCAGCAAGGCGGCGGAGAAGCTTTCTGTTGTTGCTGCCGCTGAGCAGGGCGATGGTGTACCCGGCTTTTGCCTTCTTTGCCAGGAACATGTCCGTTTCGGTGTCCCCGACCATGGCTACCTCCTCAGAAAGGAGGCCAAAGTTGTCGCAAAATGCCTCGAACGACTGGGGATGGGGTTTCTTGCTGTACTGGCTGTCCCTGGCGCTGAGGAAGTCGATCATCCCGTCAAGGCCCATCAGCTTGAGGAATACCTTGCTGGAGGATGTCGTATCACTGGTGATGACCCCTATCCGGTAGCCGTTTTCCTTGAGCTTGGTGAAAAGCGCCTGCTGTAGGGAAAAGTCCAGGGTCTTCAGTCGCTCGCTGACGAGCAATTCGCTGTTTTTTATGTTCTGCTGGTAGACGCGGAATGTCTTGATTGCATTTATACGGTACCGGATACAGTAGAGAAGGTACCGTTTTATGATCACCCGTTTCTTATGGGTGAACACCAGGCCCTTGGCAAGCGTCTTGCCATCATCATCGATTCCCATCAGCCTGAGCATAGCCTTTTGGGCTGGTTTATGCTCTTTTTTTCCCATCTCTGCAAATGCAGTGTTGACGGCCTCACTGAGCACCTCTGCCCATACCTGGGCATAATCAAACAGTGTTCCGTCCTTATCAAATATAATTCCCTTGAGCTTATCTGCTTTTTGTGACATGTTTGGGTATCTTACGTGATTTTCACAGCTTTTTGCTAGGGGAGTACAAGATGAATGATATTGGACGTGCTATTGTAGAGCGTACCATCGAATTCAGGGCTCAGGTTGAGTCCTTGCGATTCTCGACAGACTCCATTGTGTACAATCCCTTGATATATGCCTGGCCCCTACATGAACAGTATATCCTCAAGTATGTAAACAAACAGGTGGAAACCCTGTTCCTGGGAATGAACCCCGGGCCCTTTGGCATGGCCCAGACAGGGGTTCCCTTTGGGGAGATAGAGGCGGTAAAGCATTTCCTCCAGTTGGATGGGAAGGTAGGAAGACCCCCTTTTGAGCATCCTGCCCGCCCTGTGCTGGGCATGGACATCCCCAGAAGTGAGATCAGTGGTAAACGGTTATGGTCGCTCTTTGAAGAGCATTATGGAGGTGCCGAGTCCTGCTTTTCCTCCCTTACCGTGGTAAATTATTGTCCTCTGGTCTTCATGGACCGAGGCCCGACAGGCAGGAACATCACCCCTGACAAACTCCCAAAGATTGAAAGGATGGCCCTTGAGACCATCTGTGACAGGTACCTTGTGGATGTGGTAGCCCTCCTGAAGCCAAGAAACCTGATCGGGGTGGGTAAGTATGCCCAAAAGAAACTGGAAAAATTGTTTGCAAAGGAGGATGGGTTCCTGATTGACTCGATTCTCCACCCAAGCCCCGGCAATCCCCAGGCAAACAAAGGCTGGAACGAGAAGGTTACGGACAAATTGGTAGCTCTCGGGGTTTGGCAGTAGAGGAACCTCCTGCAAGTCTGTTACAGATTCCTCCCTTTGTGAGGAGATATTTCTGATGGCTGTATTCATATTGCTACCAGTATGCATACATACGGGAAAAATAGCTCAGGGAATAACAAAAATATCTAATCCCGCTAGACAATTCACTTTGCCTTTGGTATTCTTCGCCCATGGGTAATGTTCTTTTTCGACAGGCCTTTGCAAAGATTAACGTACACCTTGGAGTGGGAGCCCCTTTTTCAGACGGGTACCACCCCATAGAGTCCATTTTTGCCCTGGTCGATCTTGCAGACACCATCGAGGTGTCCTGGAAAGAGAGCAAGAATTTTTCGGTAACAGTAAAAGGCCTGGAAGAGTACTGTACCACGGGAAGCGATACCCTTAGCCGGGCAGCTATGCTCTGGTTTGCAAAAAGCCATCTCCCCCTTACCCTGACAGTCACCTGTAACAAACAGATCCCTGTAAAGGCTGGCTTGGGCGGTGGCTCCAGTGATGCTGCAGCACTGCTGTTGCTGTTGCAGGAGATTGCGGGAGTAAAGGCCGTTGCAAGTGCGGACCTGGTGGACATTGGCCTTCAGGTTGGCAGTGACGTCCCTTTTTTCCTCTCTGGATATTCCTGCGCTCTGGTAGAGGGTAGGGGAGAGAAGGTTACCAAACTCGAACTTGGTTCGAAACCCCTCCTGTTGGCAATGCCCAAGGAGTATGCCATTTCGACGGGCGAGGCCTATCGGGCGATCGATGCAATGCGTGGTGGCAGTATTCCTGGACCGAGGCCTTCGTTGGAGGATGTGCTTTCTCTGCTTGGATCGGACCCAGTCTTCTGGAACGGAGTGTTTTACAACGATTTTGAGATGTGTACGGATTATCCTCAGTTCTATGATGTGATAGCGACACTTTCCCATGGCTATGAAGGGTTTGGGTGTTTGACAGGCAGTGGATCTTGCTGGTTTTTTCTAGCCGAAAATATCAAAAGTGTGGTAGAATTGCATGAAGTTATTCATGAAAGGTTTTTGGATAGTGTGCAGCTTTGGTGCACTAGGCTGATATAGCGGTATCGTTTCAAGCGATATGAGGTGGAGGTTCTTGTGGACATATCAGAGGTGCGGGTGCGAAAAGTCAGTCAGGCCGGTAAGCTGAAAGCCTATGTAACGGTGACGTTTGACAATCAGTTTGTCGTACATAATATTAAGGTAATCGAAGGTCGGGAAGGTGATTTCATTGCCATGCCCAGCCGGCAGCTGGCAAATGGGGAGTTCAAGGATGTTGCCCACCCTATTTGCAGCGAGTTTCGGGACCATCTTCAACAGGTTGTGATGGAAGCATATGTTTCTGATGTTGGAGAGGCTACTAAAGCTGGCTTGGAAGAATAACCGCTGGACAAAGGATAATTTTTCGGATATTGTCGTATCCGTCCTTGGGAAGTCGCCAAGCGGTTAAGGCTCTGGTTTTTGGTGCCGGCATCGGGGGTTCGAATCCCTCCTTCCCAGTTGCATGAAGCAATCCCTATATGTTGCGGATTGCTTTTTGTTTGCCCTGACAAGCTGAGGCAAGACTCTTGCTGATGACATTGGTATTCGGGTAGTATAGTAGTTCGTCGGGTATCCTGGATGCCCCTATGTTATGGTAATTGGTGCCAAAATGGCAGCCAATGAGAGTACAAGGAGATTTGTATGTCTGAGAAAAGGAATCTTTCCGCTAAAGAAAGGACGACCGACTTCGGTTCCTCCGGTGCAAGGCGCGTACTGCGCGGCAAGCGTATCCCCGCCGTTATCTACGGCAACAAAAAGAATTCAGTGCACATTACCCTTGATGCACAGGAGTTCACCAACAAGTTGCGCCACTTCTCAGAGACAGCCCTTCTGAACATTGACGTTGATGGCAAGAAATATGAGTGTCTGATGAAAGATTACCAGGAAAACCTGATGCGTGGTGAGATCAAGCACGTTGACTTCTATGAAGTTACCCGTGGCCATGTTCTTCGCACCAAGGTCTCCATCACCCTTACCGGAAGTGCCAAAGGCACCCGTGAAGGTGGGGTATTTGAACAGGTCCTCTATGAAGTTGAGATTGAGTGTCTTCCCAAGGACCTTCCGGAATCAATCACCGCTGATGTGTCCAAATTGGGCTTGCATGAAGTCCTTCATCTCAGGGACCTTGTAATCCCTGCTAAGGTAAAGGTGCTTGATGACCTCTCCCAGGCTGTTGCAACCGTCAAGACCCTCAAGGCTGAAGCTGTCAAGGCTGAGGTAGAGGCTCCTGTGGCTGTGGAAGTTGTTGCTCCTGCTGAAAAGGAAGACAAGGCTAAGAAATGAAGTTGATCCTTGGTCTGGGTAATCCAGGAGCCAAGTATGAACACTCGCGGCATAACGTCGGATTTGATGTAGTAGAACAGTGTGCAGCGTTTTTTCAGGTTGGTCTGAAAAAACGCTGTTTCCGTTTATACCGGCAGGCAAGGCTGGATGTTAAGGGTGTTTCCCATACGTTGGTGCAACCACTTACCTTTATGAACAACAGTGGGGAGATAGCGAAGTATTTTACCGGCCAGCCATGTTCGGACATGATAGTTGTCCTGGACCAGATGGACCTTCCCGTGGGAATGATCCGGATCCGGGAAGGAGGCTCCTCTGCAGGCCACAACGGTCTGAAGAGCCTGATCGAGAAGTTTGGGTGCAGCGATTTTGTCCGTATCTATGTGGGCATCGGCAGGCCTGCTGCCGGAGTCTCTGTGGTTGACCATGTGCTCTCGGTGGAGAGCGACCCCCGTCTTGTGGAGGGGGTGAAGCTAGCCACCCAGGCCCTTTGTGCCCTGATGGAAGGGGCGAGCATCCAGGAGGTGAAATTTGCCTACAATCGAAGAGTTGATCCCTCTTGAGGTCTCACGATTCCTCGATGAGCATCTCATTGATCGCTCACAGAGGATGGCTGTGGCATTCTCGGGTGGAAGCGACTCCCTAGCGTTGTTGCTTGCTCTCTCCTCTTTGCTGGAGCCTTCCTCTCTTGTACCCATCTACGTCGACCATGCACTTCGACCCTCTGAGGAGCTGGCTGTTGAGCTTGAGCTCAATAGCCGAAACTGTTCGTTGTTGGGACTGGACCTTACGGTCCTCCATCTTGGGCATGGCTCGGTGGGCGAGACGGCGAGGCTGAGGGGTACGGGAATTGAGGAAGCGGCACGGACCTTGCGGTATGCTCGGCTTGAAGAGAGCTGCAGGCAATTGGGATGCACCTACCTTGCCACGGCACACAATGCCGACGACCAGGTGGAGACCATCCTGAAGCGGGTTTTCCAGGGAAGTAGCATCGCCTCCTTGGAGGGTATCATCCCCATGCAGGGGGGCTTTTTTACCGAGACTACAATTCTCCGTCCTGTCCTGCAGCTTACCCATGGCCAGTTACAGCAGTACGTCCAGAAAAGGGGATACCAATGGTCAGAGGACTCAACCAATGGGATGGAGTGCTTAGAACGCAATGCGATCCGGAAAAACCTGACCCCAGCAATCCTTTCTCTCTATCCTCAGGCCTATAAGGCCGTAACCAGGCTGACTGAGCGGGCAAGGGATGTCTCGCACCTGTTGGATGGTCTTGCTAGGGCTGCCCTGCAGCAGGTCGCCTTTTCCGATGATGCTGCCCTATGCCTGGAGGCCTTTCTTGCAATGGACCCTGCAATACGGGATACTGTGTTGATGCATATGTTCAACCATGTGCTAGAGGATCCCAGTGTGCGACTTCCCTATGCAAGGGTGCAACAGGTCCGTCTTGCCCTGGAGGCGAGCACCTCTGATAGCCGATGGCGTCTCAGTAGCGGTGGAACCATTGCATCTCTTGACCGAGGTTGGTTTTCCTTGCAGGCAGAAAAGGTTTTTTACAGCTTCTGCTCGCCCCTGACTGGCCTTGGGCCTGTAGATATCGGCCCTGATGCATCTTTTTCTGTACTCGAAAAAAGTGATGACCCTCTCCTTATTTGTATTGAGGAGGGGATGTTGGACCACCCTCTTGTTCGCTCCCCCCTGGAGGGTGATCAGATTGCATTGCAGGGGAAGACCGTGTTGCTGAGTAAACTCTTTTCGGAGTGGAAGATTCCTCTTGGGCTGCAGAGCCAGATTCCGGTCCTTGAGGATGCCTCTGGAATTGTTGCTGTTTTTGGACGTTTTTTAGGGGGGCGTGACCGCCTCTGTGCAAGGTACAAAACTCCTCTTGCCCGAAGAAGGACAAATATATATAGTGTTAACAAAAGGAACGAATGCCGTGAAACTTAACAAAGATGACCAGGAAAGAGATACAGATAAGAAGAGAGATGACAAAGACGACCATCAGTATTGGCAAGGCCCTTCCAATGATGGCAAGAAACCCTCTTTCAGGCCTCAGAACAACCCCAAGAACCGATTTGCCCTCATGGTATTCATTACCTTGGCAATTACCTTTGCCTATATGTTCTTCAACAGTGCAAGCGCCACCGACCAGGTAGTACCGTATACAACCTTCATATCCTATGTGGATTCCGACCAGGTTTCCAGCGTTGAAATCAAGGAACAGAGCCAGATCAAGTTTTCCCTGAAGAACGGTATAACTGCCCAGACACGCATCCCTTACTTCGATGATGGTCTGCTGCAGAGCCTGAAGGCGAAGAAGATTACGGTCACGGGTTCTGTGCAGGAGATATCCCTTCTGCAGATCTTGCTGCAGCTGCTTCCCTGGATCATTTTTATTGGCTTTACCATCATGCTGTACCGCCAATCCAGCGGTATGAATGGCAAAATGATGTCCTCCTTGGGCAAGAGCCGGGCCAAGGAGTATATGGATAGTGATACCAAGACCACCTTCAACGATGTGGCCGGCCAGATAGAGGCCAAGTATGAACTTGAGGAGGTCGTGGAGTTCCTCAAACGCCCAGAGCAATTTACCAAAGTGGGGGCAAGGATTCCCCGTGGTGTACTGCTGGTTGGACCTCCTGGAACCGGAAAGACCCTTTTGGCCAAGGCCGTCGCAGGCGAAAGTGGGGTGGCCTTTTTTCACACCAGTGGTTCCGATTTTGTGGAAATGTTTGTAGGTATGGGTGCCGCCCGCGTCCGGGACCTCTTTGAACAGGCACGAAAACATGCACCCTGCATATTGTTTATTGACGAACTGGATGCCGTGGGACGTACCCGTGGCGGTGGCCTTGGTGGCGGGAACGATGAGAGGGAGCAGACCCTTAACCAGATCCTGGTTGAGATGGATGGCTTTGCTACGACCACAGGTGTCATTGTCATGGCAGCAACCAACAGGCCTGATGTGCTCGACCCTGCATTGCTTCGCCCCGGTCGGTTTGACCGCCAGGTGGTAGTTGACCTTCCGGACATCAAGGAGCGTGAGGCTATTCTCAAGATCCATGTGAGGAAGATCCAGCTTGAGGATGATGTGGATTTGAAGAGGCTTGCCCGCGGGTCTGCTGGTACCAGCGGAGCTGACCTTGCCAATCTGGTAAATGAGGCAGCCCTGTTTGCTGCCCGCAAAAAGAAGACGACAGTCTCCATGGAAGACATGGAGGAAGCCCGGGACAAGATTCTGCTGGGGGTAGCCAGAAAGAGCCGTGCCATGACCGATGACGAGAAGCTGGCAACTGCCTACCATGAGGCAGGACACACCTTGTTGCACTACTATCTTGACAACCTCGACCCCTTGCATAAGGTCACCATCATCCCCCATGGAAGGGCCCTCGGGCTTACCGTAAGCCTTCCCGAACGGGATGGGTATACCAAGAACCGGTCGATGCTCCTGGACTGGATCAAGGTCACCATGGGTGGCTATGTAGCCGAAGAGCTGGTCTATGGCGAGACCACCACAGGTACCAGCAACGACATCAAGCAGGCCACCGACCTGGCAAGGCGGATGGTTACCGAGTGGGGAATGAGCGGTTTGGGGTTCGTCAACCTTGCTGACGAATCGGAGCCTCTGTTTTTGGGTAGGGAGATCTCCCAGCGCAAAGACTACAGCAACGAGACAGCCCGTCGCATCGATGAGGAGATTCATGCGATCCTCGATGAGGCGATGCTCTCCACCCGCAAGATTCTCACCGACCACCGTGAGGAACTTGATGTCCTGACCAATGAACTGTTTGAGAAAGAGACTCTGGATGATAACCAGATTCGTATACTTCTGGGATTTGAACCCTGGGTTGCCACTCCTAAAACAATCAGGAATCCGGCAAAGAAGAAGACCAGACCCACAAAGAATGATGCCCCCACCGAAGGTGAGGGTGAGATTGCCAAAGAATAAGGATACCTATGCCAACCGATTCCACCCTGACGAGAAATTTTTGTATCATCGCACACATTGACCACGGCAAGTCAACGCTTGCCGACCGGTTCATTGAGACAGCTAAGTTTGGTGTTTCCCGTGGCCCCGCCCAGGCGCAGATGCTTGACAATATGGATATCGAGCGAGAGCGTGGGATAACCATAAAAAGCCAGGCTGTAACCATTCCCTATACAGCTAAGGACGGGAAGACCTATGAGCTGAACCTTGTCGATACTCCCGGACATGTTGACTTCTCCTATGAGGTCTCAAGAGCCATCAGTGCCTGTGAAGGTGCCTTGTTGCTTATCGATGCTTCCCAGGGTGTTGAGGCTCAGACCATTGCAAACCTCTACATGGCTGTGGAGCACAACCTGACGGTAATTCCTGTCATCAACAAGATTGACCTTGCCTCTGCTGACATTGAAGCATGTCTGCACCAGATCGACCACGACCTTGGGTTGGACAGTGATATGGCTGTTCAGGTAAGTGCCAAGACAGGGTTAGGGGTTCCAAAACTCTTTGAGGCGATAGTCGAGTACATTGAACCACCCACCGGTAGGGAAGATGCGCCCTTGCAGGCTTTGATCTTTGACTCCCATTACGATCCTTACCGAGGTGTCGTCGTGCACTTCCGGATTTTTGAAGGAATGATGAAGGAAGGCCAGGAGATCAGGTTCATGCACAGTGAATCCAACTACAAAGTTGAGGAGGTCGGGATATTCCAGCTTGGTCTTGTTAGGACTGGTTCCCTCAGGTATGGGGATGTCGGATACTGCATAGCGGGTATGAAGACCATCAGTGACATCCGTGTTGGGGATACCATCACCACGGCCGTGAAGGGTGCCAAGATACCCTTGCCTGGATTCAAGGATGTGAAACCTGTCGTATTCAGCTCCATCTATCCTGTGGATACCAATGATTATGAGGAGTTGGTCAGTGCAATCGAGCGGCTCAAGCTCAATGATGCTTCCCTGATCTATGAGAAGGATAGTTCAGCGGCCCTTGGCTTTGGCTTCAGGTGTGGCTTTCTGGGCATGCTCCATCTTGAGGTTGTCCAAGAGCGTATTGAGCGGGAATTCGGTCTTTCCATCGTCTTCACCAGCCCTTCCGTAAAGTATATTGTCCATCTCAAGAATGGGGAGGTCGAGTACATTGACAATCCGCTTGAGTACCCAGACCCCATGCAGGTTGACTATGCTGAAGAGCCCTACATCAAGGCCAATGTGATCACCCCCACGACATATGTGGGCCCGATCATCAATCTTTGCATGGAAAAGCGTGGCTACCAGACGGCGATGAACTATCTGGATGAGAAACGGGTAGAGCTCGTATATGACATGCCTCTTGCCGAGGTACTTTTTGATTTCTACGATCGGCTCAAGTCCATTTCCCGAGGATATGCCTCGTTTGACTATGAGGTACAGGAATATAAGAGGACTGACCTGGTCAGGATGGATATTTTGGTAAACGGTGAGGCAGTTGATGCTTTGAGTCAGCTTGTGTTTAGGGGCAACAGCCAGGTACGAGGCCGACAGGTCTGTAGCCGACTTAGCTCAGAGATTCCTCGCCAGCAGTTCAAGATTGCCATCCAGGCTGCCATCGGTGGTTCCATTGTAAGCAGGGAAACCATTTCAGCATTCAGGAAGGACGTAACCGCCAAGTGTTACGGTGGTGACATCAGCAGAAAACGAAAGCTGTTGGAGAAGCAGAAGGAAGGAAAGAAACGTATGAAGATGGTCGGTAACGTTGAGATTCCACAGAGTGCGTTCCTCGCTGTTCTGAAAAGTGATGAAGCCTCGTCCTGACCTGCCAGGAAACATAGTGACCGATACCCATGGGCTTTCGCTAAGGCGAGAGCCCATGGTCTGTCATGAGAGGTGTGAATCAGGTCTTTGGCCCTTTTTGCCAATTTGTTGGTTGTTGCCCCCTGCAAGGGGGTGTATACTCTCCTATACAGACCAACGAAAATCCATGGAGCTTCAAGATGCTGAAAAAACAAGTATACGGAACCACCCCTGATGGGGAGAATATCTATTTGACCACATTGACCAGCGGTCCCTACTCAGCTGAAATCCTTAGCTTGGGGGGTGTCCTCAAGTCCCTCAAGGTCCCTGACCGCTATGGTTCGGTCCGTGATATTGTCCTAGGATTTGACGATCCACTGGATAACCTGACCTCCACGACATACTTTGGTCAGATTGTGGGAAGGTTTGCAAACAGGATGGCGAACGGCAAGTTTTCCATCGATGGTGTCGACTACCAGATGGAGCTCAATGATGGGAAAAACTCCCTCCATAGTGGAAAAAGCAATTTTGGCTGGAAGAATTGGCATATGGAGCCTTTTGAGTGGTCTGGTTCCCCTGGTGTGGTGCTGAGCCTCTATAGCCCTGATGGGGAGGGTGGCATGCCGGGTTCTGTTAATTGTACAGCTACCTATCTGTTACGCCCAAATGGGGAACTCATGATTGAGTATGAGGCCACCACTTCGAAGAAGACGGTCCTCAATCTGACCAACCACAGCTACTTCAACCTGAGCGGTGCGGGTAGCGGTACCATCCTCAACCATGAGGTTTCCCTCAATTGTGACAGGTACCTGGCAGTTGATGGCCAGCTGATCCCGACCGGAGAGGTGGTGAAGGTTGCCAGTACTCCTTTTGATTTTGGTACTCGGAAGAGTTTGGGCAAGGATATTGAGGCTGCTGGCGGGTACGATCACTGTTTTGTGCTTTCCAAGCACAATACCCCTCTCTTTGAGTTTGCGCAGGTGTACGATCCGCTTTCCGGGCGAATCATGCGCATCAGTACGACCCTTCCGGGCGTACAGATGTATACCGGGAACTTCCTTGATGGAAAGACCATTGGAAAGGGAGGGGTTGCCTACCCGAAGCATGGTGGGGTTTGTTTTGAGACCCAATTTTTCCCGGACAGCCCAAACCACCCCAGCTTCCCCTCCTGCATTCTTGACAGTACTTCTGTCTACAAACACACAACGGTGTACGCTTTTGGAGTGAAATAGTGCAATACAGTGTAAGTTTGGATACTCTTTTTCAAGGGCCTCCTTCACCAGAACTACTTGGACGACTTGTAGGGATGGGGTTTGGCCATGTGGAGTGGAAGGGTACCCCTGAGCAGGATCCCCGTGAACTTGGGGAGATGCTCAAGGCCTCCTCCCTTGCTTGCACTGTCTTTGGGATGCAGGGGGGGTCCCTGGCTGACTCCTCGTTGCACTCCCAGTTTGTCGAGCAGCTGCACAAGAGCATTGAAATCTCCCTGCTGGTAGGGAACCGTATGATTGTCTGTGGGGTAGGTGATGCTACGAGCGAGAGCCATGAGGCGCAACTGGAGGCTATGGTTGCAGGTTTGGAGCTCTGTCTCCCCATCCTAAGGAAGCATGACAGGGTCTTGCTCATCGAGCCAAGGAATACCCGTCTTGACAACAAGGGATATGCCCTAAGCCGTAGCGGGGATGCCGCTGCAGTGCTCAAGCTCGTGGCAGACCCCCACGTCATGATGCTTTTCAATATCTACCATCAGCAGGTAAGTGAAGGTGACCTCCTGCGCCGCATGGAAAAGTATCTTCCCCTAATAGCACATGTGAGAGCAGCAGGAGTTCCCGGGAGGGCAGAACTCGATAGTGGGGAGCTAAGCTACAGAAGGATTTTTTCATCTCTTGAGGGTTTGGGCTATACAGGAAGCATCGGTCTGGAGTATTTTCCCAAAAGGCCCCCATTCGAAGGGCTTGAAAACTGCATGATGTGGAGGTCCATGAGATGAGGGAAGTCAAGATCATTGGAATTACCGGGGGGTCTGGCTCAGGCAAGTCCACCATTGTAAGGAAGATCAGCGAGGTCTGTTCGGATTTTGTCTTTATCCCCCAAGACAACTACTATCGTTCTGCTTCCTACATCAGCAACGAGAACATCACCGCCTTCAATTTCGACCATCCCGATGCCTTTGATATGGAGCTGCTGTATGAGCATCTCTGTGCCCTCAAGGCTGGGAAGTCCATTACCATGCCGCTCTATGATTTCGTGCACCATAGGAGAAAGGATGAGACGGTTTTGGTTGAACCAAGGCCTTTGGTCATCATCGAAGGGCTTATGGTGCTCTATGAGAAGAGTGTCAGGGACTTGCTGGACCTGAAGCTCTATGTCGATACCCCCGATGATATACGGTTCATCAGAAGGTTGAGGCGGGACATTGCCGAGCGGGGAAGGACCGTGGAAAGTGTCTGCAACCAGTATCTTGAGGTTGTCCGTCCTGGTCATTTCAATTTTATAGAGCCAACGAAGGTATTTGCAGACATCATCATCCCCGAAGGCGGGCACAACGAGAATGCCCTTTCGGTACTTATTCCCTTTGTGAAGGAACTCTCCCGCTGATCAGTGCCTCCTGTATATGATGAAGCCGTCCTTGATCTGTTTCCATGACCAAACTTCAGGGACTGTGTCGTCTCCCCCCATGAAAAAGCGGCTACAACGAAGAATCCTTGCGAAGCCCATAACGAACCCCTTGAGGACCCCATGCTTCATGACTGCCTCTACCATATAGGAGGAGCAACTTGGATGGTACAGGCAGCTGCTTCCAAAAAAAGGTGAGAGTAATCCTTTATATAGGTATACAGGAATGAGGAATGCCCGTTTGAGAAGGGTATGGATCCCTTCCTTGAAATTTTTCATAGACAAATAATACGGGTGCATTGATAAAAGTGCAAGAACTAGATATAGTGACGTCGTTAGGGATTTGACTTCCCTTGCTTAAGCCGTTATAGTAACGAAGAAATTAAGAGTACTGGAGGGATAGTTATATGGCAGGAAACGTATCAAAGAACGCACGCCGTGAAGGTGCGAAGGCACTTACCAGCCGCTGGGGTGGCGTGATCAAAATGAAGGCTGTATTTGAAAATGGCAAACTTCGCCATGTAGCGTATTGCGAGAAATCTGGCAATACCGCTCGTAAGCCTAAAGACTTGATGTAAGCTGGAACAACAAGAAAATGAAAGAGTCGGCCTGTGATACATATTGTCACAGGTCTTCTTTTTACCCATTTAAAGGCCTAATTCAGCCTTAATTGCGTATTTTTGGTGTATCCGATTTTACTAGTGTGTGTTATAGTGTTGTTGAGTACGTATGCAACGACACATGAGAACGTCATGAGGAGGAAACACGTGAAACGTCTTTCAAGAACAATTATGACAGCAATGCTGGTAGCTTTGTTGGCTTTTTCCCTTGTAGGCTGTAAGAGTACTGCAAAGGTTGAACAAATCCCGCCAGCTCCACCTGTTGTAGAAGCTGCCCCGGAGCCAATTGCTCCAGTAGCAGTTCCAGTGGCTGTAGAGAAGCCTGCTGAACCCGCACCG
>NZ_JAVSNJ010000007.1:0-98604 GCF_032144095.1 Sphaerochaeta sp. PS
GAAACCTTCATGAAAAAGACAACCATTGCAACCCTTCTGATCCTGCTCATCGCTTCGACCACCATCTTTGCTGTTGATGACAGCTTTACCGTCACAACCTCGATAGCTGAGAGAGGGGACATGAAGGTCTCTGCTAGCTCCATTGGTGGAAACACCGTCGCTGCTTACACAGCTGCTGGCGATTTTACCTCAAAGAGTGTTTCTGCCAGTGGGGATCAGGGAACTGTTGCCTATATGACCACCCTTTCCAACAAGCGTGTTGGGTACAAGGTAACTATGGCCGCAACACCGATGATCAACACCGATGGGACTGCTACTTCCTATATCGACTACACCGTTGTCTGCGGCGACCAGACTGTAGCTACCAAAGGGGCTCTTGCTGCCACCGTCACTGGTTCGTATGTCGATAGCGTAAGCGGCCTTACCGGCCTTACCGGCAAATCGATACCCATCACCCTCAATGTGGATGCCCCCACCTATGCTGCAGCAGTATCTGGTGCACATACCGGCACGGTAACCTTCACCTTCACGGCAAACTAATCCAACCAACACCATACAAGCTTGCCTGTCCACAAGAACCTCCTAACCGGGAGGTTTTTGTTTGTCCCTGCAGCGGCTCTCCATAGTGGCAATTACCAGAGGCCTTATGGGAAATGTTCAGCTCTGCCCATATCCTGGCGAGTCAGACAAACGCACTACCATATGTCTCCTATGAGAACATGAATACAGGCTGTCGATCTCCCTTTTGTGGGAAGAACAACAGCCTGTTGTAGTACTACTATGCTAGCGTATCGGGTGCCTAGCGCTGGACTCTTCCGCTTCCATCACCCTTGCACAGGGCCTCGACCTCACTCTTGAGGCTGAGGTTGAAGTCTCCACCGATGGAGTGCTTCAGGGCAGAGGCGGCTACTGCGAAGTCGATCGCATACTGCTCATCATCCGGATACTCGCTCAAGGCGTAGATGATGCCTGCGGAGAAGGAGTCCCCTCCACCGACACGATCGATGATGTCTGTGATCTCATAGTACTTGGATACATAGAAACCACTCTTGCCGTTGATGGCAGCTCGCCAGCCGTTATGGTCGGCGCTCTTGCTCTCTCTGAGGGTAACGTTCACCACGCTGATGTTGGGGAACTGGCGTTTCACTTCCGCTGTAAGTTCCTCATAGACAGAGAGCTCAAGCTCGCCGCTGGTGACATCCACCTTGGCTTCGATCCCAAGGCACTTCTGGATATCCTCTTCGTTGGCGATGATGACGTCTGCATACTTGGCAAGGGAGCGCATCACTTCAACGGCGCTCTTTCCATAGTTCCAAAGCTTCTTGCGGTAGTTCAGGTCCACCGATACGGTTGCACCGGCTTTCTTGGCGGCTTTCATCGCCTCAAGGGTTGAGTCGGCAGCGCTTTGGCTGATGGCCGGGGTAATGCCAGTGACATGGAACCAATGGGCATCGGCGAGGATTGCGTCAAAGTCAAAGTCTGAGGGCTTTGCAAGGGCGATGGAGCTTCCCTCACGGTCGTAGACGACCATGCTGGGTCTCTGGTTTGCACCGGTCTCCAAATAGTAGATGCCGACACGTCCTTCCTTGGTCCGCTTGATGGCAGAGACATCGACCCCATATTTTCGTACCTCACGGAGAGCTGCCTCACCGATGGCATGGGTGGGAAGGGCGGTCACAAACTGTGCATCCTTGCCTAAGAGAGCGAGCGATACCGCTACGTTAGCCTCACCACCACCGAAGGTAGCTTCCAATGAGGGAGACTGGAAGAAACGCTCATGACCAGGAGACTTTAGCCTCAACATGATCTCTCCAAAGGTAACAAATTTTTTACCCATACATTCCTCCTAAAATATTTTGTGAACATTCATTATTCTCTTGATATTTAGAATCATAGAGGGTATGCTGAGCTATGTCAACATTATTTTGAAACAACGTTTCATAAATGAAACCTTACATGAATACAAGGAGCGATACCTATGCATGAGAAATTGTTTGCACAGATTCACGACATCGGACTCGTGCCCGTCGTAAAGATCGACGACGCATCAAAGGCAGCAGGCTTGGCTGGAGCCATGATAGAGGGCGGACTGCCCTGTGCCGAGGTTACCTTCCGTACCGATGCAGCCGAACAGGCCATCAAGAACATCATCAAGGCCTACCCCGAGATGCTGGTAGGGGCCGGGACAGTCATCAACCTCGACTATGCCAAGAAGGCAGTTGCAGCAGGTGCCAAGTTCATCGTCTCCCCGGGCTTCAACCCCACTGTCGTAGACTGGTGCCTGGAGAACAACATCCCCATCGTCCCCGGCGTCTGCACACCCAGTGACATCGAGCAGGGCCTTGCCCGTGGACTTACCACCCTCAAGTTCTTCCCCGCCGAAGCTTCTGGCGGTGTAGAGATGCTCAAGAACTTCGCCGGCCCCTTTCCCCAACTGAAGTTCATGCCCACCGGTGGCATCAGCCTCGACAACCTCTCCTCCTATGCCAAGCAGAGCAACGTACTGGCAATTGGCGGCTCATGGATGGTCAAGGGCGATCTCATCGAGAACGAAGACTGGCCTGCCATCACCAAGCTCTGCAGTGAGGCTGTCGTAGCCCTCCAGGGCCTGGAGTTCGCACACATGGGCCTCAACAACGCCAATGCAGAAGAGGCAGAGAAAAGCATCGGTGGCTTTGCAGCCCTGGGCATGCCGACCAAGCGGGGATCCTCCTCCACCTTCATGAGTCCCTTCATTGAGGTGCTGCACAAGCCCTTCCCAGGCAAGAACGGCCATATCGGGTTCCGTTGCTTCGATATCGAGCGCACCCTTGTCTACCTTGCCAAGTTTGGCTTTACGGTAAACGACAAGACCATAACCCGCGATGCAAAGGGGATCATCAAGGTCTGTTACCTCAATGAGGAACTCAGTGGCTTTGCTGTCCACCTCATCAAGGCATAACGCCCGTCCAGAAAGAAATGCAATAGGGGCCAGCCTGTATCTTTACGGGCTGGCCCCTCTCTTATATCATCTCCCTCATGACTATCATACAAACCAGTACCCTGAGTTCTGAACAAAAGAGGGCGGTAAAGAGCCTCCAGAAGGTCTGTTTTTCCTTCGAAAAGCTGGAAAACGAGCCCATGCTCTCCAGCAGCCTGAACTTCAACCCAACCATCCCCTGTTTCTTTTTGCTCTATGAACAGAAGAAACTCATAGGCTTTCTCTCCACCTTCTTCCCCTCCCGGGAAGAAGTGGAGGTCAATGCCTTTGTCCATCCCCAGCATAGGGGAAAAGGGGGATTCTCCCTCCTGGTCGAGGAAGCAAGGAACCTCTACAAGCCCCTTCCCTTCTCCCAGATGCTCTTCCAGGTGGAGCCTGCAAGCAAGAGCGGTACCTCCTACCTTGCAAAACACTACCCCCTGATCGACAGGACAGAGTTTCGTCTGACCCTTTCCAAAAATCATTGGCAAGAAAAAAGACCCTCCACCACCATGGCCGGAAGGCTCATTGAAGTAGGTGCCGAGCATCTGGACCTCTACAACAAAACGGCAACAGAGCTCCTGAACGAACCCATGGACTTCGTAGGGCAACTGTTGAATGCCCCAACGAGGAAGGCATATCTCTACTATTCTGAAGAGAAGCCCATCGGCATATTGCAGAAATGTGAAGAGGAAAATGGGCTCACCATGCTCTACGCAATTGCGATCGAGGAAAACCACAGGGGTAAGGGACATGGGAAGGCGATGCTTGTTCTTGCCCTGGAGAAATTTTTTGACACCGTTGAGGAAATTTCGCTTGAGGTTGACTCACAAAACCCCAGAGCCTTCAATCTGTATACAAGTTTGGGCTTCGAGATAGCATTCCGGGTGGATTACCATAGATTGATTTTGCCATAATACAGACACTTTGGCTTGACGCCTATTTTCCTTGACGCCATCATAGGGCAGAGGTAGCATTATCCTACACACAACTTTTTCCTTCCTGGGAAAAGATACACTTTTGGAGGAAACGATGAAAAGATTACTAGCTATTCTCATGGTTATGTTGCTTCTTGTCCCTGCCCTGTTCGCCCAGGGTTCATCTGAGCCAACTGTTGCTGCACCTGCACCAGCAGCTGCCCCTGCTCCCGTTGCTGCCCCCGCGGCAAGCTCAGGTAGCGTCAATGCCTACACCACCCTTGAAGAACCCCTTGCTGCAAAGCTGTTCCAGCTCTTTGAGGCTGAAACCGGAATCAAGGTCAACTTTGTCCGCCTCAGCGGTGGAGAGGCTGTTGCCCGTCTTGAAGCAGAAGCTTCCAATCCCCAGGCATCAATCTGGGTTGGTGGCGTAGGTCTTGACCACATCACAGCCAAGAGCAAAAACCTGACCACCCCATACATCAGCCGCTATGCGACCAAGACCCCTACAGCGTTCAGAGATCCCGACAACTACTACATCGGCCTCTATGTAGGACCCCTTACCTTTGTCACCAACACAGAGAGGGCAAAGGAACTTGGTCTTGAAGTTCCCCACAGCTGGGCCGACCTTCTCAAGCCCCAGTACAAGGGTTACATCCGCATGGCCAACCCCAATGCCTCAGGTACTTCCTACAACGTGCTGACCACCATCCTGGACATCTACGGTACCGAAGACAAGATGATCGAGTACATGAAGGCCCTGGACAAGAACATCGACCAATACGCAAAGAGCGGCTCTGCCCCTGGCAAGAGCGTAGCAACTGGCGAGATCCCCATAGCTATCGGCTATGCTCACGACCAGGTAAAGCTCAAGGCAGCAGGCTCGCCGATCGTCATCACCGCCCCTTCCGAAGGAACCGGCTATGAGTTGGCTTCCATGTCCCTCGTCGCTGGCGGCAAGGACAGTGTCAACGCCAAAAAGCTCTATGACTGGGTACTTTCCAGCCCCAAGGCCCAGACAACCTTCACCGAATGGTATGTCGTCCTTGTAGCAGACGGTGCTGCCAAGCATCCAGATGCACTGGCCATCAGTGACATCAAGACCGTTGTGCAGGATATGGCTTGGGACGGGAATACCGTAAACAAGACCCGCCTGCTCGATCGCTGGACCAATGAAATTGGCAACAAGAGATAATTACCTTTGGTAATTCTAGCTTTCACACCACCCTGCAGGCTACCCTTGCAGGGTGCGTCTTAATAACGGACAGACTAGATGTTTACAAAAAAACGTATAATTCAGTTCTGCTTTGCTGCCTTGCTATTCCTCTCGCTGGACCTATGGATGTTCAACACCCTCTCTGCAAACTTCAGGACCTATGAAGAGCTACGAAACTTCAATGAGATAGCTCTCTTTGCCCAGACAGCTCCTGAGGAAGAGACCGCTCAGGCCTATGAGCAGTGGATCCCTACAGTAAAGAGTATCATCGCCGGTGCTCGTGCCTATTACTTCACCTTTGATGAGAGCCAAGGCCTGTTCGTCCCTTCCTCAGGGTCAGAGACAAACCTCAAGCTTTGGAATGAAAACAAGAACAGCCCAGAGTTCAAGAAGGCAATGGAGAGTGTCTACTACCTCGAACCCATGAAACTCTCGGGCTCCTACAAGGCTGACTTCAGCCTTGACCCTGACATACACAGCAATGAGGCCATAGCATCCCAGGCCTATTTCGTACCGGTCATCGATGCAAACGGCTATCAGGCGAATGGGGCGATCATGATCCTCGTCCCCAACAGCACAGCCACAGGGTACGTAAACCTGCTCAGAACCCTGTTCATTGCCGCTGCAGTGATCTTTCTGGGCATCATGCTGGTCATATCCTTTACCAGAGACCCCATGACAGGCTTCATGGTACTTACCCTCTTCGGCATTGTGCTGGTCTTTATCGCCTACCCGCTTCTGGAGGCGATAAGGCTCTCCTTCATCAAGGATGGGGTCTTCTCCCTCCAGACCTGGAAGGAGACCCTCTCACCAACCTATCTTGTGGCCCTCTGGGGATCGTTACGCCTTGGCGTGCTGACGGCGACCATCTCCACCATTGTGGGCTTCATGTTCGCCTTCCTCATCGAAAGGACCTCCTTCAAACACAAGCGGGTGATGAGTATCCTGGCCACCATGCCGGTCATCTCCCCTCCCTTCTCCCTAAGCCTCTCGATCATCCTGCTGTTTGGAAACAACGGGCTCATCTCAAAGCAGCTGTTGCACCTGAACACCTCGATCTACGGCCTAGCCGGCCTTACCCTCGTAGAGGTCATCGGCATGTTCCCCATCGCCTTCATGACGATAAGCGGGGTCCTCAGGCAGATAGACTCGACAGTCGAGGATGCCTCGCTCGACTTGAGTGCTACCCGGTGGCAGACCTTCAAGGCTATCACCCTTCCCCTTTCGGCTCCTGGCATCGTATCTGCCTGGCTTTTGGTCTTCACCAACTCCCTGGCGGACTTTGCAAACCCCCTGCTGCTCAGCGGAGACTACCGGGTCCTCTCGACCGAAGCCTATATGCTGGTGACAGGACGCAGCAACCTTGGGGCAGGGTCTGCCCTCTCCTTTTTGCTGTTGATGCCTACCCTCACAGCCTTCCTCATCCAACGCCAATGGGTTGCGAAGAAGAGCTATGTGACAGTTACAGGAAAGCCCTCCACAAACCTTACCGAGCTTACCAGCAAGCCGGTACGGCTCACCCTGGAGACAATCTCCTGGGCCTTCATCGGCTTCATAGTCGCCCTCTACCTCACCATCGTTGCAGGATGCTTTGTGGTGAACTGGGGCATCGACTACTCCTTTACCCTCGCCAACTGGGGTGAGGCACTCTCCCGTGGCTGGACATCCATCCGTGACACGGTCACCCTTGCTGCGATAGCAACCCCCACCGCTGGCCTGTTGGCGATGCTTACGGCGATGCTCATCGTCAGGAAGAAGTTCCCTGGCAAACGGATCCTGGAGACTCTGATCATGACTCCCTATGCAATTCCAGGGACGTTGATAGGTATCAGCTACATCCTGGCTTTCAACAAGCCACCCCTTCTGTTGGTTGGTACCGGCGCCATCATCGTCATCAACTACGTCATACGCGAGTTGCCTGTTGGCGTGGAGAATGGCATTACGGCCCTTCACCAGATCGACCCGGCAATTGAGGAGTCGGCAGCAGACCTGGGAGCTGACGTGCCCACCGTATTCAGGACCATCGTCCTGCCGTTGGTCCGCCCCGCTTTCCTATCGAGCATGTCCTATACATTCGTACGCTCGATGACAGCAGTCAGCGCCATCATCTTCCTCATATCAGCCCGTTGGAACCATTTGACCGTCCTCATCTTCAACTTCTCGGAAAACCTCAGGTTCGGTCTTGCCAGCGTCTTGTCAACCATCCTCATCTTCATCGTGCTCTTTGTATGGGCTTTGATGCAGGTGCTGGTAAAGGATGACAAGCTCACCCAAAAAACTATTTCTACCCGCTAAGGTGGTATTTCATGATGGAAAAAAAGAGTGTATCAGTAACGCTTGAGCAAGTGACCAAGAAGTTCAAGAATGTGAAAGGCAAATCGGATGTCATTGCAGTAAACGAGGCGAACCTGGTGATAGCGCCAGGGGAATTGGTAACCTTGCTCGGCCCTTCAGGGTGTGGGAAAACCACCACACTGAGGATGATCGCAGGCTTTGAACTGCCTTCGACAGGTAAGATCTTCATCGGCAATGAAGAGGTCACCATGATGCCCCCGAACAAGCGGGACACAGCTACCATGTTCCAAAGCTATGGGCTGTTTCCCCACATGACTGTCTTCGATAACGTGGCATATGGGCTGAAGCTCCGTAAGGTCCCAGCAGAACAGATCAAGGAGAGGGTCAACGAGACCCTGGCCATGGTCGGGCTTGCAGACTATGGGGACCGTGCCCCATCCAAGCTCTCCGGAGGGCAGCAGCAGCGTGTGGCACTGGCCAGAAGCCTCATCGTGACCCCATCGGTACTGCTCCTTGATGAACCGCTCTCAAACCTCGATGCACTGCTACGCGAACAGATGCGGGTGGAGATCCGCAAGATACAGAAGGACCTTGGCATCACGGCAGTCTACGTCACCCATGACCGGGTTGAGGCGATGAGCCTCTCCGACCGGGTTGTGGTCATGAAGGATGGCCATATCCGCCAGATAGGGCCCCCCTCTGAGATCTATGAGAGGCCAAACTCACGTTTTGTCGCAGGCTTTGTCGGCAAGGCAACCTTCTTCCCTGTCCTGGTGAAGGCAAAGGACGAGGAGAAGTGGGTTTGTGAGCTGGGTGGCAAAGAGGCGATGGTAAGCCAGGCTGGGGACAATGTGGTGGTCGGGGAGGAAGCTGTCCTGATGGCCAGGCCTGAATCCTTGAGGCTGGTCGAACCCGGTTCTGGCCACATCGAGGGAAAGGTCCGCATGAACGTCTACCTCGGCAATAGCCTAGAATCCTTTATCCATACCTCCTTTGGTGAGGTCCTGGTCCAGATCGACGACCCACATGCAAAAAAGGTATACCCGGAGGGTTCTGCAGTCTCCATCGATTTTGCCCCTGACCGTGTCAGGTTGCTCAACAAAGACGAAAAATAGAAGACCCAATGTGCACACTACAGACAAGGCTGCCCCGAAAGGCAGCCTTGTTCTCTAGGGAAACAGGTAGTTGTATGTGAAGCTGCTAGACCCGCCCGATCTCTACACCCTCTTCGATGAGCAGGTCCTTGCCTGCATTACCGACCTTTACATTCTTTACCTCTACCTGGACGTTCCTCAACCGTAGGCCCCTTCCATCAGGTTCAGGAAGACCTTGATACATCTCACTCTCGGAAACAGGTACCAGATCCTTTTCGGCAAGGGAAAAGGAGCAGTTCTCAATGCTCAGGTTTCTGATGGGCTCCTCCGGAAGCCCCACAATGAAGGCTGCCGATGCCCTACACCCTGTGGCAACACAATCGCGTATGACCACATCAGCGATGCTTGGGGTGGTGGATAGGATCGGCAGCTTCTCCAGGGAGAAGTTCTCGTCGTCGTTTGAACCACAGCGGTAGTACATGTTCAGCGTGAGCGGGCAGAGGTTGTCCTCCATCCGTATGTTGGAGAAGACCAGGTTGCGCAAGGCTCCACCCCTTCCTCTCCGTGTCTTGATCCTTACCCCTCTATCGGTTCCGTCAAACAGGCAATCAGAGACCTTCACATCGAAGATGCCCGCTGCTGTTTCACTGCCTACAACAGCTCCTCCATGTGCATTCTTGACCGTACAATGTGTTATGAGGATATCATTGGTAGGGATATTGGTCTTGATGCCATCAGGTCCACTTCCACTTTTCAGGGCAATGCCATCATCGCCGACATCGATGAGGCAGCCGGTGATGAAGACTTTCTGACAGGAATCCACATCGATGCCATCGGTATTGGGTGCATCCTTGGGGTTGTAGATCTTGAGGTTCCTGAAGGCCAGGTCCTTTGAGTAGAGAGGGTGCACCGTCCAGAACGGACTGTTGGTTATCGTAATGTCTTCCACGATCACCGAGGCAGAGTTTCGTATCTGCAAAAGAGGGGGGCGCAGAAATTGGGACTGTCTTCCGCCTCCTCCACCACTCTGGTCTTCATACCCTGGATTGAGTGAGGCAAGGCGTTTCTCCATCTCAGTTACGGGTGAAGTCTGAAACTCTCGCTTATAGCGGGAGGCATCCCACCAAGACTGCCCATTCCCATCCAGGGTGCCGGTCCCCGTAATGCGGATGTACTGTGAGTCCACGACAGAGAGGCAGGGTTGCATGCAGTAACAGTTTACCCCTTCCCATCGTGAAAGCACAGGTTCATAGTGCCGTTCATCATTGCTGAACAGGATCCTTGCACCGGCTTCAAGACGCAAGGTAAGGTTGCTTCCCTTCAGGGTGAGCGGGCCGGTTAGCCATACCCCTTCATCGACAACCAGGGTATCCCCAGGCTGCAACGCCTTGAAGGCAAGAGCGAAACTTGTGCTATTGTCAAACAGGCCGTCACCGACACCACCGAAACTCTTCACATGATATTGCATCAGACATTCCCCCTCTATTCACCATCCATGATGAACCCTGCCCCTAGGCGGGGCAAGATTCTTTGCTGTCCTGTTTTTGTACTGTACAGGCTTAAAAGAGGAATGATTGTTCGAATGATACTGGGCGTTTGTTGTCGGCAAGAACTTTTTCCATGTAGGACCTGTCGAGCTCGAGGTCATCGACAAGCCTCAGCAACAGTTCTTCGGGGATGAGGTTGTGCTCGCAAAACAGGAAGATCAGGGCCTTCTCTGCAATGTTTGCCGGCTTCAGGGAGTTGAAGAATATCGCCTCATCCTGCTTGCCTGCATACCTACCCTGGATATTGCTATAGAGCATGGAGCGTTCCATATCATGCTTGAGGGCATCGAGTTCCTTGCGCAAGGGTTTCTCGTCTCCCCTTGCCGCCTGTTCGCCAAGAGGCTTGAGGTGGAAGAAGGTATACTCCTTGCCAGGGAGGTAGTGGTGCTCGTCACACCTGGCGGCATAGTTGGGTTCCAGGGTGCTGGTCTTGAAGGCATCCCCTCCCACAATGATCAAAGGATCGAAGTAGAGGGCAGGGCACTCCTGGCCATCGACCTGGTAGTAGCGGTAGGTATAGAAGGCATCCTTCATGCAGTCAGGATGCTCACAGTAGGCAGTTAGGGGGATTACATCGGTTGCGATGTCGAGCATCAGGCGGGCGGTCGAATTGAAGAGGTCCCGCCGAAAATTGAGGATCAGGGTGGGGAAAATGAACATGACCCCACGCTCATAGCTATGGTTACGCACCACATATGCAAGCCTTTCGTCGAAAAAGGATGCCTCGTCAATGATGAAGGTCCCCACCGTCGGGTTGTCTGCAAGCACCTGCTCAAGGCCAAAGGAGTCGCGGATCCTTGCGATGTTGGTTCCGCAGCTTACATAGCCGCTGCGATAGCAGAGGGCATCCTCAGGGTATTCGCTGAACCTGGCTCCGTCGATCTCGCTGCGGATGAAGAAGACCTTCCTCCTGTCGACGTCACCGCTGCTGGTAAGAAAGCGGACCTTCTCCCCTTTCTTCTGGGCTATGGCGGCATCACGCCAAACCCTGGCTGCAAACTCGGTCTTGCCCGAACCCATGGGTCCTATGAGAAGGACCCTGCGTCCGGGTAGGGTAAAGTCAAAGTGGGAAAACGTATCATGGACATCAATCGTGGGAAATCCAAGGCTTTTGAGAAAATCCTTTCCCTCAGCTTGCTGGTCAGTTCGCGCCATTCTGCCCCTCTACGATGGCAATTCCGCTGGAGGCACCGATCCTTGTTGCGCCTGCTTCGACCATGGCCTTCGCCTGTTCGTAGGTATGGATCCCGCCTGAGGCCTTGACCCCAAGCTCCGGGCCGACAGCCTTGCGCATGATGCGGATATCTTCCACCTTTGCCCCACCTGTGGAGAAACCTGTGGAAGTCTTCACAAAATCAGCCCCTGCTGTCTTTGCAAGACGGCAGGCACGGGCCTTCTGTTCGTCAGTGAGCAGACATGCCTCGATGATGACCTTCAGGGTCTTCTTCCCACAAGCCTGCTTTACCTTGGCTATATCGTCCAATACCAGATCGTCATCATGGTTCTTCAACCATCCTACGTTGATGACCATGTCTATCTCATCAGCACCATCGGTAACAGCACGCTTCGCCTCAAAGGCCTTGCTCTCCGTAGCCATGGCCCCAAGAGGGAACCCTACAACCGAACACACCTTCACATCACTCTTTGCCAAGATCTTGGCACAAAGCGGAACCCAACAACTGTTTACACAAACCGATGCAAAATGCCACTGCTGGGCCTCTTTGCAAATCTGCTCAATTTTCTCACGGGTGGCGTTCGCTGCGAGAACCGTATGGTCGATATACTTGGCGATATCCTCAACTATCATGGCAACCTCCAATGCTTAAGGTACATGGTTAGCTTACTCCAAATCCCTATCCCTATCAACGGAATTGTGCAAATAGAGCGATTGGCAAAAGCTTGACGAAGGGGTCAGAGCACTATACCCTAAAGCACATGATTTTAGAAGCAATAGAAAAGTACTATACGTGGGCATTGATTGCCATCCTGTTGGTGAATTTCACTCAAAGAAAAATTCCCCGTACCGAAAAAAAACGGTTTGCCACCATCTACCTAGCCGCCATCCTGCTTGTCTTTGAGGTAGGGGTAGTGACCATCCTCTCCAGGGAGCTCAACCACAACCTTGCATGGCTCTTGCTGGCCGTCTGTGTCGGGCTTTTCTATATCTTCAGGAAGAAGGCCCTTCCCTTCAGGCTCCGTTGTGTTGAGTGCAACTCAAAGCTGGATTTCAACCACATCATCGGCCACGACGACAACCTCTGCCCCGACTGCTATGCAAAAGCACACCCTGAAGAGGCCGCCTCTGAAGCTGCAAAGAAACCCAAGGCAGCCGTCGTTGTGGACGAAAGTGTCCCGATGGTCGTCCCTGATACTGTGGGCGAAATCGATTGGGACAGCTGGGAAGCCAAGGAAGTCTGTGTCATCACCTACCTCTTCGACGGGGACCAGGTACTGCTCATCGACAAGAAGACCGGCATGGGATCGGGTCTGGTGAATGCCCCTGGCGGCCATATTGAAATTGCCGAGACAGCAACCGAAGCGGCTATCAGGGAGTTCAAGGAAGAGACCGACCTTGAGATCCACGACCCGAAGCTGGTCGGAAAACTCAACTTCCAGTTCAAGGATGGCCTGTCGGAACGTGGCTATGTCTTTTTTGCCCACTCCTATAGCGGGGAGCCCAAGGAGACCGAAGAGGCCCGTCCCTTCTGGTGCCCTGTAGCAGATATCCCCTACGACAGGATGTGGGAGGATGACCTCTACTGGCTACCGTTGGCACTCGAAGGCAAGAAATTTGAAGGTTCCTTCATTTTCGATGACCAGAAGATGCTCGACAAGCTTGTTACCATTGAGGAAGATGATCAAGAGTGAGATAGCTCTCGGTTGCTGGCAGTTCGGGGGGTCCTTCGGCTTTTGGGAAAACCAGGAACGATCGGACTCCCTACAGGTTCTCCATGCAGCCCTTCGTAGCAACATCCGCCACTTCGATACCGCTGCAACCTATGCCAATGGCAAAAGCGAACAGATCCTCGGCCAGCAGATAAAACGGTTCAGCCACACCATTGGAAGGGAAGAGCTGACCATCACCTCAAAGATCATGCCCAAGGGCCCTGCCTTGGTCAGGAAGGATGTCCAGAAAAGCCTGGACAGGCTCTGCCTCTCCTACCTGGACATCCTCTACCTCCACTGGCCCAGCAGCTCAGTCGCCCTAAAACCCATCCTCGATGCGATGGCAGAGCTCAAGGCTGGAGGCCTGGTAAAGGCTTTGGGCCTGAGCAACTTCCCCCTTCCGCTACTCGCATCCCTATCCGACTACCCCATCTCCTATGTACAGATGCCATGCTCGCTCTTGTGGACCAAAGGCCTTGATGCAATGCGCACCTACTGCACCAGCAAAGAGATTGGTTTGGTGGGCTACAGCCCTTTGGGACTGGGACTGCTCAATGGCTCCCATCTCCACGCTCCTGATGATGGGAGGGCCAACATCTATGTCTTCAAGGACGCCTCCTATCCAGCATACTGCGATCTTTATGCTATACTGCACAAGTGTAGTGAAGCCCATCACCTCACAGTGGCACAGACAGCCCTTGCATGGGCCAGAAGCCAAGGGTTTGGAACCCTGCTTATCGGTGCACGGAACAAAGGCCAGCTTCTGGAGAACCTCTCGGCATCTGATGTCGATCTCAGTGAAGGAGAGCTCGCCGAATTGGATGAGGGGGCAAGACTGCTGGCCATGACGGCTCCCCCCGGGCAGGACAACCTGTTCGGGCATAGGTGGTAGTATGAGAATTCCTTTGGAGAGGGCAGAATTTGAGATGGAAGCCAGGAAGTCCAAGTTTTTGGCTTTCGCACTCCCCTGCACCTCCTTGTCCCAAGTGAAGGCCTTGGTCGCCCAACTGAAGAGTGAACACCCAGGGGCAAACCATGTGGTTCATGCTGCGGTAGTGGGAGAGCATGGGGATGAATTCAGCTACAGTGACGACCGTGAACCAAAGAACACCGCGGGAAGGCCTGCCCTGGAGGTGCTCAAGGGAAGCGGTATCACCAATGTGGCAATCCTCATCGTCCGGTACTTTGGAGGGACCCTTCTAGGTACCGGTGGTCTGGTGAAGGCCTATGGAGAGAGTGCCAAGGGTGTTTTGGAAATCCTCAGGACCGAAGAGCTTATCGAGAAGTGCAGTTTCTCCATAACGACATCCTACAACCTATATGAACCCATAAAAAAGATACTCATAGCATCAGATGCTACTATTGGGGACGAACAGTTCGCCACGGAGGTTACCCTTACAGGCACCCTTGCAACTGCAAGGAAGCTTGCTGTGGAGATGGGGATAACCGAGCTGTCGAATGGCAGGGCCCAGGTGGTTTTCACCGAATAGAGAACTTGCTGAACTGTAGGTCAGGCCCATCCCCATCATCTCTCTTGGATTCTTTGAGTATGGTCTCGGACTCTTCATACAGCTGGTCACTGTCCACAAGCTCCACAAGCCGGATGGCTATGGAGATGGCATGCTCGACAGCCTTCGTCTCGATCGCTGAAACCACATCATCGCTTGTGTGGTAGACCGCTGGACGGGTACGGTCATCCCAGGCCACAGCTGTAAGGGTGGTAGCTTCAACACCGCACCTTGCACCTGATGCGGCATCTGTCCCACCGGCAAAGAGGGGGATGGAGGTGCTGCTTGCACGATACCCCATGCTTTTGGCTATATTCACACAACGCCTTGCAAGGGGAGAAGAGAGGCTCTGCAACCCGTTCACGTCACGTTCAAGAAAGGTCAGCTCATCCTCATAGTAGGGGGAATCAAAGTTGAGCTGGATGGGGTCCTCGAGCAGGACCAGGTTCTGGTCAAACCACACCCTTGAACCCCTGAGCCCCACCTCTTCCCCGTCGAATGAACAGAAAACCAGACGGGTGTGCTGGAGGGGAGATCCGCACTTTCTCTTCCAGTCGAAGAACCTTGCCAACTCAACGCACATGGCAGAGGAGATTAGGTTGTCCCCAGCTCCAGGAGAACCCTCTTCAAGGACAAAATTGCGCAAGGGAAACAAGAGCGGTATGCACAAGGTGAGCAGGGCATTGAGGATCAGGTTGGGCAGAGGCGGCATGTTCACGACAAAGAGGCGCAAGCTCAGCACTTCTGTGGTCAGCTGCAGGATCGAGGAGAAGCCAAGAAGGAAAAAGAGCAGGAAGGGAAGGAAGACCTTCTTCAGATAGGTATTCCGGTCGAGCTTGTTGTACCGATAGAGCCTTGCACTGTCATGGTGGCCGCTGAAGATCACCGTATGCAAAACCTCCTTTTCCGGTTCGATGCACCCATGGACATTTGCTCCGGTAGTGGAAGGGGTATGTTTTTCCCCTATTGGCTTGAAGAGGAGGTACTCCCTTCCCACATAGAGGCAGAACAACAGGTAGGACAGTGTTCCCAAAAGGGGCAGGCCAAACCAGAGCAGCAAGAGTATTGCAGGATAGACCCCTACCATGAGCTGTATCCAGAGGGTATAGGCTCGGTCATGCATGGAAAATTCCTGATACGCAGTACTGTCGCAATAGTTCTTCAGATGCCCTTCAAGCTTTGAGGCGCTCTCCCTGCTCGCCTTGGTTCCTGCAACCCTTGGGCCAAATTCGTTGATAAGCGAAGAGGTGAGTTCCAGAGCCAAGGAAGCAAGCTTGCCTGCCTTCAAGGTGTCAAGTTTTTGTTTTTTCTGCCCGCTTTCCTCAATGACGAGGGGGGGAGGGTTTTTCTTCCGCTGGAAAAATTTAGGGATCCTCATGCTTGCTCAATGATGCCGAGATAGGGTTGCACTGTCAAGAAATAGTGAGCAGGGATTCTTTCATCCTAAAGTAGCTTGACAAAGTTTGAGTCACTCAATATAGTGGAAACCCGATTGGTAGCTAAGCAACCTGAAAATCGCATAGCCTTTTGCCATGATTATTATTATGGAGAGATGTCCGAGCGGTCGAAGGAGGCAGTCTTGAAAACTGTTGAGGCGCAAGTCTCCGAGGGTTCGAATCCCCCTCTCTCCGTCCTTTCATTGTTGCTTGTAGATTATTGCCAATATGAATGTATTACTCTGGAGAGGTGCGAGAGCGGTCGAATCGGGCTCCCTGCTAAGGAGTTGACCTGGTAACGGGTCCGGGGGTTCGAATCCCCCCTTCTCCGATCTGTTTTTTTACAGTATTGAGACCATAGCTCAGCTGGATAGAGCATCAGTTTGCGGAACTGAGGGTCGAAGGTTCGAATCCTTTTGGTCTCATCTTTGTTTGTACGGTTGTTATCACACCGGGAGAGATGTCCGAGTGGTCGAAGGAGACGGACTCGAAATCCGTTGTATCGTTTACGGTACCGAGGGTTCGAATCCCTCTCTCTCCGATAGCTTGGATTATTTTTTGGTTGAGTCTTACCGTCATTTTCGTTCGTTTGGAGAGGTGTCCGAGTGGTCGATGGTGCACGCTTGGAAAGCGTGTGTGCTGGAAGGCACCGGGGGTTCGAATCCCCCCCTCTCCGTTTGTTTCCCAGTCAACAGATTCTGTGCTATGCATAGTCACCCAACCCCGTCAGGACCGGAAGGTAGCAGCGGTAAGTGACTTATGCATGAGACGCAGGCGATTTGTTGGCTGGGATTTTTTTATGAATTCCGCTTGAGTTTTTTCTGTCGGTACATGTTCTGGTCTGCACCCATGATCAACCGATTGAGGCTTACATCCCCAAGTATCTCAGTTGTCTCCATGCCAATGGTCACACTCAAGGGGTAAGGGAGCAGGCTTTTCAGGGAGTCCCTTGAGAGGTTCTGCTGGAACCTGTCAGAGAGCAGGGGAACGTATCCTAATGGTGCATCAAGGGCAAGGACCACAAACTCATCCCCACCCCATCGGGAGATTATATCGGTTGACCGGAAGGACAGGGTAAGGGTGGAGGCTACAAGCTTCAGGACCTTATCGCCCTCATCATGGCCAAAGGTATCGTTGATGTTCTTGAAGTTATCCACATCGATGCTCAAGAGTATGGTCTCCGCGTTGAGCCGAAGGGCATGCTTGAGCTCCTGCTCTGCCATAAGCTTGAAGCCCCTACGGTTGTACAGTCCAGTCAGGTCATCGGTAATGGCAAGGTTCTGAAGCCTCTCTTCCAGGCGCTTATATTCGGTAATATCCCTGACGACGCCAAAGGACCCTCTGGGACAGGTCTTGGGAATCTTGATCGTTGGGCGAACCTCCGCCCAAACTGACAGGCCGTCGCTTCGAAGCAACTTCACCTCAACCCCAATCTGTCCAGAGATCTCCAGAATTCCGGGCCTATGGTATTTTCGGATTGCATCCACATATTCGTCTTCAATGAAATCAAACATGCTTCTTCCAACCAAGGCTTCAGGGCCGGAATATCCCAACAGATCCGAAAGACCTTGGTTGGCATAGATAAACACCCCTTGAGGATCGGCAAAATACACTCCGTCGACAAGGCTGGAGACAAGATTCTCAAAATTGATCAAAGGCTTTTGCTCATGTATCAAAACAATCATCCTCACACGTGGAAAAATGAGAACATGCTGTTCCCGTAAAATTTACTACGTAACGTTGTATTTGAGTAGGGGTAAATCAGAAATACGTCACTTTCCCTACTTACTATAACCCAATGATACAAATCTGGCAATAAAAAATAATTGGTTCCTTCTCAAAACATTGCCTCCAGATTTTACGGAAAACTCTCAAGAATGCCACAAGGATACCTCACAGCCATATTTCTCTTTGGTACCCGCTCATGTCGATTTGTGCTATACTTGTCCAGTACATTTTCAAGGGAGAGCCCATGGCATATGAAGTAACAGCTACGAGAAAGCGACCTCAACTGTTTGACAACCTTGTCGGCCAGGAATTCGTAGTCTCAACCATCAAAAATGCGATCGAACAGAAAAGGATTGCACACGCGTATCTCTTCAGTGGGCCTCGAGGGGTCGGGAAGACCTCGTCCGCACGTATCCTTGCACGAGCCCTGAACTGCGAAAGCGGCCCCACCCCCACTCCTTGTGGGCTCTGTTCCAACTGCAAGGAGATTACCCGAGGCAATAGTGTCGATGTCATCGAAATCGACGGAGCAAGCAATACAAGCGTAAACGATATCCGGCAGATCAAGGACGAGGTGCTCTTCCCCCCCCAGACAAGCCGCTACAAGATCTACATCATCGATGAGGTCCACATGCTCTCCACCAGTGCCTTCAACGCCCTGCTGAAGACCATTGAGGAACCCCCTGCCTATATCGTATTCATCTTCGCCACCACCGAACCACAGAAGGTGCCTGCAACCATCCGCTCAAGATGCCAGCAGTTCCACTTCCAGCTCATCGACCTCCACACCATCAAGAGCTGCCTGATGGAGGCAGCCCAGGATATGCAGGTTAAGGCCGACGACGATGCACTCTTCTGGATCGCAAAGGAATCGACCGGCTCGATGCGCGATGCATACACCCTCTTTGACCAGGTGCTCTCCTTCTCCAATGACCATATCACCCTGGCCCAGATCAGCGACAAGCTCGGCCTGGTCGGCATCGACCAGATTACCGAGATCGTGGAGTTTCTCCTCTCAGGCTCAACCCAGAACGCCCTCACAGCCGTCCAGACCCTCCTACAGAACGGCATATCCATCGAGCAGTGCATCAAGGATTTCACCCAGTTCTTCCGAAGCCTGCTATTGATGAAGGAAGGGATAACCGAAGAGTCCATCCTGGGGATCCAGACCGACCGTATCCCCCTGCAGGTACGCAGTGCCTACACCAAGGAACAACTGGAAGCAGCCCTGGAGATGTTCCTCAAGCTCTATCGTGACATCAGGTTCTCCCTGAACCCACGCTTCGAGCTCGAGCTTGCCATCAGCCGCCTTGCATCCCTACCCCACCTCGCATCCCCCACCGAACTGGTACGTAGGATCGCCCTCCTCAAGGAGGACCTCCTCAGCGGCAAGGTCACCACCCTGGCACAGGCCTTGCCTACGAGGGCCCCTGCCGTAGAGCCAATCCAGAGGAGCCCGGAGGCGAGAGCTCCCCTTCCAACGGAAAAGCCTGTTGCAGCAAAGGTGGTGAGGCCTTTCACCAAGGAAGATATTCCTGCCCTGGTTAGCAAACTCTCCAAAGCCCCCTTGCTCAGCCAGGTGGCACAGTCCATCAGTGCGGTTGAACAGCAGGACAATAGCCTGAAACTTACCTTTACCACTGAATTCTGTAGGGACAAGGCACAAGAGAACCTTGAGCTACTGCAATCCCTCATTGAAGAAATTTCTGGGTTTTCCGGAAAACTGACTGTCCTCTGCATTGAGGCAGAGAAACCGAAACAAAAAAGCGTAGAGGATCCTGTACTCAGTTCCATCGCCTCGATGTTTCGGGGAGAAATCAAAAACTGATAGGATACTGAGGAGATAGATATGGACATGAATCCTTTTGAACTGATGAAAAACATGAAGGGCCTCCAGGAGAACATGCAGAAGATGCAGGAGAACCTTCCCAATATAGTTGCCACAGGAAGCTCTGGGGCCGGGATGGTTGACATAACCATCAACGGCAAGTTTGTCGTGACCTCGGTCAAGATCTCCAAGGACATTGTCGATCCTGAGGACCTTGGGACCTTGGAGGTCCTCGTAGCCTCCGCCTTCAACGATGCCTCGAACAAGATACAGGAGAAGATCAAGCAGGAGGGCATGAAGTATGCCGGGTCGCTTGCCTCCTTTATGCCACAGGCCTGACGATGACAGCACTGGAACAACTTATCCATACCCTTTCCAGGCTCCCTGGGATTGGGCCAAAAAGCGCCTCAAGGATCGCCTACCATCTCATCAAGACGGACAATGCCTACAACAGGCAACTGGGTGAGACCATTGCAACCATCCAGGAGAAGATATTCCCCTGTTCTGTCTGTGGATCCTTCACCGAGCTAGACCCCTGCCCCTTGTGCAGTGATGGTTCGAGGGACCGTAGCCTGATGTGCATAGTTGAACAGCCCCAGGATATTGTGACCTTGCAGTCAAGTGGGGCCTACAACGGGCTCTACCATGTCCTGGGGGGCGCGATAAGCCCACTTGACGGGGTTGGTCCCGAGAACCTCTCCTTCCCAAAGCTTCTCAAGCGGATTGAGCAGGGTTCCTTTACGGAAATCATCATAGCTACCAATCCGACAGAAGAGGGTGACACAACGGCCCTCTATATCCGCCACATCCTGAAAGAGAGGAAAGACCTCGCCATCACGCGCCTGGCAAGTGGCCTTCCGATAGGAGGGGATCTGGAGTATGCGGACAGGATAACACTGGCCAGGTCACTACGGGGAAGGGTTGTGTTCTAGAAAGGTCCTATTTGATTCCCCGTTCCCGCTTGATGGACTCATAGGCACCCTGTATCTCCCTGAACTTTTCGGTTGCATGGTTGAGGAACTCCTCTCCCATGCCTTTGGCAGCGAGGGTATCAGGGTGGAACTCTATGCTCATCTTCCTATAGGCACGCTTCACCTCTTCGTCAGTTGCCTGGGGGGTAAGGTTGAGGATTGCATAGGAACGCTCGGTTGCCGTTGCATACCCTCCATAGTTTCTGTAGAGGGCATCCACAAAGGCTGAGGGGATGTTGAATATGGTTGCAGCCCGCCGTATCATCGTCTCCTCTGCGCTGCTGACCATCCCGTCAGCGGCAGCGACACGGTAGAAGATATCCAGCATCAACTGCAGGATATTGGGGGCGTGGGAGAAATTCTGGTAGAATTGGCTGGCAAACTGTTCAAAGGTGCCGGCCCCTGTGATGGCGGCATCGAATACCCGAAGGGCGGCTTCCTCTTCCTGGTAGCCAAGCCTGAGGTCCCTTCGTATGAATTCCAGGACCTTCTGGCGCTCGCTGGCCGTTACCGTGCCATCGACAGTGGCGATGCGGGCAAGCATGGAAAACGCCCCCACAAAGAACAGCATCTGCGTCTGGTCCTGGGAAGCGTGGAATGAGCTACCTTGCGTCTGGCCTACAGTACCGGCCTTGTCAAACATATGCCCGAAGGCAAGGCCAGCGATCATGCCCAAAGGCCCGCCAAAGACGAACCCAAGGGTCCCTCCGAAGAGTTTTCCCATCCAAGCCATAGTGTTACAGCTTATCGATCAGCATCGAGCATTTCCCGGAGGGAATAGGAAGGGTTTTCTTCTTGTTTTCCCCAAGGATCTCTATGGTGAAATAGTAGAGCTTTTCAGACTCGAGTCGAATTTCCCAACCACGTTCGGTCTTGTTGCTGAGAATGGTGATCATATTCCGTTTCAGGGAGAGGTTCTCGATTCCCATCGCCTCAAGGGAGGGCATGACCCAGTTCACCGTCTTGCGGGGAAGGGAGATGTCAAGGCCGATGATGTTCTCGATCATGAGCGTAATGGTTACCAGCCCTGCGAAGGGCATCAGGCGCCTGCGCGGGAAGCCAGGGATCTCCTTGGTGGTGGAGTACCCTTCCTTATTGGGAAGGTAGGCCTCCCAGACATCGCCGATGGTCTCTGCATCAGGATGGAGGGTGTCGAGCAGATAGTACATGTGCCTGATGGCACACTCACGGGCAAAGACAAACTGCTGGAACTTCTCCAAGGCTTTGATGACTATGAAGGTGTTGACCGAGAGCACTCCGCCACAATGTCCATTTCCCTTTTCGCTGAATGCAGGGGAGGAGGCAGGGACACCGGGGAACGGATTGTCGGTACCGAACTCCTTGGGGTCATGCAGGTATTCGATCATGTAGGCAGCACGCTCATCGTTGGGGATCTCGGCAAGCATGGCCCAGTAAGCCCCGATGAACTTGTTGGTGACCCTGTTGCCCTTGATGTCCAGGTCAAAGTAGAAGTTTTTCTCAGGATCCCACATCAGTGAGTTTATCCTGGTCTTCAGGGAGAAATAGAGCCTCTTGTACCTGAAGCTCAGCTCCTTGTCATTGAGGATGTCCCCGATGGCTGACATGTAGAGGGCATTGACCGCAAGCTGGGCGTTGAAGTCGAGAGGATAATAGACACGGTCCCTTGGGATATTTCCGCTTTCACATGCAGAGACAGGTACCGAATAGAGTCCATTGGGTTTCTGGAAGGTAGTCTGCACCCAGGAGAAGTATTTCTCAAGGATAGGGACAATGTCTTTCAGTCTCTTCTTGTTCCCTATCTTATGGTAAAACCCATATTCAACATATGCGAACAAAGGAGGGGAAATGCCCTCTGGATTGGAAGCGGTAAAAACCGGTGAACCATCCTCAATGGAGTATTCGCCCCGTATCGCTCCGTTCTCTTCCTGTTTCTGGTAAAAAAAATCCATCACCGAAAACGGTGAGTTGTTCTGGTTGCTGTAGACAAGAAACAGAGCGGAAAAACAGGACAAGTACTGATTGAATGTAGTCTGGTCAGGATAGGAAAGATAGGAGCCTGAAAAGCCATTGGCTTCAGTCCCCTGCTTCCAGAGTTCGTCAATCCATACCCAAGATCTGTCATACATGTCGACAAAATCCTGATCATAAAAATGTACGAACGGTACCAAATCCTTTATCAAATGGGGACTCCTTACTATATAGGCCATTACTGGTAAAACAACAAAAGACGCGCATTTTTTAGAATATACTCTCTTTTAGGAGAAGTCAACCGGATTTGGACGATCTTAAGGAACGTCCAAAAAAGAAGAAACTCTAGAAAACAGCGTAACAGGATAGGCAGTAATCATTTATATAATAGTTAAATAAACCCCAAAAGGAAAGAAAAAAATATAAAGAAAACTCAATATTTTTGCACTTGTATCATCATTTCTTTCCCCTCTAGACAAGGTTTCTGTTCAATGAGCGAAAACAGAGAGCGCAGAGGCCAGAAGCTCAACGGAAAACTCCGCACACCCTTTGGAAATTTCCTCGCCGTCAACATGGACCGGCATCGGGTTGTTTTTTGAAACAAGCTTGATGCTCTTGGCCCTGACAACGGTGAAGGAGGGAAGTTTCACCTGGCCTCCCTTGAAGAATTTCAGGGCAATGGGAAGCAGGCGGGTGTTCTTGATCGGACGGTTCGCAAAGACCACATCGAAATACCCATCATCGAAGAGGGCATCGGGGCCCATGATGAAGGGGCTGCCCATCCTTCTGCCGTTACAGATGCTCAGCTGCTGGGTCTCTAGCGAGCGGGTCTCCCCGTCAAGAGTAAGCTGTACTGGGTAGGGCTGGGGGTAGTGGATAAGGATATAGAGCAGGGCAAGGAGATAGCTGGGAGTTCCCGAAATATGCTTGAAATCACTGGCTACAAAATTGATCAGGGGTTCAAAACCCATCCCCAGCCCGTTTATGAAGTACCTACCTTGGGGAAAGTGCCCGCCATAGACAATGCCTGCATCGATGGTTCGTCTGTTTCCTTCCATGATGAGAACGCATGCCTTCTTGAGGTCGCGGGGAATGCCCATCCCCCAGGCAAAGTCATTGCCCCGCCCGATAGGCAGGACACCAAGGGAGGGGGCCTGCAGGCCCTTCTCGGTAACGGCACGCAGGATGCCGTCAGCAACCTCATTGACCGTCCCGTCGCCGCCTGCGGCAACGATGGTGGACCATCCATCAACAGTAGCCTGGTAGGCTAGCCTTGAGGCTCCAAACCCCTTTTCCGTGACAACAATGGTTGTCTCATATCCACCTTGGCTGAATAGTGTCGCAATGGTTTCCTTGCAGGACTTGCCCCTTCCTTTTGCAGCATGGGGATTCAGCACTATAAAGAGTTTGTTATCAGGCATATAGAGCTCCTCTTCCAACGATACGCAACCTAGTTTACACCCTGTAAGCAATAGCCTATTATGGCTGGGTGATTCAACAAATACAACCGCGAACAGCGTTTCTTCCAACAACTCGTCCAGATATGCAGCAAAGGTCCTGGGACCAGCTTGACATAGCCTTCATTACAGCCGATGCCTATGTCGACCACCCCTCCTTCGGACCTGCCCTGTTGGGAAGGTTGTTGGAAAGCAGAGGCTATCGTGTGGGTATTATTGCACAACCCCAGTGGAATTCAACAGAAGATTTTCTCAAGATGGGAAAACCCCGTCTGGCCTGCATGATAAGCGGTGGAAATATCGATAGCATGGTCTCCCACTACACCGCAAACGCAAAACCCCGAAGCGAGGATGAGTACAGCCCAGGTGGGAAGGCAGGCCTCCGCCCTGACAGGGCTACCCTCTCCTATGCAAACAGGGCAAGGCAAGCCTATGGAAAGGATACACCCATCATCGTAGGGGGGCTTGAGGCCTCCCTGAGGCGGTTGAGCCACTATGACTACTGGACCGACAAGGTACGCAAACCCATCCTCCTTGACGCCAAGGCGGACCTGCTGGTCTACGGCATGGGGGAACTGCAGACCCTTGAAATACTCGAGCGCCTGCAGATGGGCGAAGCCATCCGGGAGATGCAGGATATCCGGGGCACTGTCTTTGCCCTCTCCGAAAAGGGTCTGGCAGACATGGACCCAGAGTATCGGGTCATTACCCTACCCTCCTTTGAGGAGGTCAGCGAACGTGACAAGCTCTCCAACACCCCAACCCAGGAAGGGATGAAGGCCTATGCAAAGGCTTTCAACCTGCAGATGACCCATGAGAACCCGATACTGGGGGAGAGGGTCATCCAAAGGTGCATGGACCGTATCGTGGTGCAGAATCCCCCTGCCCACCCGCTCACCGACACGCAGTTTGATGAACTCTACTCCTTTCCCTTTACCCTGGATGCCCATCCGGACTACGAGAAGATGGGAGGCATACCGGCCCTGGAGGAGGTAAAATTCTCCATAACCAGCAACCGTGGGTGCTACGGGTCGTGCTCGTTCTGTGCCATTACCAGCCACCAGGGAAGGATGATCCAGACCCGAAGCAAGCAATCGCTTGTCGAAGAGGCGAAGAGGATGGTTCGTCACCCATCCTTCAAAGGCTACATACACGACCTGGGAGGTCCTACTGCAAACTTCCAGGGACGGGCATGTGCCAAGCAGGAGAGCTTCGGCCCCTGTCCCACCAAGGAGTGTCTCTGGCCCGACCCTTGCGAGAACCTCCAGGACTCCCATGAGCGGTATCTCGACATCCTTGAAGCACTGGAGGCAGTGCCAGGGGTTAAGAAGGTCTTCATCCGTTCGGGGATCCGGTATGACTACCTGCTGGAGATAGCCAGCGAGAAGACCCGCAAGAGGTTCATGAACCACCTGGTGCTCAACAACGTAAGCGGACAGCTGAAGGTGGCCCCCGAGCATATCGACCCCCAGGTACTCGACGCCATGGGAAAACCCAAGGCCGAGCTATATGAAAAGTTCAGCGTCCTCTACAAGGAGACCAATGAAGAGCTGGGCAAGCGCCAGTTCCTCATTCCCTACTTTATCGCGGCCCACCCAGGAAGCACCCTCGACAGTGCGATCGAACTCGCCTTGTTCATGCAAAAGACCGGCTTTGTCCCCGATCAGGTCCAGGAGTTCTACCCGACCCCGGGGACCGTATCGACCTGCATGTATTATACCGGCCTAGACCCAAGGCCGCAAAAAAACTATGCTCCCATCTATATTCCCAAAGGTCGGGAACGCCATCTGCAGCGAGCACTGCTGCAGTACAACAAGGCCGAGAACCGGGCAATGGTCATCGAAGCCTTGGATAAAGCTAAGAAAAAGGACTTGTCAAGAGTGCTTCTGGCAAGACGGTACCCTCTGTGAAACCTCAACTAGACAACCGCAAGGAATTCTCCAGGCGGATGCTCTCCATAGCCCTCCCTGTAGTATTCCAGGGATTGCTGACAAACTCCCTCTCCTTTGTCGATACCCTGATGATAGGACAGCTTGGGGAGCAGGCCATAGCAGCTGTCGGGCTGGCAAACCAGATGTTCTTTCTCATCAGCCTCCTGTTTTTTGGGATCTCCAGTGGGTCCTCCATCTTCATGTCCCAGTACTGGGGAGCCGGGAACGAAAAGAACATCAAGCGGGTCATAGCCCTCTCCGTCACGATAGCCTTTCTGGGCGCTGGGCTCGCCTCGATAGCCTCATTCTTCATCCCGACCCAACTAATGCACATATTCACCTATGATAAGGTCGTTGTCGACTTTGGGGTAACCTACCTGAAGATCGTTGCAGTAAGCTATGTGTTCTCGGCGATAAGCCAGGTATTCTCCACAGCCCTGCGGGTGATCGGCAAAGCAAAGACACCCCTTTGGGTAGCTCTCTTCTCCCTCAGCCTCAATGCCTTGGGAAACTATTTCCTCATCTTCGGCGTCGGCCCGTTTCCCGTCCTCGGGGTTGCCGGGGCGGCGATAGCCACGGCAGTCAGCCGACTCGCCGAAGTGGTGTTGCTGATCATCATCACCTATGCAAAGCACCCGGTTTTGGCCATCAAGGATACCAGCGCCTTCAGATGGGACAGGAAATTTCTCGCCCTCATCATCCCTACCAGCCTACCGGTTCTCCTCAACGAGATTTTCTGGGCATTGGGGATGACAACCTACAAGATTGCATTCAGCAAGATGGGCATCAGTGCCCTCGCCGCTGTCAATGTCACCGAATCCATCGGGAACCTCTTCTTTGTCGCAATGATGGGGGTCAGCAACGCAACACTCATCATGATAGGGATCAAGATAGGGGAAGGCAGGAACGACCTTGCACGGCTCTATGCCAAACGGTTCATTCTCATTGCCCTTGTCGTGGGAATCGGGGCTGGCCTTTTGGAGGCAACCCTGGCGCCCTGGTTTGCAAACCTCTTCAACATTGGCGAAGAGGTACGGAGGATGGCAGTATTCTGCCTCTTTGCAAATGCCATGCTTCTTCCCATCAAGAGCATCAACATGGCGGTCATAGTCGGAATCCTCCGAGCCGGAGGCGATACCCGATTCTCCATGTTTGCCGAGATGTTCGGAGTCTGGGCAGTCGGTGTTCCCCTGGCGTTTATCGGGGCTTTGGTCCTACACCTAAGCATCTGGCAACTCTACCTCCTTTTGGGGATGGAAGAGGCTACCAAGCTCTGTATCGGCCTGGTTAGGGTGAAGAAGGATTCCTGGATAACGGACCTCACTGCTGTTCATTGACCTAACGCCCGTATGCTCGTATATTTATGGCAAGAGAGGTCATCCAATGGCTATACGAACAGTTCTCATCAATGGCACAGTCGTCACAGGATACGCAAAACTCAAGAATTGTGCCCTGTACATAAATGAAGAGGGCCTGATCGGTGACATCTTCAACATGCGACGCTTCGAAGAGAAGAAGTTCCCCCCCGATACGCTTGTCATTGATATGGCCGGTAGCTACGTCATGCCGGGGTTCATCGACTCCCACCTCCATGGCATCGGTGGCTATGGGACCGAGGACTGTTCTCCTGCCTCCATCCTTGGGATGAGCGAAAGGCTGGCCGATTTTGGGGTAAGTGCCTTCATGCCCACCGTCTATACCGACGAACTTGATGTCATGCTTGCGAGCACCAAGGCCATAGCCCAGGCCATGGGCAAGGAAAAGGGTGCGAAGATCATGGGCATCAACCTTGAAGGGCCCTTCATCTCCTTTGCCCGTATCGGGGCCCAGAACCCCAAGGGAGTCCTTCCGGTAAGCCTGGACATCTTCAACCAGCTCATCGATGCCGGTGAGGGGAAGGTCCTTTGCATGACGGTAGCCCCAGAGCTCAAGCATATGCGTGAACTCGCCCTGCTGGCAAGGCAGAGGAACATCGTCCTGCTTGCAGGCCATACCGACGCAACCTACGAAAACATCATGGAAGGGATGCAGTGTGGCATTTTCCACTCCACCCATTTCTTCAATGCCATGAGCCGCCTCCACCACAGGAACCCAGGGACGGTAGGTGCCATCCTGATCCAGCGTGAGATGCAGTGCGAGATCATTTGTGATGGCATCCATGTCCACCAGGAACTGGTGAAGATGCTGCTCAGGGAGAAGCCCCTGGACAACATTGTCATGATCACCGACTCGCTCAAGCCCACCAAGCAGCGGACAGGCCCGATGACAGCCAATGGGATCCCCTGCATCATCGGCCCTGAAGGGTCCTTTGTCAGCATCGAGGACCCGACCCTCTTTTTGGGCTCCGCACTGACCATGCTCCAGGGTTTCAGGAATGTCGTGGAGTGGGAGATCCCCATCCAGCAGGCATCACAGATGTCATCAACCAACCCTGCAAGGATCTATTCGTTCACCAAGCAAGGAATGCTGGTTCCCGGCTACAAGGCCGACATCGTTATCCTTGACCAGAACCTGCAGATGAAAGGTCTCTTCATCGATGGAGAACTCATACGCGACCGTTTCGCATAACATAAGGAGCTATTTGCATGCAATCACTATTTGAAGGCTTGGAAAACCAGAGGCTTTGGTCCTATTTCTCTGAACTTTCCCAGATTCCCCGAGAATCGGGCAACGAGGAAGGGGTACGACAATTCCTTTTGGCATTCGCAAAGAAAAACAACCTTGTGGCAATTGTCGACACCATAGGAAATGTCATCCTCAGAAAGAAAGCCTATCCAGGATATGAGAAAAGGCCATCAGTAGCCTTGCAAGGGCATATGGATATGGTCTGCGTAAAGACAGAAGAGAGTGACCACGACTTCGCCACCGACCCCATCATCCTGGTCCGTGACGGTGACACCCTGCATGCCAAGGATACTACCCTCGGTGGCGACAATGGCATCGCCGTGGCTATGATCATGGATATCCTTGCCGACCCTGAGGGCAAGCATGGACCCTTGGAAGCAATCTTCACCGTAAGTGAGGAGACCGGCCTTACCGGCGCATTCAACATTGAGAAGGATATGGTAGAGAGCCGTCTCCTTATCAACCTGGACAGCGAGGAGGAAGGAGTCCTCTACATCGGCTGTGCCGGGGGGCTTGAGGTCGATGCAAAGCTCCCGGCCAAGCTGGAAACGATCCCTTCCGACTACGAAGGCTTCTGCCTTACCGCCAATGGCCTACTTGGCGGGCACAGTGGCGGCGAGATACACAAACAGCGGGCAAATGCCATCAAGGTGGTGGCCAGAGCCCTTGCTTCGGTCAAGACCAAGATGCTCTTCGCCTGTGAAGGGGGAACCAAACGCAACGTCATCCCTTCGATTTGCTCGATGAGCTTCGCCGCACCCAAGTCAGAGAGGAAGGCGATCGAAGAGGCAGTACAGAAGAGCTTTGCCGAACAAAAGGATGAGTTTGCGATAAGTGACCCAGGCCTTACCCTTGAGCTCAAAAACGCAAAGCTCCCCAAGCAGGCAGCTTCTTCAGCCCAGAGCGAAGCCTTCATCAGGAGCCTCTACATAGCACCCCATGGTGTCGATGCCATGAGCATGACCATCCCAGGTATTGTGGAGACCTCCTCCAACCTGGCCATCGTTCGTTTTGAGGATGGTATCTTCTCCGTAACCAGCAGCCATCGCTCGTCGATCCTCTCCTCACGCGACGATGTCGCCCACCGCTTTGGCCAGGCTCTTGTGAGCTGTGGGGCGAGTGTTGAGTATGTGGGAGCCTACCCTTCCTGGAAGCCCAACCCGGATTCAGCTCTCACCAAGTTCTGTGCAAAGGCCTATGAGGAGTATGCTCACAAGAAACCTGTCATAACTGCAATCCATGCTGGTCTGGAGTGTGGGATCATCAACAGCAAGGTCCCTGGAATGGACTCCGTATCCTTCGGACCCAACATGGCTGATGTCCACTCGGTCAAGGAGAGGCTCTCCCTCTCGTCGGTAGAGAGAATCAGTGGCTTTACCCGCCACCTCCTTTCCATCATCGAGTGAGGCGACCGGTCATCGGGATAGCGGGGACTCTGGATTCACCACCCCTATCCTCAGCCTTCAGGGGTGTACGGCGAGATTTCACCAATGAGGCGTATACCGCCTCGCTGGTGAAAGCCGGTTCCCTTCCGATCCTGCTTCCTACCATCCTTTCGGAAGTCGAGGCGCTGCTCCATCTCTGTGATGGCATCCTGCTTCCCGGAGGGTTTGACATCGAGCCGGAGCTCTACGGGGAAAAACGGTCTTCCCTCTGTGGAAAGATTGAGAAAGAGTCCGACCTCTTCCAGTTGGAGCTGCTGCGCTCTGCACAGAGGAGAGGCATCCCTGTCCTGGGAATCTGCAAGGGCCTGCAGCTGATCAACGTGTTTTTTGGGGGCAAGCTCTACCAGGACCTATCTTTAAGCGGAGAAAAGGGAACCATCCACGCCCAAGGGCAAAAGGATGTTCCCTTCTTCCATACGGTAACCTTGCAAAAGGAAACCAAGCTCAGCAAAATCTTTGGCCTTCCTTCCCTTTCGGTGAACTCATTCCACCACCAGGGTATCGCAACCTTGGGGCGGGGCCTTGTTGCCTCGGCCCTGTGTGATGATGGGTTCGTGGAAGCCATTGAACAGGGGGCCGGCAGCTGGTGCATTGGGGTACAGTGGCATCCTGAGGACATGATGAGAACCTCAGAAAGCATGTTGCCCCTCTTCTCAGCCTTCGTTGAGGCCTCTAGGCATTCCTGATCTGCCTTGCCATCTCCTTGGCCATGGCGTACGCACGCTTCTTATCCTCTTCCGTAGCAGATCCCTGGTACTCCACAACCCCGACACAATCCAGCTTCATGGTCTCGCTAAACACATCAAACTGCTTTTGGGCACCCCCTGACCAACCAAAGGAACCAAATCGCATGGTCTTCCTTTTCTGTACATGACTTCGTTCAAGGAGGTCCAGGATATGGTACATCGGAGGGAACATCTTGTATTCATAGGTCGGCATGCCGATGACCAGCCCTTCAGACCGCCAGGCCTTCTCCAGGACAAACGAGGCATGGGTCTGGGGGATCTCAAGGACATGGACCTTCAGGCCCTCGCTCTCCGCCCCTTCCACCACGAAGGGGACCAAGGCCGCCGTGTTGCCATACATGCTGGACCAGATGACCGTGATCTCCTTCTCCCTGGGGCCATCCATATAGGTGGCAAGGCTCTTGTACCATGCAATGATCTTTTCAGGCTCCCCTCTCCACACCACGCCGTGGCTTGGGGCAACCTGGCTGATGGGAAGGTCAGCAAGCTTTGCGATACCCCTCAGGACAAAGGAGGAGAAGGAAGAGACGATGTTTGCATAGTAGCGCTCGGTCTCCCCTTCCAGCAAGGTTCTCTCCCTAAGGGTGAGCTCATCGTCAAAGCAGTGCTCGTACTGGCCGAATGAGCCGAAGGCGTCACAGCTGAAAAGGATCCTATCCTCAACAGCATAGGTCATCATGGTCTCAGGCCAGTGGATGTTCGGGGTCATGAAAAACTTCAGGGTCTTTCCCCCCAGGTCGATCGTCTCCCCATCCTTGACAGGGCGTACATTCTTCTCGATCTTATAGAAGTGCCTGATAAGGGCAACAGCCTTATCGGAGCAGAGAATCTCCACATTGGGATGCTTCTCTACAAACGCTACCATGGCGCCGGTATGGTCAGGCTCCATGTGGTTCAGGATCAGGAAGTCCAGGTTCCCATTGTTGGAATCCAGTTCATCCAGTTGCCTGTCAACTGCCTCAGAGGCCCCATCCCAATCCTTGACCAGGTCGATCATGGCAGTTTTTTCGGAGCCCTTCACAATATAGGCGTTGAGCATGACCCCATGGGGAATTGGCCATATGCCCTCAAACAGATCCCTATTTCCAATCTTGGCAGCTACACGGTAGATACCATCAGCCATAACATCAGGTTTCATATGATTCTCCTCTCCTGCTAGGATACACCAATTGTGCAGTCAAGGGAATTGCCACCCGCCCTAGGGGGTGAGGTCTGCCCTTCTCTGCAAGGAGAAGATGTTCTGCTGGTGTTTCTTCCACAAGGGAAGGTGTTTGTCCAGAAAGGCATGGAAGAGGGGACCATGGTCAAAGTGGACCAGGTGGGCCATCTCATGGAGTACCAGATAGGAGAGGTCCTCATCCGACAGGCAGGCTGCGCGTAAGGAGAAGTTCAAATTCCCCCGGGAGGAACAGCTCCCCCACCGCTTCTGTGAGTCCCGGATGGTATAGGAGGGAGCATCAAGTCCAAGCCGTTCAGACCAAAAGCGTATCAGTGGTTCGATCCGCTCCCTAGCCGCCTTTCGGTAGATCTGCTTGAGGGCATGGGATAGGGCCTCCTTTTCTGGAGGGGTATCCACGTAGGTAACTGCAAACAGGTCTGCCACGATCGCTATGGTTGCCCTCTTTCCCGGCTGGAGGGAGAGCGTGTGCACCCTCCCAGCAAAGAGGAAGGTATCACCATGCTCCCAGGTATGCCCATAGAGCTCATGTGCCTCTTTTTGGCTTGCAATGGTCTTTTCGAGTTTCTTCTGGTTACCGGTAATGACTCGCTCAATGGTGGTGAGGCTTTCCCGATAGGGTGCACTTACCCTGACATCGCCATTGCCCAGTACCCTGACGGTAATGTTCCTGCATCGCCGAAGGCGGGACAAGGTATAGCTGATACCTGCCACTTTACCGACTGTTTTCATTTTGGTACAGTTACCCCCATGCACAAGATAGAGCCCATGATACTCCATTTGCTTCAGGAAATTCCATATGTAGCTTTTCCCAACCTCCCCAGGGAGGGGGAAGAGGCTATCGAGATGATGCTCACCCACATGGACAGCGCCCCGATAGGCAGCGAGGCCTGCATTCACCTCTCCGGCATCCTCACCACCTTGGAGGGCGGCTACCAGGACCCTCCCGGGGAGGAGATGAGGCTTGCTGTTGCAAAAGGGGAAAAGCACCCAAAGCGGCCAAGCGACTTTAGCATCGAGGCGGGTTCCTACCACTTCCTTCAGCTACCCATCGCCCCCCAGAGTGATCTCATCACCAGACGGCTTGAGACACTTCTCAGCGATGGGCCGTCGCTCATCTACCTGAGGGTACTCAAGGAGAGCGTGGTCGAGTTGGTGATACAGCTGCTGTACAGGCCCTAGAAGAAGAGGGGGATCAGCAAGGGTGCAACCAGGCTCATGACCACCCCATGGTAGATGCTGCCAATGATTACCTTCGTCCCAAAGTGGCTGGTAAGCAGGACCAGGGTCACGTCCATGCTGGTAGCCCCTGCCGTGCAGACAGCAGGATAGTAGTAGCGCCTGCCCAGCCTGCCCAAAAGCGGGATGAGGAAGAAGGAGAAGCTCTCCCTCAGCAGGTTCACCAGAAAGGAGACCGATCCGAGGATCGGGTAGCCCAGATCGCTGATGAGGATGCCCGAAAGCGAATACCATCCGAAGCCGCTTACCATACCCAACCCCTCCCTGATGGTAAACGGGGTAACAAGGGGAGTAAGCAAGGTTCCAAGATATGAGCCGACTATCGTGAAGAGGGGGAGCAGCAGCAAGCCCTTGTCGGAGAGGATTCCCCGAAAGCTGATGTTTTTCTGCACCAAGCCCATTCCCACACAAAAGAGCATCGCATAGAGCAGGTAACTTACCAACGAGCTCCTATACCAGCCGAACAGAGGGGTAAAAAGCCTAAGGAGCACTCCCAGAACCACGATGCTTACCAGAAAAAGGGGCTCTTTCAAGACATCCCATATCCGCCTGAACAGGCTCTGCTCCTTGCGTGGAGCAATGTCGATGGCTAGGGCTGGCCCATCCGAAGAGAAGATCATGGAGCCACCAAGGGCCACAGCCATGGTACCCAGGACACTTATGAGGGTGAGCATGAGGGCGGAAAGCCCTATGGTCCCAAACTGTTTGGCTATGCCGTCGATGCTTCCGGTGTTCACACCCATAAAGAAAAGCAGAAGCCAGACCAAAAAAGTCTGTCCTACTGCAGCGGTTTTGACAAATCGGTGTTTTCCCAGCAATCGTGCTGCAACCACTCCGCAAAGCAGTGCAAGGGCCAGTTTTCCTAGGTAGATGAAGGTGTCCATGATGGGCAAAATGTATAGTAATCTTTGCGCCGTGTCAAATTCCCTTGTTTCTCGGCCCTCTCTTGAGTATAGTTGTTTGCATGATTGCAGAAAAACTGAGTGATACCTTCCACCGACTCACGTTCAAGGACGGTCGGCAAATAATTCTTGTGGGAACTGCACACGTCTCAAAAGAGAGCGTTGATGAGGTTACCTCGTATATAGACAGTGAAGGTCCCGACCATATCTGCCTTGAACTTGACGATGGACGCTTCAAGAACAAGGAAGAGGAGAGCTCCTGGTCCAACATGGACATCAAGAAGGTCCTGAAGGAAAACAAGGGTTTCCTGCTGGTGGCCAACATGGCCCTCGCCTCGTTTCAGAAGCGGATGGGAAACCAGTCGGGAAGTGCCCCGGGCGAGGAGATACTGGGGGCTGCACGCATAGCAAAGGAGAGGGAGATCCCCTACTCGCTCTGCGACCGCGACATCCAGATCACCTTCAAGCGGGCCTGGAGACTTTCCAACCTGTGGAACAAGGCAAAGCTCATTGCAACCATCATCTCGGCAGTCTTCAGCAATGAGAAGATTTCTGCAGAAGACCTTGAGGAACTGAAGAAAAGCGATGTCATGCAGAACATGATGGATGAGATGGCAAAGGAACTTCCTTCGGTGAAGGCTGTCCTCATCGACGAGCGTGACCGCTATCTTGCCACCAGCATCTTCACAGCCCCTGGGGAAAAGAAGCTTGCCGTCATAGGTGCAGGTCATCAGGGAGGTATCGTCAAGGCCCTTGAGAAACTGGAAAGCGGAGAGCTCTCCACAAACCTTGAGGATATCATTGACGTCCCCCCTCCTGGGAATGGGGGAAAGATCCTTTCGTGGGCCTTCCCCATCCTCATCATCGGCATCCTTCTCTATGGCTTCCTCAACCTTGGGCAGCAAGAGGGGTTCAAACTGTTCGGATACTGGCTTGCTACAAACATGTCCTTTACAGCCTTGGGGGCAATCCTATCCTTGGCACACCCGCTGAATATCCTGGTGAGCATATTGTCAGCACCCCTAACAAGCTTGCATCCTGGCATTGGCATCGGTATGGTCAGCGGTCTGATGGAGGCTACCCTGCGTAAGCCCAAGGTCAAGGACTTCGAGAACCTCAGTGACGATGCCACCACCTTCAAGGGCTGGTACAAGAACCGGGTTCTGCATATCCTGTTGATCTTCCTGTTGACCAGCTTCTTTGCCTCGATCGGCAATGTGGTGGTATTCCCCATCCTCTTGAGTAGATTGGGTTAGGTAGGCAGGCTAACGAATAGGGGCGTCCCAGCAAGGGCGCCTTTTTTGTACTGTTTGAGCCATGGAACACTCACAAAAACCATCAGTAGGCATATCTGGAATATGGAGAGGTGCTAAGCCTCGACCTAGCATCAATGGTATCAGGTTTCCTAAAAAACCTGCAATAGTGATCACCAAGGCCCTGTTTCTCAGGGAAAACTATATTAGTTAGGGATACTTATTAAGTTAGATAAAACACAATTGAGCCTTGTCTGGCGTATCAGCCAATGGTCCCACAGACACCCAAGGCCTTCTTGATGGTGTCGACTGGGTACTGCTTGAGAGTTCCTTTGCCCTTGTTGCTCTTGGGAAGCAGGACCCTCTCAAAGCCAAGCTCCGAAGCTGCCTTCTCCCGTTTTTCGGAAAAGCCCACGGTACGCACCTCTCCTGCCAGGCTGAGCTCTCCAAAGGAGACCAGGGAAGAGGGGAGGCTCACACCCTTCAGGGCTGACCACAGGGCCAGGGCCAAGGGCAGGTCAATCGATACTTCACTGAGCTTCATCCCCCCCGCCACATTCACATAGATATCCTGGTCGTTCAACCGGATCTGGGCGTGCCGCTCCAATATGGCGGCTATCCTGGTGACCCGAGCCGTATCGATCTTGTCGGAGTAGACACGGGAAAAGCCATTCTTGGAAGGCACGGTCAGGGCCTGGATCTCAACCAGAAAGGTACGGGTCCCTTCGACCACAGCCGTGTAGGCAATGCCGGCAGGGGCGCTCTGCCCTTCCCTATCGGTAATAAAGAACGAGGAGGGGTTTGGCACTGCTGTCAGGCCCTTCTCCCCCATGTGGAAGATACCGATCTCATCAACGGAGCCAAAGCGGTTCTTCGCTGCCCTGATCAGGCGTATGCCACTTCCCACCTGGTCAAAGTACAACACGGTATCGACCAGATGCTCGATGACCTTGGGCCCAGCAAGAACCCCTTCCTTGGTGACGTGGCCTACAAGGAAAAGAGAGATGCCCAACTGCTTGGAGATACCCACCAGCTCGGTAGAACAGAACCTGATCTGGTTGACCGAACCGGCAGGGGAGGCCACCTCCCCGCTGGACAGTGTCTGCAGGGAGTCCACCACAACCACCTGGGGTTTCATCTTCTGTAGCACGGTGACCAGTACCTCGATACGGGTGTCGCAGAAGATGGAAATCTTTGGGAGCGAGAGCCCAAGCCTCTGGGCCCTGAGCTTGACCTGGGAAGGGGACTCCTCCCCTGATACATACAGGACCGACCGGTCGAAGGAACACTTCTCGATCATCTGCAGCATGAGGGTGGACTTGCCTATCCCAGGTTCGCCTCCAAGCAGGATGGAGGAGCCACGCATGACCCCTCCCCCCAATACACGGTCCAGTTCGGAGATACCGCTCTCATACCGAAAGCCAGGCTCGACAACGATCTCATCGAGGGAAAGGGGCTTTGTCTCAGTGGTGATCTGTGCACTCTTGCCACCTGAAGGTTGGGCAGGGGCAACAAGCTCCTCCTCGAAGGAGTTCCAGCTGCCACAGTCGGGACAGCGTCCCAACCATTTGGTCTCTACGCGGCCACACTGGGTACAGACGAACTGCAAAGCCTTGTCTTTCACCGATATCTCCTTATACTGAAAACATTAAAACTTAAGCAACTCTACTTCAAACACGAGATATGAGTCTGGTGGGATGACACCAGGATATCCCATTGAACCATACCCAAGGTCTGGTGGGATGATAAGGGTGCGCTTCTCACCTTTGGTCATGGTCTGTAGAGCCTCATTCCACCCTTCAATGACCTCTCCAACGGAGAACTCTGCAGGAGAACCTCTTTTTACCGAGCTGTCAAAGATGCGTCCATCGAGCAGGGTACCGGTATAATGTACGGTAACCATCTGTCCGAGCTTGGGGGATTTCTTGCCGTCACCCTTTTTCTCAACCACATACCGAAGGCCACTGGGAGTCTCAATTGCTTCAGGCCAGCGATTCTTCAGCTCCTGATCGAGCTTTGCCAGCTTTGAAGCATTCTTGTGTTTCGCCTTCTCTTCAGCTTCTACCACCAGGGTTGTGAATGTTTCACGTGAAACAACAAAGGCTTCTGCCTCACTTCCCTTTCTGATGATCTCCACAGAGGTGAGCTTGTCACCCTGGGCAATTGCATTAACCACATCCTGTGAATCGAGGACATGCCCGAACACCGTGTGCTTTCCATCCAACCAGGGGGTAGCCACATGGGTGATGAAGAACTGGCTTCCATTCGTTGCAGGACCCGAATTGGCCATGGAAAGCTTTCCTGGGCCAGTATGCTTCAAAGAGTCATCAAACTCATCGGGGAATGTATACCCTGGGCCGCCTGTGCCGTTGCCCTTGGGGCATCCACCCTGGATCATGAAGTTCTCAATGACCCTGTGGAAGGTGAGCCCATCGTAGAAAGGCTTATTTTTCCCGTTCACATTCAAGGAACCTTCGACCAGGCCAACAAAGTTGGCGACGGTCATCGGGGTTTTCTTGAATTCCAAGACCAGGGTGATATCACCCTTTGTGGTATGCATGATGGCATAGAGGCCATCTGGCAGGTTCTTTGTATCCATTCGTATCCTATCTCCTAAAACTATACTTCAAACAGATCTTGGCCAGGGGCCAGTAACTGGTACAGTCGTTCCAATTCTTCGCTGGTAGTATAGGGAATTTCCAGTCTTCCCTTCTCCAGAGAACCTTTTACCTCTACCTGAGAACCAACGGCAAGCAGGAACTTGTCCTCCACACCGATGATGTCAGGGCTTTTTGCCAAACTCTTCTTGGCACGTTTTTTCTTTTCCTGATATGCAACCCGCTTGCCCTTGTTGAACTGGGAGGCCAGCTGTTCGGTTGCCCGTACAGAGAGCTCCTTCTCCAACACGGTACGATAGAGGATCTCCCTATCTGCAGGATTGACCACTGACAAGAGTGCCCTTGCCTGCCCGGCGGTAAACTTTCCCGAAAGCAAATCTTGCTGCATGGTACCGGTCAACTGGAGCAACCGTATGCTGTTGCTGATCGTTGACCTATTCTTGCCAACCCTTGTTGCCAATTCCTCCTGGGTTATCCCTGCTTCCTGGATAAGATAGGCATAAGCCTTGGCTTCTTCAATAGGATTGAGGTTTTCCCGCTGGATATTTTCGATAAGGGAGACCTCAAGCCTCTGCATATCGGAGAAATCCTTCACAAGGACAGGTATCGTCTCCAATCCAGCAAGCTTGGAGGCCCGGTAGCGACGCTCTCCCGCAACAATGCTGTATTCACCAGGGGCTATCTCCTCGACAAGGATGGGTTGCAGCACCCCCTGGGTCTTGATGGACTCGGAAAGCTCCTTAAGGCTGGCTTCATTGAATTCCTTACGTGGCTGGCGGGGGTTAGCCCTGACATTTGCCAGAGGCACCTGCAGGACAGAGAGCCCTTCCTGCCTTGCGGTATCCTTAGGGGGGATGCCCAGAGCATTTTCCAAGACGGAGTCAAAAGAGTAGTCTTGCATCAAAGAACCGATACCTTTGCCTAATCCATGTTTTTTACTTAAGTTTTCCGACACGTTTTTCAACCTCCTTGGCTAAAGAACCATATGCCTTGGCCCCGTTACTCCTCCCATCATAGATATTGATGGGTAGCCCATGGGAAGGGGCTTCTGCAAGCCGGATACTCCTGGGGATGATAGTGGAGAAGATCAGGTCAGGAAAATATGAGGAAACATCATCAACAACCTCGGTCGTCAGCTTTGTCCGTTTGATGAACATGGTGAAAAGGATCCCAAGGATCTTCAGGTCGGGGTTCAATGACTTCTTGATATTCCCAATCGTCCTCATCAGGAGGTTAAGCCCTTCCATTGCATAGTATTCGCACTGCATGGGGATGATCACATACTGGGCCCAGGTCATCGCATTGACGGTTACCAGCCCCAAGGATGGGGGACAATCCCCTAGGATATAGTCCCAACTGTCATCCAGCGATTCCAAAGCCCTTTTCAGGAACAGTTCCCTCTCATACTGGGCTACCAATTCAATGTTGAGTCCAGCCATATGGATGTTGCTCGGGATGATAAACAGGTTATCAACCAGGGTCTTTTGGCAAGCATCCTGAGCCGAACACTTTCCTGCAATGACTTCGTACATCCCAAGCCCCCGACCATCGGAACCAATTCCGCTGGTGAGGTTACCCTGTGAATCAAGGTCGAGGATAAGGACTTTTTTTCCCATCTGAGCCAATGCAGAACCAAGGTTAACAACGGTGGTGGTCTTCCCAACTCCGCCTTTCTGGTTCAAAAAGATGATTTTTTTCACACTCATGTTCCTACTATACGGAAATTTGCATCACTTGTCACCTAAAAAGGCTAACTCCTTGACCCTTAGGTCCTGCTATTGTATCTTTAACCTATCCGATGGAGGAAAACTACATGGAAGATAAAGTCAAAAGAGCAATTGAGGACATTAGGCCCTCTTTGCAAAATGACGGAGGCGATATCGAATTCATCAGCTTGACGGGAAATGACGTCACAGTGCGTCTTAAGGGTGCTTGTGCTGGCTGCCCAATGTCCCAGATGACACTCAAGAATGGTGTTGAACGATATCTCAAGAACTTCGTCGATCCTAAAATTACCGTTATAAACGGCACCGAAGCCTAAAGCTCATACTGTTTATACAACTCAAACGTTTCACGTGAAACCAATCCGTGAAACGTTTTTTTATGCCCAGATCCTTTTGTCACCCAGGGGCAAGATTACATTGCTGCCTATGTTTCACGTGAAACTTGTCTCCTCAAAGCCTTAAGCCTCACTACCCTCAGCACCCCCCATGTTTCACGTGAAACCCAAGACACTCTTTCAACACCCACTTACTCAAACCTACAAGTTTTCAGAAAACCTCAACAAGATGTGGACGATCTTGAGATGGGAATATGCCCACTATGTTCAACCTATCAAGCATGTCTAAACAAAGTGGTTGGTTTTTTCACTTTTTTTTTAAGGATTTTCCAAAAGCGCTAAAAACTGCATCCCAATGCATAGAATGCAGGTTTTTTAGAGGTGTTTCTATATAACGATACAGATTTGTTTGGATATTTTGTCTTGCTTTTAGGCAAAAAGAAAGGCCGTTCCAAGAGAGGAACGGCCCGAGTCAAACTACTATACAAATGTTTTTAATCTACGTCAGAAGGAGATTCTTCCACCTCTTCCTGTTCCATTACTGGTACTACACCCTCCAGAAGTTCATCTTCCAGCTCATCCTCGTCATCGCCTTCGTCGCCAGTGGCTGCGATGGCTACGATGGAGTCTTTCTTGCCCTTCATCGTGACAACCCGCACACCACTTGCATTCCGGCCCTGTACCGAGATGTTCTTCACATGGACGCGTAGGGTCTGGCCCATCAGGGTAACACAGACAACATCATTCTCATCGTTGACAGCCAAAGCCCCAACAATGAAATCAGCCTTTCCACCGAGACGGTAGATCCTCTGGCCCTGTGTTCCACGTCCATGGGGGGTGAAACTGTCGAAGGTAACCTGCTTGCCCTGACCATTTTCGGTAACCATCAGGATCCGCTTGGCCTCATCGACCTTCAGCAGCCCGGCTACCTCATCATCATCAAGCAACCTGATACCCCTCACACCACGGGAGGCTCGTCCCATTGCCCTGATATCTGCCTGGGCAAACCGGAGACCCCGTCCCTTTCTGGTGATGAGCATACACTCATCGCCTTCCTGGACCAACTCGCTGTGCAGCAGCTCATCCCCTTCATCAAGGAAGATGGCAATGATGCCGCGCACCCTTGCATTGCGGAAGTTGGAGAGCGATACCTTCTTCACAACGCCTTTTCGTGTGGCCATCATGATGTACTGGTCCTCGCTGAAATCCTTGAAGTTGATGATCGAGGTGATCCTCTCTGTCGTCTCCAGCTGCAGGATATTCTTTACGCTGGTGCCCTTGGCATTCTTTGATGCCTGTGGGATGTCGAAGACCTTGGTAAAGTAGCCCTTTCCAGCATTGGTGACGAACAGCACATACTCATGGGTGGAGGCAACAAACATGTGGTCGATGAAGTCACCATCCTGTAGCTTGGCTGTCTTCGTTCCCTTGCCGGCCCTTCCATGGGTGTCATACTCTTCGGTCGGGATGCGCTTTGCAAATCCCTTGTTGCTGATCAGCACAACGACTTCCTCATTCTTGATGAAGTCTTCCATGGTGCTCTGCCCGATCTCCTCACGGATGATCTTGGTAAGGCGGCGATCCTTAGGTACAAGGGAGGCAGGCAGCGAGCGAACTTCGGTTTCCACAACCTTGAGGATCTTTACCGGGTCTGCAAGCAGTTCCTGGTAATAGGAGATCTTCTGTTCAAGCTCCGCCAACTCATCCAGAATCTTGAAGGACTCCAGATGGCTCAAGCGTCCCAGCTTCATGTCGATGATGGCCTGGGCCTGAATCATATCAAGGCCAAAGCGGACAATGAGGTGCTCTGCAGCAATCGTGTTGTCCTGGGACTCCTTGATGATGCGTATCACTTCGTCGATGTTGTCCAGACCAATCTTCAGACCGCGTAGGATATGGGCCCTCTCCTGGGCCTTTCTCAAATCATATCGGGTCCTGCGGGTCACAACCTCCTGGCGATGCTCGATGTAATGGACGAGCATATCCTTGAGGGTGAGCAGCTGGGGCCTTCCATTGACCAGGGCAAGGTTATTCACATTGAAGTTGGTCTGAAGGGCTGTACGGGCGAAGAGCTGGTTGAGGACAACCATCGGCTCACTTCCCATCTTCAGCTCGACTACAACACGAATACCCTTTCGGTCTGACTCGTCCCTGACTACAGAGATGGAGGGAATTACCGCATCCTTTCTGAGGTCGTCGATCTTCTTGACCAGATCGGCCTTGTTTACCTGGTAGGGGATCTCAGTGAAGATCAGGTGGTCCTGACCGCGATCATTTGTCTCGATCTCATAGCAGGAGCGCATGATGATCTTACCCTTACCGGTGGTAAAGGCATCCTTGATGCCCTGCATGCCACAGATAACTGCGCCAGAGGGGAAGTCTGGGCCCTTGATATGCTCTTCCATCAGCTCATCGATGGTGATGTCCGGGTTCTCAATGACCGCACAGACTGCGTCACAGATCTCCTGCAGGTTGTGGGGGGCCATGTTGGTGGCCATCCCGACTGCGATACCGCTGCTTCCATTTGCAAGCAGGAAAGGAAACGAACCAGGGAGGACCGTCGGCTCTTCCAGGGACTCGTCGTAGTTGGGGCCGAAATCCACCGTCTCCTTCTGGAGGTCCACCAGCATCTCTTCACCGATGCGGCTCATCTTGACTTCTGTGTAACGCATCGCTGCAGCAGGGTCGCCGTCGATGGAACCGAAGTTACCCTGAGGGGTAACCACAGGATATCTCAAGGAGAAATCCTGGGCCAACCGAACCAGGGCATCGTAGACAGATCCGTCACCGTGGGGATGGTACTTACCCAAAACGTCACCAACGATACGTGCACTCTTCTTATAGCTGGAGTTGGCCTTGATGCCCATCTCAAACATGTCATACAAAATTCGCCTGTGCACAGGCTTGAGCCCATCGCGTACATCAGGCAGAGCTCTACTAACAATTACGGACATGGCGTAGTTGAGGTACGAGGTTCGCATCTCCTTGGACACATCCACTGCAATTATTCTGCTTTCGTTTGCTTCTTCCACAATACTATCCTTTCCTAGACATCCAGATTCGATACATAGACGGCATTAGCGTCAATGAAGGCCCTACGGGGCTCAACCTCTTCGCCCATCAGCATGGAGAACACCCTATCGGCTTCCTCTGCATCATGGAGGCAGATCTGGCTGATCATGCGGGACTCGGGATTCATGGTTGTCTCCCAAAGCTGTTCGGGGTTCATCTCACCAAGACCTTTATACCGCTGGATGGATGCCTTGGAAGATTCGCCAATGTTGTTCTCTTCAAGTATCTTTATGCGGGCTTCCTCGTCATATGCATACTCGACCTTCTTGCCGATCGTGATCTTGTACAGGGGAGGCATGGCAAAATAGACATAGCCTGCCTCGATGAGCGGGCGCATATACCTGAAGAAGAAGGTGAGAAGCAGGGTCCTGATATGCGAACCGTCGACGTCGGCGTCGGCCATGATGATGATCTTGTGGTAACGTACCTTGCTGAGGTCGAAGGTGATGCTGTTTTCGCCATCGCTCTCCTGACCCTTTCCGGTGTCGTTGTAGCGTGTGATGCCAGCCCCGATCGTTGAGATGACCGGCTGTAGCTTGTCATTTCCCAGCACCCGGAACTCCTGTGCCTTCTCCACGTTGAGCATCTTCCCCCAGAGGGGTAGGATCGCCTGGAACTTACGGTCACGTCCCTGCTTGGCAGAGCCACCTGCAGAGTCTCCCTCAACGATGAACACCTCACACTTGGCAGGATCCTTTTCTGAGCAGTCGGCAAGCTTGCCCGGCAGGCCGCCACCTTCGCTCTTCTTGCGGATCTGTTCACGAGCCTTGCGTGCAGCAACCCTTCCCAGGGCAGCGCTGATGATCTTGTCGAGGATCTTCTCCGCGATGGCAGGAAATTCATCAAAGTAGTTTCCCAGCTTCTCATAGACCATGGAGTAGACGATGCCCGAGACAGCGGAGTTACCCAACTTCATCTTGGTCTGCCCCTCGAACTGGGGTTCCGGGACCTTGACTGACACGATGGCGGTAAGGCCTTCTGATATATCGCTCTGTTCGAGTTTTTCCTCGTATTTTTTCAAAAGCTTGGGGTTTTTCTGCAACTGTACGTTGATGACCCGGGAAAGACCGGTCCTGAAACCGGTAAGGTGGGTACCACCCTCGCGGGTATTGATGTTGTTGACATAGGAAAGGACCTTCTCATCATACTTGTCGTTGTACTGCATGGCAATCTCGACCTTGATGGAATCCCGTTCACCTTCCACCGCGATGGGAGGGTCGACCAGGACATGCTTGAACTCATTGAGATAGCTGACAAACTGGCTAATGCCACCTTCAGCATGGAAAGTCTTCTCCCGTTTCTCCTCGTCTCGCCTGTCGGTGATGGTGATGGTAATGCCCTTGTTCAAGAACGAGAGCTCACGGAAACGGTTGACCAGGGTCTCAAAGCTAAACGCATTCTGCTCAATAATGGTATAGTCGGGACTGAAGCTCACGATGGTGCCGGTGCGGTCACTGTCGCCTATCTTCGCTACATCAGCCTTAGGGATGCCTTTTGAGTACTGCTGCTTGTAGATGCCTCCATTGGTGTAGACAACCACCTCCAGCCAATCGGAGAGGGCGTTGACACATGAGACACCAACACCATGCAGACCACCGGACACCTTGTAGGAGTTCTTGTCGAACTTTCCGCCGGCATGCAGCTGGGTAAGGGCTATTTCCAGAGAACTCTTGTGCTCGGTAGGATGCATGTCGACAGGGATTCCCCGACCATTGTCCTCAACGGTACAGACATCCATGCCCTGTTCATTCTTGTCTAGAAAAACCTGGATATCGGTACAATACCCTGCCATAGCTTCATCGATGCTATTGTCAACCACCTCGTAGACAAGATGGTGAAGTCCTTCGATGCCAGTGGAACCAATATACATCCCAGGCCTCTTTCGAACAGCCTCAAGCCCCTTAAGGACTTGAATACTCCCGGCAGTATAGGTATTTGTTGAAGCTTCCATAACCGAACCACTGTGGTGTAGTGGCGGTTGGAAGGATCCCTTGTCAAAGCTCCCTTCACTCATTAGTTATATCCTTATGTAATAATAAAAAAAGGCTTACGCCAATCCTTACTGATTATACCAGAAATAGGGCATAGTTGCAAGTATTCCAATAAAAAAGAGACCATTTTTAACTGCTTTTAATGCAATAAATTATCCATCACTGGAGAGAGTAGTTCAAAGAGCCCTTGCAAGCCGATGAACGACAGAGTAAAATGCCCGTATGAGCGACACAAATAGCAACTACTATGAATTCTGGCAGGAGACAATCCTACGCATTAAGGAAACACTGCCGGCACAGGAATATACGACCTGGTTCAATCGTATCGTCTACATCGGTTCCGATGACAAGAAGATCATCCTAGCCGGTGCCAGCCAATTTATTCTCGATACGGTGATAGCCAGATACAGGGATCTGCTGGTCAATACGCTAAGCGAACTGACCGGAGAAGAGATCGCCGTGGATTTCATCGTCAAATCCCTTTCGGAAATCCAGGAGCACAAGAAACAGGACCCAACCACATTTATGGAGCCCCCGTTGGAGGCAAAAGTTGTGCAGCCTTCCAAACCCAGGAATTCCGAAGAGACTACGTTGAAGATCAAGCAGGAGAGCAACCTCAACTACTCCTACAAATTCACCAACTTCGTCATTGGGGACAACAGCACCTTTGCCTACAACGCAAGCCTTGCGATTGCCAAGAACCCAGGGGTGAGCTACAACCCCTGTCTCATCTATGGAGGAGTAGGATTGGGAAAGACCCACCTTCTCAGCTCAATAGGCAACCATATCATCGACAACACCCCAGAACTGAAGGTCATGTACGTTACCGCTGAGATGTTTACCAACGAGTTCATCGACTCGGTCGGTTCCAACAAGATGCAGAGCTTCAAGAACAAGTTCAGGAAGGTTGATGTGCTGCTCATCGACGACATCCACTTCCTCCAGGGCAAGGATGGGACACAGGAGGAGCTGTTCCATACATTCAACAACCTCTACGAGTCGAAGAAGCAGATGGTATTCACCTGTGATAGACCCATCAGCGAGCTAAAGAACATAAGCGACCGACTCAGCTCCAGGTTTGAACGTGGGCTGAATGTCGATCTGCAGCCGCCTTCCTATGAGACCCGGGTCGCGATCCTCAAGAGCAAGACCGAACAGAGGGGCAGTGCAATGAATGAGGACATCATCGACTACATTGCTACCAACGTCTGTACCAATGTCCGAGACCTGGAATCGTCATTGACCAAGCTCATTGCCTATAGCGAGCTGCTCGACCAGGAAATATCCCTGGACAAGGCGAAGGAACTTCTGGGAACCCTTCCCTCCCTTGCAGCCAATGCCAACCAGACTCTCTCCATCGACACGATCATCAAGGTGATCGGCGAGTACTTCAACGTCAGTTCCTTTGAGATAAAGGGGAAGAAGAAAAACAAGAGCCTGATCCAGCCCAGACAGATCGCCATGTACCTATCCAGGGACATAACGGAGTTCTCAACAACAGAAATCGGGACCGAGTTTGGAGGCCGTGACCACACTACCGTCATGCATGCTTACGACAGGATAGAGTCCTTGATGAAAAGCGATGAAGCCTTCACCAATACCGTGCTGAAATTGAAGAGGGACTTAATGAATGTTAAGCGGTAAATGCCTGTGGATACCATATGGATAGGTTGTGGATAACTTTCAAAACCTGTGGATAGCTATATTTGCTTGTGGAGCAAATGTGGATAACTTCAGCAGTTGTCCACAGGATGACAAAACCTAAGAGAAGCTTGTACAATGAATTATTCAGTTATCCACAGAATCCGTGCTATTATTACTATTATTACTATTAAATCTTATACATTAGGAGTTACAGATGAAATTCGTTTGCAGCAAAGATTCGATCCTCAACGAAATCATATATTCAATGGATTTTACGAGTCAGAGAAATTCGCTTTCCGTCACCTCAAACGTCTACTTGGAAACCTTCGATGACCGACTGGTAATCAGAGCAACTGACCAGAAAGTCGGCTTCAGCACAGAGATTGCCGTACAGACCCTGGAGAAGGGAAAAACCATGGTCTACTGTGACAAGTTCCTGAATATCCTGCGCTCCCTTCCCGATAGCGAAATCCAATTCACAGCACAAAGCGGTGTCTTTGCCATAAAACCCGTGAACCAGACAATCGATTTCAAGCTGAGGACCATCAATGCAGAAGAGTTTCCAACCATGGAAAGTATCGGAGACAACTCCTATTTCACCGTTTCACAGAGAAGTTTCAGCGACATGGCCAACCAGACTATCTTTGCCATCAGCGAGGATGAGACACGCTATTTCCTCTGTGGCCTCTATCTTGAGAGAACTGCAACTGGGATGAACATGGTCGGAACCGACGGAAGGAGGCTTTCCATAGTCCAACGGAAATTTGACGAGGACATTCCAGCCTTTTCCCCTGTCATCATCCCTCCAAAGTTCTTTGCCGTGCTGAAGAAACTTTCCACCGAAGAGGGAAGTCTCAATCTTTGCATCACCGAGAACCTCATCTTCGCCCAGATTGCAAACAGGCTTTTCTATTCAACCCTCATCAAGGGCCAGTATCCGAACTACCAAAGAGTAATTCCCGAAAGCCAGAACTACTGCAGCATCATGAGAATCCAGGATATGCTTGATGCACTCAGACGTGTTTCGTTGCTTATCGAGAACAAGGCTAAGCGGATCTATCTGGACATCAGTGAAGCTGGTGTCTTGCTTACCAGTGACGAGAACGAGGTCGGTGAGGCAAAGGAAATCATTCCTTGCAAGTATGAAGGACCCGAAAACAAGGTAGCCCTCAACTTCACCTATCTCATCAACCCCTTGAAGGCCATGGAAGGAGAATATTTCTCCATCAACTTCAGTGAGCCCACCAAGGCAATGACCATCAAAGCGGAGAGTGAGCGTGATTATTACCATGTCATCATGCCCATGCAGCCAAATGCCTGATGGTATTCACTGAGATACAGGCAGTTCAATTCAGAAATCTTTGCCCCGAGGCAGTACCTGTCAACAAACGACAGGTATTTCTCATTGGGTCGAATGGGCAGGGAAAAACCAATTTTCTTGAGGCCATATACACCCTGTGCTATGGCTCTTCATTTCGCTCGGCACAGATGAGGGAACTGGCTCAACATGGCCAGAAAGCCTTCAGGCTGAGTGGAAAGTACCTGGGTGAAGATGGCCTGTTGCACTCGTTGGTGTTGGAATTCCAGGATACCAAACGCAAGGTCCTGCTTGATGGACGGGAGATCAAGGACAGGAAAGAGCTCATATACAACATCCCCTGCATCGTATTCAGCCATGATGATATTGCGTTTGTCAGAGGGGAACCCGAACAGAGAAGAAGGTTCTTCGACCAGACGATGAGCATGTACGATCCCCTCTTCTTCGATGACATGAGACGGTACAGAGGGTTGCTGAAACAACGGAACCTGGCGATCAAGGAGGGACGGCAGAGCCTTCTGGGCTTGTATGATATTCAGCTTGCCAAGTATGGGCTTGCCATCCAGGGTGAGAGGGAAAAGGCTGTAGCCGAGTTTGACCAGATATTTCCTGAAATGTATAGGAAGGTCTCAAACTCAGATCTCAACATCCACCTTGAGTACCAAGGTTCCTGGGGCTCGTTCTCCACCGAGGATGAGATAGTCGACTATCTCGAAGGGACAAGGCAGCGGGACCTGAACATGCAGACCACAACCAGTGGGATCCATCGTGACAGGTTCAACATCACCGTCGATGAAGGGCTTTTTTCGCAGATAGGTTCGACTGGCCAGCTTAGGCTCGCTTCGCTCATTCTCCGTACTGCCCAGATGGACTTCTTCCACAAGAAGAGCGGCAAACAACCGTTGATTCTTGTCGATGACGTGTTGCTTGAGCTTGACCTACCCAAACGGGAGATGTTCCTCTCCCTGATGCAAGGGTACAGCCAGGCATTTTTCACATTTCTTCCCCAGGAGCACTACTTTGCTTCTCTGGCTGGTGAAGATGCTTTGTTGTATGATGTTAGGGAAGGGAGATTCTGCAGGCATGAAGGATAAACGAAATCGTATATGCAAGGACGGTGAACCCATAGAAGGCAAAAAGGTGCTTGATATGGTTCTCAGAAGGCTTGATATACGTCCAGAAAACCCAAAAGCGTCGATCGGGCTCAATTGGCAAGAGATAATTGGTACCAGACTCTATCCACATGTAAAAATAATTGATATAAAGGGGAGTACGCTGGTGCTGAAAGCGGACCACCCTTCGTGGGCCCAGATAACCATGATGCAACAAAAGAAGATACTTGCCCTAGTCCAGAGGAAATACCCATCTCTGGGTGTAAAGTCGCTTCAGATCCTTAGCGTCTAGTTACTTGACCTAAAGAAACTTGCTCTATATACTGCACCACTCGGGGGAGTATCCCTCCGTTTTGATTAGAATACTATCCGCGTAAAGCGATGAAAAATTGGAGAACATCTCATGAGTTACAAAGGAAAAAGGACCTACCAGCCAAGCAGAGTGAAAAGAAATAGAAAATTTGGCTTCCGTGCACGCATGGCAACAGTCGGTGGTAGACTCATACTTGCTCGTAGAAGAGCTAAGGGCAGGCATAAGCTTAGCGTATGTGATGAGAAAAAGCCTTTCTAAGAAAGAAATTGTAAAACGTAAACCGGAGATTGACCAAATTTTCAAAACCGGCAAGACATTCTCTTGCCGAGGTTTGAAGATGCTTGTTAGCCATAATGGCCTTGATTGGAATAGAGTTATAGTTATTCCTGTTCGTCACTACGGGAATTCTGTGCAAAGAAACAGGATCCGTCGTCAGATCAAGGAAATATGGCGCAATGCAAAACCTAGGATGCTCTCAGGTTACGACTTTGCGTTTATCGTATATCCAGGAAAGGTTCCAGACCATGAAATCCAAACGAAGCAACTCATATCTCTTTGTGAACAGGCTGAGGTTTTCCCTCAGCCTTAGGACTATGCTGTAGTCCGACATCGGTTTTTTGTGTAGAACCTTCGAATAATCCTAGTCTTTCCTGTGATTTTCATCTCATGACAAAACCCATCAGGAGTAGATATGGATAAAAATACCATTCTAGCCATTGTCCTTTCCGTTGTAGTCATAACAGTTGGAATGACTTTGCAGACCACGTTCTTCGCACCTTCACCCACAGCTGTCACCCAACAGAGTGCACCAGTAGCTGCGCCTGCTTCTGATACGACATCAGCCTTGGCTCCTGCCCAGAATGCGATGGTGTCTGCCAACCTTGCATGGGGGACCAATCTGCCAGGCTCCCTTGTAGCCGTTGGCGAGAAGGGGACCGCTACCCCCTTCACCTTCAAGACCGACCTTTTTACCATTGAGTTCAATCCTGTCGGTGCCTCCATCTCCTCGTTCAAGCTGAACAAGCACCTGGATAAGGGGCAACCTGTTGAACTGCTCTTCAAGGGTCCTGAGAGCAACAATGCATTCCTCATGTATGCAGGAAATGACAAGTCCAATCCCATCGACGCTACCTTCAGGCACTCCATCCAGGGAAACAAAGTTGTTTTCAGCCAGGATTTTGAGATGCTCAACCAGGATGGGAAGACCACCGGCGATAGCTTTACCCTTACCAAGACCTTTGTCTTTGGGCAAGAGGACTATCTCTTCCAGGTCGATGTCAACCTCAAGAACAGCATAAACAAGTCCATCCCTCTTTCGTTCGAGAACTATGCCTATACCCTAGGGTTCGAGCCTCAGATCGGGCCATCCTTTACCAGCGCTCCCAACAACAACTACAACTATAGGCGCTTCTACGTCAAGGAAGATGGATCCTCCAAGAAAAAGCAGATCAAGATGAACAACGGCCTGTATACCTCGGCCAAGCCCATCTCCTGGGTAGCCCTTGCAGGCAAGTACTTCTCCATGATTGCAATCCCCGATGCAACAGCCTATACGGTAAGCCTCAGCGAAAATACCAATGCCAGCATTCCTATGGAATCGAGCATGTACTTCTCCAGGCCCTCGATTAAGAGTGCATCGCAGACCGATACCTTCCGTTTCTATGCAGGACCCCAGATCAAGAGCTACATGAGCATCTATGATGAAGCATCGCTCAATAGCTTTGGGGTTTCCAACCTGCAACTCGAGCAGGCACTGGACAGCAATACCTGGCTCGGTTGGCTTGAGAACATCCTCAAGGCCATCCTCAACTGGCTCTACAAGCTCATTCCCAACTATGGCGTGGGTATCATCATCCTCACCTTCCTGCTGAAGCTTGCCCTCTATCCTGTCACCAAGAAGGGTATGGAATCCACAGCCAAGATGTCCTCACTCTCTCCCAAGATGGCGGAGATCAAGGAACAGTATCCCGATAACCCGACCAAGCAGAACGAGGAGATCGCTGCCCTCTACAAGAAGGAAAAGATCAATCCGATGGGAGGCTGTCTGCCCATGCTGGTCCAGTTCCCGATCCTCATCGCTTTCTACGGCCTTCTCAACAAGCACTTTGAGCTTCGAGGGGCAATGTTTATCCCAGGCTGGATCCCAGACCTTTCCATGCCTGATACCGTATTCACTTTCCCCTTCACCATTCCTTTTGTAGGAAATGAGTTGCATCTGCTTCCCATCATCTACACTGTCAGCATGATCTTCTCGATGAAGATTACGCAGAATGCCACAACAGCGGGCAGCCAACAGGGCATGATGAAGTTCATGACCTACGGAATGCCGCTGATGTTCTTCTTCGTCCTGTATAGCGCTCCCTCTGGCCTGATACTTTACTGGTCGGTCATGAACGCAATCTCCATCTTCCAGCAGATGTATACAAACCGCAAGAAGAAGGCGGAAAAGGCAGAAGAGGTGGCAAGCAACGTAAGGACCTTCCCCGGCCCTAAAGGAAAGCGAAAATAGCCCTACCAAGAAATTTTAACTTCGGGAGGGTATGCCCTCCCGGAACGGAGTAACATATGATGAAAGAATTCGAAGGAAGAACTGAGCAGGAGGCAATTGCAAAGGCAATTGAAGAGCTGCATATTGAACGTGAAGACTTTGATGTGGAAATTGTCGAACCGGTACGCAAGGGACTTTTCAAGAAAAGCAATGTAAAGATCAGGATTCATTTTGACGAAGACAACAATGGCATGGATAGCGATATCTATGAATCAAGGCCCGGCGATGGCGAAGACATTGCCTTCCCTGTAAACAGTGTCCTGGAACATGACGTTTTGGTCTTCGTGGCAACCATGCTGCAGAAGATGGGATATGAGGGTAAGGTTACCATCAGTTTTCGCAAGGAACGCAAGCTGGGACTCAATATCGAAAGCGAAAACTCCAGCATCATCATTGGCAGGAAGGGCAAGAACCTCGATGCAATCCAGTTGCTTGCGAACGTGTTTGTAGGGAAGACCGAACCAGACCTGAAGATTGTCGTGGATAGTGAAAATTATCGCATGAGGCACGAAGAGCAGCTTATCCGCATGGCGTTCAAGAGTGCCGAACAGGTACGCAAGAGTGGCCGTAGCCGCTTGCTTGAACCTATGAACCCGTACGAGAGAAGACTCGTCCATACTGCCTTGACCGACTTCGGTGGGGTAGAGACGAAGAGTGAGGGTGAAGGGCTGTACAAGCAGATCCGCATCACCAGCCAGCGTGATGGCAATGCCCCGGCGATGCAGTAAGCGGGACAGGATCCAGAACGGATACCGTTTAGCGATAGAATACAATAAGATCTGTAAGGATGAGGGCGATGCTGATAGCATCGCCTTCATTGATGCACCGTGAGGATTGAAAGAATTTTCCCTATTTCGATTGACAAGCAAATGAAACGCGTCTACTGTCAGTAGTGTACAGATAGTACACAAACACTATATGTTGTGTGTATAGAGCAAGGGAAGTTGGGTGTAAAGCCCACGCGGTCCCGCCACTGTGATGGCTTTTGCCTGGAATACCCCAAGCGATCGCCTAAGCCAGGATACTTGCCTATACAGACACGCCGTCACGGAGCATGACAGAGGCGTGGAACAAGAGCAAACTCTTCTTCCCTCTTCTTGCCATGCCTCCCCAGGAGGATCAGATGCTTACACAGGTTGTAAAGCGAGATGGGCAGGTAGTATTCTGCGATGGACAGAAGATTACCATTGCAATCGAAAAGGCAGCAAAGGCTGCAAACGTCCAGGTAGATGCACAAAACCTTGCAAACAAGGTATTGCAGAACCTTGGATCCCTTCAGCAGGAACAGGTCGATGTGGAGACAATCCAGGACCAGGTTGAAGAGGTCCTTATGGCCAATGGATCGGCTTCCGTCGCCAAGGCCTACATCCTCTATAGAGAGCAGAGAAGGAAGATCCGGGAAGGGAGGGTGCTTGTCGATGCGACCACCAAGCTTTTCAAGTCCTACCTCGATGACAAGGATTGGCTCATCCAGGAAAATGCAAACACCAGGAAAAGCGTAAACGGCATGAACAACTATATCCGTGAGAGCTTTACAAAGCAGTACTGGCTCCATGAGATCTATCCGCAGCAGATCCGCGATGCCCATCTCAGTGGGGCCCTGCACATCCATGACCTGGGGTTCTTCGGACCCTACTGCTGTGGATGGGACCTACGGCAGCTCCTGACCATGGGCTTCGGTGGGGTTGAGGGAAAGGTGTCCTCAAAGCCTGCCAAGCACCTGCGATCCTTTCTTGGCCAGATAGTCAACGCAACCTTCACGACCCAGGGTGAGAGTGCGGGTGCCCAGGCATGGTCATCCATCGATACCTACTGTGCTCCCTTCATACGCTATGACAAGCTTACCTTCAAGGAGGTGAAGCAGGCTATCCAGGAGTTTGTCTTCAACCTCAATGTTCCAACCCGTGTAGGGTTCCAGTGCCCGTTCTCCAACCTTACCTTTGACCTGAAGGTGCCCAAGACGCTTGCGGAGCAGAGCGTCCTTATCGGTGGTGAGTGCAAGGACGAGACCTACTCTGAATTTCAGGCTGAGATGGACATCTTCAACCTTGCATTCTGCCAGGTGATGTGTGAAGGTGATGCCTCGGGCCGTGTCTTTACCTTCCCCATCCCCACCATCAACATCACCAAGGAGTTTGACTGGGAGAGCGAGGTATCCGACGCCATCATGGAGATGACATGCAAGTATGGCATCCCCTACTTCTCCAACTACATCAACAGTGACCTCTCCCCTGAGGATGCCCTATCCATGTGCTGTCGTCTCCGTCTCGACACCTCGGAGCTCCGTAAGCGTGGTGGAGGACTGTTTGGTTCCAACCCCCTTACCGGATCGGTAGGTGTGGTGACCATCAACCTGCCCCGGCTTGCCTATGAGAGTGCGAATGAGGAGGTCTTCCGGACCAATCTGGTTGAGTTTGCCAACCTTGCAAAGGAGAGCCTGGAAACCAAACGAAAGGTCATCGAGCATGAGACTGCCAGGGGGATGTACCCGTTCAGCCGGCGCAATCTTGAGGCGGTGTATGAACGCGAGGGAGCCTGGTGGGCAAACCACTTCAGCACCATCGGCATCGTTGGGATGGAAGAGGCAGCACTCAACCTTCTGGGAGAAGAGGGCAGCCTTGTCACCGACGAAGGGCAGGCCTTCGCCCTAAGGACCCTCACCCTTCTCCGATCCACCATACAGTCGTTCCAGGAGGAGACCAAGCACTACTACAATCTGGAGGCTACCCCGGCAGAGGGGACAAGCTATCGTCTGGCCAAGCTCGATAGGGAGCACTACCCTGCCATCATCACAGCTGGTGTCGATGTTCCCTACTACACAAACTCCTCCCAGCTGCCGGTTGGCTATACCGATGACATGTTCGAGACCTTGGACAAGCAGGATGAGCTGCAGTGCCAGTATACCGGGGGAACGGTCCTCCACCTCTATGTGGGGGAGAGGATTGTCGATACAGAGGTAGCAAAAAGGCTTATCAGGACCATCTTCACCAAATACAAGCTACCCTATGTATCGTTGACCCCCACCTTCTCGACCTGTGAGGAGCATGGGTATCTGGTAGGGGAACAGCCGGTCTGTCCTCACTGTCACAAGGAGACAGAGGTATGGACCCGTGTAGTCGGTTACCTCCGCCCTGTCAAGGATTTCCACCAGGGGAAGAAAGAGGAGTACAGGCAGAGAAAGCTCTATAAGGTCTCAGGTGCATGAACCTGGGAGGAATAGCAAAGACGACGCTCCTGGATTTTCCAGGGCGTCTTGCCTGTGTACTGTTTACCCAGGGGTGCACCTATGACTGCTTCTACTGCCACAACCGTGAACTCATAGGCTTTGGTGAGGGCCCTGTCCTGTTTTCTGAAGCCCTCTCATTTCTGGAAAAGCGGGTAGGGCTTTTGGAGGGGGTGGTGTTCAGCGGTGGGGAACCCACCTTGCAGAAAGATCTCATATCCTCCATCCAAATGGTTCATGCATTGGGTTTTGCGATAAAGCTGGATACTAACGGTTGCTCCCCTTCGCTACTTGCCACACTGCTCGACCTCGACCTGCTCTCCTATGTGGCCCTGGATGTGAAGGCACCCTCTGTTCGCTATAGGGAGATCTGCGGCCAGCATGCCGACCCTGATACGGTGCGGCAGAGCCTCTCCCTGCTCGCCAGGAAAAAGGAAGACTTTCCTTCCTTCATGTATGAGGTGAGGACCACCCTTGCCCCCACTATAGGCAAGGAGGACCTCATCTCAATTGCACAGGCGATGCCAGTTGTTCCCTTGTGGAGGATCAACAGCTATAGGAAGCCTCCCCTGTATAAGGAGGAGGATGCGTTTCGAATCCATGCAGGGCAACCCCTACAGGCAGAGGTTGACTCCTGGAAACAGGAGCTGAAGCTCTTGCAGCCAAATCTTATCCTGTAAACCCAAACATTTTTCCACCCCACCTTTTCGCATTGTATTCGGGAAGGTGGGGTCCTTTTGTCTGAAGGTGGGTTTGCATCCTTAAGCGACACCATGTCACAAAAAATACTGAAAATAGCTAACTAATAGTCGAGCTGCGACCAAATATGCCAAATAACGACCAAATATGCCAAGCTGGTTGTTTTGATCGTCTTCTTGGTATAAGCAGGTAGAGGAATATTGTATTGAAGGTAAAAAACTCTCGATCAAAGGGAAAATGGTTGGAGCAGTGGATTCTCTTGCACACTTTCATCTTTAGTAGTATTTCTCATCCATAATTCTCCTTTCTGTTCTTTTGTCCTACGTTTCTACCTTCTCTATCCTTCGTCTTTCTCATGTTTGTATAGCTCAGGGGATATTGTAGGTGGTAGTAATGCGTATAAGAGTTCGTTCCTTGTTGTGCACCGGGTTGTTGCTACTTCTGTCCATGGCGTATGCCTTCGCTTCGGCTTCTATCTTGAAGGTGCAGATCAGCCCAGTGACAGCGTCAATACAGAAGATTCGTTTCCAGACGGGAACAATACCAGACAAGGGTTGGAAAAGTATCCCCTCTTCAGGTTCCTTGCTCCAGCTGGAGGACTTTGATGGTGAAACGGAGTTCCTGTTTGTGCAGCAAGCCGAAACTGAGGGAGCGTGGGGAGATCTCTATGCCTACCAGTACGACAATACCAAGAAAGCCTGGTCACTTGTTGCCTTTCCGCCGAAAGGTCCTGTCAGGTTCCACATCAAGGCCTCCAGTGGCCCAGTTCAGATGCTCAGGTACCAACACGGAAGCGAACCAGGTAGATCCTGGGTTGTATCGGACGATCCTGCTTCAGCTTTGCTGATAGAGGAGTTTGACAGTGCCAACGAATTCCTGTTTGTGCAGCAAACAGAGAACAACGATGACTGGGGTACTATGTTCACCTATCAGTATGACTATCTCCAAAAGAGCTGGTCACTCTATACCCCCAAGCCGGAGTCCAGGCACCCTAGCAACCAATCCTTTGATGTGAAGGCCTATGGCCTGGTTCCTTCTGGCTGCAGCAGTGATTTCTATTCCTATCTGTTGGGTGGAGCCTTCCAGGCAAACATCTCCTTGGGAAAACTGCTTGGCTATACCTCCCTTACATTCAGCAAGGGTCCTCCCAAAAGCGATTGGGTCAAATCACAACAGGCGCTTGGTATGGCCGTTGGAATTGGCTATCCTCTTCCCCTATCAGAAAAGGTAGGGCTCATCCCGGAACTTGGCTATGGTGTCATCTTCCACTTTTTGGATGCCGATTCCGACAAGGATGGGACCTATGGCTTTGAGTTCTTCGTTGACCAGCAAATCCGTCTTGCCCTCTACATTACCTATGAAATGAGTCAACGCTATACGCTGTTCATCGCTCCCTTGGGGGTGTTGTTCTTTGAGAAGTCCGATTTTGGGCTGATGTACGGATGTCAGGCTGGCCTCCGAATTACTCTATAGGTGGATGGTATGAAAAACATGAACAGACATATTTCAGCGTTGCTTGTTGTGCTTGCCTGTATGCTCCTCCTTTTTGTCGGTTGTAGCGACATGATGGAGAAAATGGGTGAGATTGTTTTGCAGGTTGAGTTTGAAAATGTTGGAGTAGATGTAGCAACCTATGCAATTAGTGGGACGCTTGCCGGAAGCAGATCAACCATTTTGCTGGAAAACCTTACGGAAACAACGATAAAGATTTCAGACCTTACTCCAGGTACCTGGGTTCTTACTGTCACTGCTTTTGATGGAGATAAAACTCAAATTGGCACAGGCTCCAAGGAAGTCCTCCTTTCAGTTGGTAAGTTAGTAGAACAGACCATTCTTGTGGTTTTTGGACAATCAACTCCTAATACCCTCAGCCCAGTAGCTCCAACTCGGTTTGACAATAAGGGCAGTGTTACAGGTACAACTACTGCAATGGAATATAAGCCTGCCTCTGAAGATACCTACACAGTTTGCACCGAAGGTGAAATTGCCCTCGTTCCCGGGAACTATGATTTCAGATTGGCAGCAGGGAAAGGCCTGGAGGCAGGCCCTGCATTGCTAGTAACCGTACCTCCTTATTCACCCATAGTACTGACCATCACTGATCCAATTCTTACAACCACAAAACAGTATGACAAATCAACAACTGCCGTAATACTATCCCCTGGAGGTCTTACTAACGTATCTCCTAGTGATAGTGTAACTATCACTGCTGTCGCTTCCTATGAGAGTGAGAGCTCTGGTACAGGTAAAACCATTACCGTTGTGTACTCGATAACCGGTAACGGTAGCGAAAACTATACCAAGCCTGTTGATTACCATACTACAGGCGTGATTACCAAGAAAGAACTCACCGTATCGGGAACAGCCATTGCTACTAGCAAGGTCTATGATGGCTTGAAAGCGGTACTAGTAACCCATCCTGGTGACCTAAGTACGGGGCTTGAAGGGGATGCTGTGACACTTAGTAGTGTAACGGCACTATGTGCTAATCCCAATGCAGGAAGTGACAAGGCTGTTACCATCCAATACTTCCTAGATGGAGACGATGCCGCGAATTATCAGGTCCTTGATGATACGAGCAAAAAGACTTCGATCAGCAAGGCAACCCTAATTGCAACGTTGGAGGACTACTCCAAGACCTATGGTGATGCAAACCCCCTCTTCGATGTTGCTGTAACGGGCTTCGTCAATGGTGAGACAGCCCTGACTGCCAGTGGCTATGGAGCGCCTACAGCCTCCCATAGCACCACAACCTCAACAGGAGTAGGCAGTTATCCCATCACCATAACAGGTGGAAGCGCAACCAACTACAGCTTCGTTACCAGTGATACGAAAACCCTTACTGTCGCGAAGAGGCCCCTTTCTGTTACTCCGATATTTAATGGCAAGACCTATGACGGAACTACTGCAGGCTCTGGATCTTTCATGGTTAGTAATAAAGTTGGTTCAGATGATGTCAAGGTACATGGTACCTTCACCTTTGTCGATGCAAAGGCTGGTACTATCAAGGATGTTTCAGTTACAGGAATGGCACTTTCCGGTGCCCATGCAGGAAACTATTCGCTTGGAACTACGACAGTATCAGGTAGGGTTACGATCTATAAGGCAACCCTTACTGCAACGTTGGGAACCTATGTGAAGACCTATGGTGATGCAAACCCCAACTTTGATGTTGCTGTAACGGGCTTCGTCAATGGTGAGACAGCCCTGACTGCCAGTGGATATGGAGCGCCTACAGCCTCCCATAGCATCACAACCTCAACTGAGGTAGGACAGTATTATATCAACATAGCAGGAGGAAGTGCCGATAATTACAGTTTCAATACAACTGATACGGGAACCCTATCTATTCAGAAAAAAATCCTAACTGTTTCGTGTGTAGCAAATAACAAAATCTACGATGGAACAACTGCTGGCACAGGTAGCATCGCTGCTAATGGAGTAGTCTCTGGAGATGTTATCAGTGTCACTGGCACCTTTACCTTCGAAGATGCAAACGCCACCTATTCAGATCCTATCAGGGTGACTGGAATAACGCTTTCTGGTGATAGGAGTGCCAACTACATGGTCCAATCACTGATTCAGACCTATGCCACGATCAGCAAGGCAACCCTAATTGCAACGTTGGACGACTACTCCAAGACCTATGGTGATGCAAACCCCAACTTTGATGTTGCTGTAACGGGCTTCGTCAATGGTGAGACAGCCCTGACTGCCAGTGGATATGGAGCGCCTACAGTCTCCCATAGCATCACAACCTCAACAGGAGTAGGTAGGTATCCCATCACCATAACAGGTGGAAGCGCAACCAACTACAGCTTCGTTACCAGTGATACGGGAACCCTTACGGTCGCGAAGAGGCCCCTTTCTGTTACTCCGATATTTAATGGCAAGATCTATGATGGAACTACCGCAGGCTCTGGATCTTTCATGGTTAGTAATAAAGTTGGTTCAGATGATGTCGATGTACATGGTACCTTCACCTTTGCCGATGCAAATGCTGGTATAAGCAAAGCTGTTTCAGTCACAGGAATGGTACTTTCCGGTGCCAAGGCAGGCAACTACTCGCTTACAACAACGACTGCATCGAGTAGTGTTACGATCTATAAGGCCAATATGGGAGGGAGTATTTCCATTATAGGGAATGCAACAGTTGGCAATGTCCTGACCTCTGTTCCTAGCCTTACCAATTCAGGGACTCCAACCTATCAGTGGAAACGTGGAGGGGCTGCAATAAGTGGAGCCTCAAGCTCAACCTATACTCTGGTGGAAGCAGATGTCGGATTTGCAATATCTATTACAGCAACCGCAGAAGGAACAAATTATACAGGCTCGATTACCAGCCCTGCTACATCAACTGTAATGCGCTCTGCTCCGGCGGCCCCAAGTGGATCTATCGTGGGGTATTACCCCAGTTCTCCATCGCATTCAACCATCGTAAACCTGACCGGTTTTGCGGTAAACACTACAGGCCTGGAAGCTTCCGTCGCCCTTACTGGTTCTTCCTACAGTGCATATGCACCAATAACGGTAGATGACCGAGGTAGGTCAAGAATCTATCTTGCAGGTAATGCAACATCCTCTTCAAGGGTAAGGATCAGGGTAGCAGCTGTCAGCGGAACTCTTGCAGGTGCTGATAGGGAGATCGCTGTAGGAAGCAAAGCTCTCGCAGTTGGAGATTACTATGGAGGGGGCGTTGTCGGGTATCTTTATAAAAGTGGAGATCCTGTTGCTATAGGAAAAGGCCTGATAGTGGCTGAAACCCATCAAGGTCCCATACGTTGGGGAATAGAGGGCACATACGTTGGCGTTGATGGATATGCAAACGACAAATTAGGTGCTGGAGCAACAAATACTGATACGATCATAACTGCTCTTTCAAGTGAAGTAAGCACCAGCTATGCTGCTGGCCTGGCTCGATCCTATAGGGGTGGCGGCTATAGCGACTGGTTCCTGCCGTCGAAGGGGGAGTCAACCATTTTATATGACAACCAAACTGCCATTGGTGGGTATCTTTATGCCTTGTACTGGAATTCTTCTGAATGTAATCAACCTGGGTACTCAGCCGTAGATAACGCATCAGGAACGGAATTCAGCTCTTCTGTGGGATCTAGTTTTGTGTATGGGAAAAACTACCAAGTTTTAATACGTGCTACAAGATATTTCTTTGATTAGGTGATCGGGGATAAGGCTTTGATGCCTTATCCCCTCTTCCATTCTCTCAGATCTTGAGCTCTATGATCTCTTCCCAGGGGGCATCGCTCTTGCCAAAGTGGCCGTAGTTTACCATCTTCTGGTAGATTGGCCTAAGCAGGGAGAAGGTGGTGATGATACCGAATGGGGAGAGGTCAAACTTCTCCCTGACCAGGTCCTCGAGCCTGCTGTCATCCACAACGCCTGTGCCGAAGGTATCGACATAGACTGAAATGGGGTATGGAACCCCGATAGCATAGGAGAACTGGACCTCACAGCGTTGGCAGAGATGGTTGGCAACCAGGTTCTTGGCCACAAAGCGTGCCATGTAGGCAGCTGAACGGTCAACCTTGGAGGGATCCTTCCCACTGAAGGCACCACCGCCATGGCGGCCCATTCCGCCGTAGGTATCCACAATGATCTTCCTTCCTGTAAGGCCGGTGTCACCGGCAGGGCCGCCAATGACAAACCTCCCGGTTGGGTTGATGTAGAACTTGGTCTCTGCAGTTAGCATGCCGCTCTGCTTGAGGACCGGGTTGATGACTTCCTTGGTGAGGAATGAGGCAACCTGCTCCCTTGTTGCACTCTCCCTGTGCTGGTGGCTTATGACAACCGAGTCGATACGGATGGGCTTGCCATCCTTGTAGACGACCGATACCTGGCTTTTTGAGTCAGGAAGCAGTAGTGGTGCCTTACCTGCCTTACGCAGTTCGCTTGCCTTCTGGAGCAATGCATGGGCCCACATGACAGGGGCAGGCATGAGAGAAACTGTCTCGTCACATGCATAGCCGAACATCATGCCCTGGTCTCCGGCCCCCTGTTGCCCATAGAGGCTTGAGGAAGCGGTCACTCCTAGGGAGATGTCCGTTGACTGGGTCTTGGTGAGGTTGGTCACCTTCAGTGTCTTGTAGTCAAAGCCGGTACCGGGCTCGGTATACCCGATTTCCTTAACGGTGGCCCGTACGATCGCTTCTATGTCTATTGTTGCATTGGTGGTGATCTCTCCGCCGACTATGACGGTGTCAGTGGTTACAAAGACTTCACAGGCAACCCTGCTGTACTGGTCCTGGCTAAGGCAGGCATCGAGCACTGCATCCGAAATCTGGTCACAGACCTTGTCAGGATGTCCTTCGCTTACCGATTCTGAGGTAAAAATATGTGTACCGTTTTCTAACATAAAACCCTTCCTTTAGAGACTGCGGAAGGGGGAACAAAGTGCAACATGATATGATGTTACGCTCCCCTTTTAGCAAGTTTCTTTATTGACGTCTGCAAGCCGGGAGGCTGTCAAATCGACGTCATTACCAGCCATACTATCAAAAAAGGGAAAACCTTACAAGGATAGTGGTTGCCCTGCAAAGAGAAGAGGTAATAATTTTCTCCCTATGAAGCAGATAAGGATAGGAACAGCATAAAACTGCAGAGAATTCTATTTACATAACAATAATTGTTATGTTATAAATATTGTTATGAACACTATACTCCTATCAGACGACAGGGACCTGAAGATTTTCATGCATCCTCTTAGGCAGAAGATGCTCAACCTCCTGGCCATAAAGGGCATGATGACAGCCAAGCAGGTAGCAGACACCCTTGCTATCACCAGCTCAAGTGCCAAGCATCATATCCTCAAGCTTGTTGAGCTTGGGGCAGTTGAAGTTGACCACACTGAACTGGTCCACGGGATTACGGCTATCTATTACAGGAGGACGGATGCTACCATCAGCATAGGGGTAGCGGAAGGAGGGGCAAAGGAAGCCGTGGCCCAGAACCTCCTGAAGGAGGTGCAGGAGGGGTTCTTCTCAAAGGCCAGCACTCTCGAAACTGTCCAAGGTTCTTTCATGGGTGACATGTTGACAGGCGTGGTGCATCTTACCCCTATCGAGAGTGAGGAACTTATCGCCTTGATCCGCTCCTATATTGCCGGTCATGAGCAGAAGAAAGAGGGTACCGTTCCATTTGTCTACTCGTTGGTTGCCTACCATGCCTAATTCCTATTCCATGAGAAATTATCTGGTTGTGCTCTTTCTGGGGTACCTCTCACTTGGGATCGCCATTCCCGCCATGAGCCTTATCATCGTGAGCAAGGGTTTTTCTCTGGCACTTTTGGGCACAGCTGTCCTCTGTTTTTCGACATCTGTCATGGTCTTTGAGGTTCCAAGCGGCATCTTCTGTGATGCCAGGGGAAGGCGACTCGGCTTTCAGATGGGATTGTTGTTCAATCTGGTGGGAAGCCTTTTGCTGTTTACCCAAAGCTTGGCACTGATCCTTTTGGGGTTTGCCTGCAATGGGGTAGGAAGGGCCTTCACTTCAGGCAGCCTTGATGCCCTCTTCATCGAGAACCATCTGAAGGCGGGAAGACCTCTCGAGGAAGTGATGCTCGCCATGGAAGTTATATCGGCCGTCGCCCTGGCCTTGGGATCCATAGTGGGGGGCTTTCTGCTTACCTTGGGAAAGAGTGGGCCCCATCTGGCTGACACCCTTCTCTTCTGTAGGATACTTCTGCTCTTCCTCTGTATGGTTTTGGTATCAGTTTTGATTCCCAAGGATCAATTTCAGAGGAAGGAAGAGCATCCCTCTTTTTTGAACAAGGCAAAACTGCTTTTCCAGTCCCTGCAAGGCAACAGGTTTGTGCAGGTGTATATGCTGTTTTCCTTGCTCCAGGGTTTTCAGCTCGCCTCACTGGAGAGCTATTGGCAACCATACCTGAAACTCTTGCTCTCATCTGATGGCAAGCTTTGGGTCTTGGGGCTGGTTGGAGGATCTGTCTTTGCAATTAGCATCGTAGGTTCCTTATTGGGAAAGGTTCTGATGCAAAAGGTGAGGCCTTCGGCCATCTTCCTGACTGTGATCACTTTTTCCTTATTGCTGGAACTGGTACTTGCAATTACCAGAACACCCATCCTGTTTGTGGCAGTGTATCTGGCTATCTACCTGGCCCTTGGTTGTGTTTCTGTTGTTGGAGGGTATCTGCTTAACCTGAGCCTGGAGGCCCAGGTACGCTCGTCAGTGTTGAGCCTCAGTTCGTTTGCTCTCCAAGGTGGAGGCCTATTCAGCAGCCTATTGGCTATTGTTGTCCTCACCCATGTATCCATCCCCATGTTCTGGCTGGTTGTATCCCTCCTTGGATTGACTCTGTTGGTTGTGCTGAAACGAAGGTTCCTACAGGCTGCGCCAGGTGCCTGTCTCCAGTAAGGCGCGTAGCCCTGCGGCCTGTTCCTTGCTGAACTGTGCCCCCCTTTGGGTGATGATCTGTCCGGCAAGGATGGATGCGATGGTCCCTGATTCTGCGATGGAATAGCCCTTGCACTGCCCATAGAGGAACCCGGCGGCATAGACGTCCCCGGCCCCTGTGGTGTCAACGGGGATAACAGGACCCTTTACCGGAACGGTAAAGATCTTTCCCTCGTGGGAGATGAAGGAGCCTTTCTTTCCATTCTTCACAATTGCAGTCCTGCAGAGCTTGCCCATCGATCGGCAACACTCATAGGGGTCGTAGTTGTCAAAGAGTATCCGGGCTTCCTCCCGGTTGGCAAATACGATGTCACAGTTCTCCTGGATTATCCTGAGGAACGTATCACGGTAACGGCCTACGGCGAAGGGGTCTGCAACATCGAAGGAGACGATGGTATGGTTTTCCTTGGCAATAGCCAAGGCTTTTGTTATGGCTTGTTGTTGGCTAAGGGTGTCCCACATGTACCCGGTGAAGTGGAAATAGTCGGCCTCGGCAAGACTTTCCTTGTTGATGTCAGCCTCTTCGTAGAGACGGTTCGCACCCAGGAAGGTATTCATGCTCCGCTCGCTGTCGGGGGTGATGAGGATTACCGTCGAGCCTGTGGGTTCCTTGTCCGTGATGGCAAGCTCATCATGGACATTGAGGGCCATCAGGGTCTGTGCGTATATCTTGCCGTTCTCATCGGCTCCTACCTTTCCTGCAAGGGTGGTCTCTATCCCCAGAGAAGCCAAGGCGATGATGGTGTTCGGACAGGACCCCCCACATGAGTAGGAGGTCTGTCGGGTTTTGCAGAGTAGAAGAAGTTCGGCCATCCTCTCCTTCTGTATGAGGGCCATGGTTCCCTTATGGATACCCAAGGAGAGGATGTCCGACTCCTCAACACTGACAATGATGTCAATGAGAGGGTTTCCTATCCCCAAAACCTTTTTTTCAATCTGTTTCATCTCCACATATTCTATCATCGATAGGTAATAGAGTTCAACAACGACCTTGCTAAATCAACAAGGTGCAGGTACCATGGTTTTTGGAGGATCATATGGCGTCATACAGGATAGAAGGTGGCATTCCGGCTTCAGGGGAAGTAAGTATAAGCGGCAACAAGAACGCCGCCCTGCCTTGCCTGGCCGCGACCCTACTCACCGACGATCTTGTACGGCTTTGCAACGTCCCTGACATAGAGGATGTACGGGTCATGTGCAAGCTTCTGGAGAACCTGGGGTCGACCATCACCAAAGTGGATGCCCATACCCTGGAGATTAGCAGCGGAAGCCGCACCGGCCTGCTCGGCAAGGATTCTGTGGAGGCTGTACGGGGGTCCATCCTCCTGCTCGGCCCCCTGTTGGCCATCAAGCAGGAAGTGAGCCTCGACCCTCCCGGAGGGGATGTCATCGGCCTCAGGAGGCTGGATACCCATTTCCTCGGACTCTCCTCCCTTGGTGCCTCCTGCCTCCTTGAACCTGATGGAAAACTTCACCTGAAGGCAAAGCATAGCCGCCTGAAGGGTGGCAGCATCTTTCTGGACGAAGCCTCGGTCACTGCAACGGAGAACGTCATCATGGCTGCATCCCTGGCAGAGGGGGAGAGCATCCTCAGCAATGCCGCATGTGAACCCCACGTGCAGGACCTGTGCACCATGCTAACAAAGATGGGTTGCAGGATAGAGGGGATCGGCTCGAACAGGCTCTTCATCAAAGGGGAAAAAAAGCTGCATGGCTGTGAATTTACCCTAGGAAGCGACTACATGGAGGTAGGTTCCTTCATAGGCCTAGCAGGTGCAACCGGAGGCCAGATCCTTATCAAGAAGGTGGAGCTTGAACATCTGAGGATGATCCGCCTCGGTTTTGAGCGCATAGGGGTGGAATTTATCCAGGATGGCCCGTCCTCCATTCTGGTACCCAGAAAGCAGAAGAGGGTCCTCTACAAGGAAGTTGGCGGGCACACAGGCAAGGTCGATGATGCGCCTTGGCCAGGGTTTCCTGCCGACCTGTTGAGCATCATCACCGTATGTGCAACCCAGATGGAAGGTTCGATCCTTGTACATGAGAAGATGTACGAGTCGAGGATGTATTTTGTTGACTGGCTCATCCGCATGGGGGCAGACATCATTTTGTGTGATCCCCATCGGGCAGTGGTCAACGGCCCCTCCCAACTCTATGGGTCGGTGGTTACCAGCCCCGATGTCCGGGCAGGTATGGCCCTGGTAATTGCGGCCCTCTGTGCAGAGGGGACTTCGACCATAGAGAACATCTACCAGATCGAACGAGGCTATGAGCGGCTTTCGGAGAAGCTTTTCTCCCTTGGCCTTGCCATTGAGCGAATCTCCTAACTCCATATTTTCCCTAGAGTTCAAAGCTCTATCCACAGGGTTATCCCAAAGTTGTCCACAGGTTATCCACAAGCAGTTCAAACCCTAGTGATGAGGTAAGGAATAGGTGGTATACACCCTAGGTTGGCACGGTTTATTCTGACTTTCCTTGAAGGAGTGACAAGTAATTCCTTTATAACAAATTGCTTACAATCTATTGGCATGATTCCCATCTAATTCTTATATAGGAAAAGTACTGTTTCCATTAGTCTCCATACCCCTCATTTCTACAAGTTCCTAGCAAGTTATCAACAGGTTATCCACAAGCAGTCCTTTTTCATTGCCTATATGATAACTCACGTTGTGGCGAGAGTTATCCCCTCCTTTTCACGTGAAAATATACGTAACCCTTCTGGTAGGAAAACTTCAGGGGTCCCTCCTTTCTTCTTCTCTGGAAGGAGAGCCGAAACGGTGGGGAACCTCTGCTGTTTTTCTTTTGCTCCCTTTTGAATAGTATGGGCTAGAGACAGTATTTTTGGAAAAGGTGTTGACAGAACGGAGGGCGAAGGGTATAAAAGAAGAAGAGTTAGGCACACCTAACACGGAGGACCCTTATGCCACTATCCATGCTTCAGGTCGGAGAGAAGAGAACCATTGTTTCCCTTAATGGTGAAGATGCCATGAAACGGCATCTGCTCGACTTGGGTTTTGTGTTCGGAGAACAGGTGGAAGTAATCGGCAAGAATAGCAACGGCCTCATCCTCACGCTGAAAGGCGTACGGCTTGCCCTTAACCAGGGGCTTGCCCACAGAATCAATGTAGCATAAAGCCATTAGAGATACGAGGAGAAACAAAGATGACACTAGGGGATTTACGACCTGGCGAGAAGGCCAAGGTTGTCTCGATAGGCACGACCGGAGCTATGCGACAGAGGATTTTGGACATGGGGGTCACTCCAAATGTGCAGGTGCAGCTCATCAAGATAGCACCACTGGGCGATCCTGTAGAGATTACGGTTCGAGGGTATCAGTTGAGCCTTCGCAAGAGTGAAGCATCACTGATAGTAGTCGAGAAGTAATTTTTTTTGTACTGACAGTTAGTCAGTACTAACATATAGGAGACCTAAATGCCGTATACCATAGCATTGGCCGGAAACCCCAACTCCGGCAAAACCACTGTTTTCAACACCCTGACTGGATCCCGCCAACATGTAGGAAACTGGCCTGGGGTAACTGTTGACAAAAAAGAGGGTGTCTACCGCAAGGACAGGCAGATGAACATCGTCGACCTTCCTGGTACCTACTCACTCTCCCCGTATAGCGCGGAAGAGGTCATAGCCCATGACTTCATAGTCAAGCAGAGACCAGACTGTGTCATTGACATCATCGATGGCACCTCGCTTGAGCGCAACCTCTATCTAGCGCTTCAGATCATGGAGACTGGGGTTCCCACCGTCCTGGGGATCAACATGATGGATGAGGTTGCCCTACGCAATGACCATATTGATTTCAAGCGACTGGAAGCTGAATTTGGCGTCGAGGTTGTCCCCTTGGAGGCTCGTTCAGGAAAGGGGATCGATGCCCTGATGGAAGCTGTCAAGCGCACCATTGAAGGTAACCGTCTTCCCAAAAGGCTTGCTGTCTATGATCTGGCAACCAAGGTTGATGAAGACACCCTCGCCGACAAGCGCTACAGCTGTATCACAGAAGTTGTGCAGGCAAGTGTCAGGCACGGCTCGAAGACAGGTCCTGCCCATATAAGCATCACCGACAGGATCGATAGGGTCCTGACCCATAAGATCTGGGCCCTTCCTGCCTTCGCCTTCATCATGTACTTTATGTTTGCGGCCACATTCAGTGAGAATTTCCTGTTTGTCAAGGGCCTTCCGAGCCCCGGTATCGCCCTTGCCTCCTTGGTGGAGACCCTTTGGGGTTCCCTTACCGATGTAGTCTCAACACTTCTCTCAAGCGCGGGAGCCGCAGATTGGGCCTATAGCCTGATAATCTCCGGTATCATGGAGGGTCTGGGTGCGGTGTTGGGTTTCCTTCCCCTTATCCTGGTCCTCTATGTCCTGATGAGCTTTTTGGAAGATAGTGGCTATATGGCTCGTGTGGCCTTTGTCATGGACCGACTGTTCCGTAAGTTTGGGCTCTCTGGCCGTTCCTTCATCCCACTCCTTATGGGGTTCGGTTGTTCGGTACCGGCTATCATGGCAACCCGTACCCTCGATAATGAGAAGGACCGCAGGATCACGACTCTGCTCTGTGGCTTCATGCCCTGTGGCGCCAAACTGACCATCTTCATCATGTTTGTCTCGACATTCTTCAGCTCAGGCAACAAGACGTTGGTGCTCTTCTTCATCTACATGTTGAGCTTGTCTGTCTCCGTTGTCGTATCGCTGCTTATCAACAAGATTGCCTATAAGGGTGAAACCTCCAACTTCCTTATGGAGCTCCCCCAGTATAGGCTCCCGACCCTCCGCAGTGTGGGTATCCATGGCTATGAGAAGGTCAAGGGCTTCATCCAGAAGGCTGGTACCGTCATCCTGGCCGCCACCATCCTTATCTGGGCCCTCTCCAACTTCAACTTCTCATCGTTCAATGGAAATAACCAGAGGCAGTACGGTACCCCCCTGGCCCCGATCGAGAGTTCATTCTTGGCTTCTGTCGGTAAGGCTGTGGCCCCAATCTTCATTCCCGCTGGCTTTGGCGAATGGAGACCTACGGTGGGAATCGCCACAGGATGGATCGCCAAGGAGATGGTTGTGGTGACCTTGGCACAGCTCTATGCCGAGGATATCAATGAAACGTACCTTGCCCAGTATTTTGCAGATGCATCGCCAGACGAGCTTAGCGAATACGGGTTCGAGGATGGCATCTATGACAGTGAGGCTGCCTCTGACATCTACACCGAGGCTGTACTCATGACTGGCGGGGATGCACATGGCTTGCCTACCCTCAAGGAGGACATCCCTACCCGTCAGGCAGCCTTGGCCTATATGGCCTTCAACCTACTCTGCATGCCCTGTTTTGCTGCAGTAGGGGCCATGAGGCGGGAACTGAAGAGTTGGAGACGTACGTTTGGGCAGGTGGGAATCCAGATGCTGACAGCGTATATTGTAGCGGTAGCGATACATATGTTGGGCAATTTGCTCTTCTAGGGAGGCTCTATGATCAATTATGTGATAGCGGCGTCGGTCCTCGTGTTCTTGTTCTTCTTTACCAAAAGAAGGATCCGTGAAGCCAGGAGACGGCATATGCTTAAAGAAGGGTTTTCATGCACTGGGGACTGTTCCAGTTGTGGCAGTTCCTCCTGTCACTAGAGTATGATGAAATTCCGGGAAGAGAGGTTTGTTTTCGTCCTCTCTCCCCGTTTCCTATGCTATATCGTGTGAATCGATCTGCAGCAAAGGGTTGCGCCCACTTCTGATGGAGGACCGCTTCAGGGTTGAGAAGAGCTGACGGACATTACCGGGCCAAGAATAGAGCTGAAGCAGTTTCATGTCCTGCTCAGATATCTGCTTTCCTGGAAAGTGCTGTTTGAGGAAGTGACGGGATAACAAAGGAATATCCTCGGCATGTTCCCTCAGCGGAGGAAGCCTGATCGTGGTGTCTGAGATTCGGTAGTAGAAATCCTTTCGCATCCTATGCTCTTTGATGAGCATTTTCAGATTCTTGTTCGAGGCACTTACCAACTTGAACCTGGAACTCTTTACCTGCGTATCCCCTATCTGGCGATAGTTGCCATTTTCCAGGAGGCGCAGCATGTTTGCCTGCGATTCCAGGGAGAGGTTCTCCACTTCATCAAGAAAGAGCGTCGAATCATTGGCGTCATGGACGAGGCCTGGAAGGTCGCTCTTTCCATCGGTAAAGGCTCCCTTGACATGCCCGAAGAAGATGGAGTCGCCAAGCTGTCCCTGCAGTAGGGAACAGTTGACAGGAACCATTTTCCTGGAGGGGTTGCCTATCCTATGGATGATGGATGCAGCTATCTCCTTTCCTGTGCCAGTCTCTCCAAAAAGATGAATGGAACACTCCTGCTTGGCATAGAGGGCCAGCGCCTCCCTGACCTCCTGCATACAGTTGCTCTCTCCTATGAGGCTCTCCGTACAGTAGCTTGCATGCTCGCTTACGCTCTCTGTTGCACCCAACCGGGAAAAGAGCATCTGATAGTCAAGGCTCTCCTTGTGGACGAATTCAACAGGAAATGGGAGGGATGGGAGTTTGAAAGGTATGTGTCCGCGGTCTAGGAACAGGAGGACACTCCCCTGCAACCGGAGTTCCTGTAATTCAGAGAGCAGCTTGCCCTGTGAGCTCGAGCCAAGCTTTTCATCTGCAATGACCCAGAGGGTATCTTCATGCCCTTGTTTTGCAAGTGCTGCAAGCAATTTCTCGACCATACTGTATTCATGTAAGTATTCACGCGAAAAGTAGTTTCTGAAGCGTCCCTTGAAACGCCAATCAGACGAGACGATGTGCAGAGACATGAAAAAGCACCTCCTTCAACGGGCCACATTGTTCTGGTTAGTTTCCAATGCTAAAAGTGTAGGTTCTCTTGTTTTGGTCCGCTACTCTAAGAATAAGAGGTGTACCGGTTTATTTCTCTGTTTCTGTCATAAGTGTCTGGACCACAGCGAGGGCGTAGGTGGCTGCAGTTTCCGCGCGGAGGATGTTGGTGTTCAGCAAAGCGGGAAGAAAGCCAGCCTCCTCGAGGAAAAGGCACTCCTCATCGGAGAGCCCACCCTCAGAGCCGATAAGGATACCCACCGGTGTGCCGGAGGGTATGGTGGCAACCAACTTCGGAAGGCTCTGGCTCAGCCCTCTCTCACTCTGGTGAAAGAAGATGAACGGGCCCTTGTTCTGCCAATGCTGAGGAAGCTCCTCGATGGAGAGGATCTGGTCGTCCAGACGGGTTGGGATGGGTGATCCGCTTTGCTGGATTGCTTCCTTGACCTGGCCTTCCAGGCGATCTGAGGCGCTCTCCTTCTTGTTTGAGAAGTCCCTGACACAGAACTTGCTCTGCACGAGCGTGATCTGCTCAACCCCGATCTCGGTGGCTTGCCTGACGATCAGCTCATTCTTCTTCCCCTTACAGAGGCACTGATAGAGAAAGAGGCGGGGGTAGGGCCCCCCGTACGAAGGAAGGGAGTCTATGGAAACCACAGCCTCGCCCTCCTCGGTAGCAGTGGCTGAGAGTGTACAGCTGTTTTTCTCTATCCTTTCCAGTCTGAGGTTCCAGGTCTTGCCTTTGCGGTCCCGGCCAAGTATCTGGTCTCCCACCTTCAGGCGCAGTACCTTTACCAGGTACTGGTTCTCCTTACCGGTTAGGGTGAGGTTCTTCTCCCCATGGAAGGATCCATCCAGCAGGTACTGTCTCATTTGCCTGTACGGATGAACTCAACAGCGCGCTTGAGCTGATTGTCAAAGACAAGGTCCCCTACCGGCCTGTCATCATAGGGCATCCTTCCAAGGTACTCGTTTCTCATCAGGATATTCAGGATATCCCTGTTGATGCCTTCCTGGGTATATTGCTCTGAAAAGAGGAGGATGTTCTCGGTGGTAGCCTCTGGGTGGTTGTCGGCAAAAACCGAAAGGGCCTTGTCTGTCATCAGCTTTTCGTAGGCGGGAATCTCGGATTCCTCAAGCTTGATATCCTCAATCTTGATATCCGGTTCAATGCCCTTCTTGTGGATGTTCTCCCCTGTTGGGGTATAGTAGTGGGCAGTGGTTACCTGCGCATACCCTTCGCCAAACTTGAAGACATCCTGCACTATTCCCTTGCCGAAGGTTTTTGTCCCTATGAGGGTGGCCCTGCCATTGTCCTTCAGTGCGGCTGCAAGGATCTCTGAGGAAGAGGCCGAACCCCCGTTGGTAAGCAGGACTATGGGCAGGTCCTTGGGAACTACAGTGGAGCCTGTGGAGATGTAGCGCTGGTCGCGGTTTGAACCTTTCTTCCCTTGGATGGTCACCAGGGTCTTTCCTGCAGGCAGGAAGATGTTCGCAACCTGCATGGCCCCATCGACTGCGCCACCGGAGTTGTTGCGTTCATCGATGATCAGGCCCTTGATGCCTTCTTTTACCAGTTTCTTGACACTATCGAGCATCTGTTCGCCGGTTTGGGGGGTGAATTCGGAAAGTACTATGTAGCCGATATCCCCATCGATCACATTGCCTTCGACCGTCGGTGTGCTGATTTTCTCCCTCATCAGGCTAAGGTCAAAGGAGGTGCCATTCCTGAACACGGTGATGGTGACCTGGGTGTTTGGCTCACCTCTGAGAAGCATGCTCGCCTCATAGCTGGAGAGGTCATCGACCTTCTCAGCGTTGATGTGGCTTATGAGGTCTCCTGCCAGAAGCCCTGCACGTTGGGCAGGAGAGCCTGGGAAGGGGGAAATGATCGTGACCATGTAGGAGGAAGGATCGGAAAGGTCTTTTTTCTCCGGAGAGGGCTTGTTCAGGTATGTCCCGATCCCCCCATATATCCCAGTATTGCCTTCCATATAGGAGGTCGCTTCAGAAGGGGGTACGTAGAATGAGTATTGGTCGTCAAGGGATGCTATGAGTGCGCTGGCAAGGTTGTTGAAGACCTTCTCCTTGTCGACCTCATCGATGTAGATGCTGTCAACGTAGCGGTAGAGCCGACCCAGGGCCTCCATATCGGTGGATATGGTATCGACCTTCTTGGGCGCGACAAGGGAACTGTTGGTAGGGGTCGCGATTAATTCCTCTAGGGATCCTGAGGAGAAAAGAGGAATAACGATAAGCAATAGTATCAGCGAAAGGCTAAGCCTTGTCGAATAATTTCTTTTCATAGGAGAAATATACAAAATATTGTAATTTTAGGCTACTCTTTACAGTATTGACCTCTACACTATTGCACATTACACTCACGCTATGACTCAATTCTTCCTGTTTCCCGGTTGGATTTCTCCTGAAATCATCCCCGGCTTACCCCTCAGATGGTATGGTTTTATGTATGTGGTAGCCTTTGCCATCACCTATGCCCTGATACGGGTGCAAGCAAGGAAGCAGGAGATAACGCTCGACCAGGACCAGACCCTTAACCTGGTACTGGCCTGTATCATCGGCCTTGTGGTGGGCGCCCGCCTCTTCTCCGTGCTCTTCTATGACGGGTCCTTCTACTACTGGACCCACCCTTGGATGATCTTCTGGCCTTTCAGGGGGAGGCAGTTCATCGGCCTTCCCGGGATGAGCTACCATGGAGGGTTGGTTGGCGCGGCTATCGGTGCCTACCTCTTCAGCAGGAAGAACGAGATGCCGTTTCTCGAACTTGCCGACACTGTCTGCTACTCGGCCCCCTTGGGCTATACCTTCGGGCGGCTAGGAAACTTCATCAACGGCGAGTTGTTTGGCCGTGTCTCCACAAGACCCTGGGCACTGGTGTTTCCCGATGCCCCCCATTTTTCCACCAACTACGCCTGGGTACGCAGCATAGCTGATAGCTTGGACATCCCCTATACAACTGGGGCTCTGCTCAATCTTCCCCGTCACCCCTCACAGCTCTATGAAGCCCTCTTCGAAGGGGTTGTGTTGTTCTTGCTCATGTGGTTTGTCATCCGTCCGAGAAGGGAGAAGCAACCCCATGGGTTTGCCCTCTCCCTCTACCTCATGCTCTATGGGCTCATCAGGTTTGTCATTGAGTATTTCAGGGCCCCTGATGAGAACTTGGGCTATATGCTTCCGTGGGGAAAGGAGAGCGACAACATCGCCCTTTTCCAGTCATTCTTCAATATCTCGATGGGACAACTGTTCTGTCTTTCCATGATTCTTGCCGGCCTGGCCCTCTTTCTGGTGGTAAGAAAAACAAACAAGAGGGCTTAGGAGTAGAAACATGCCATCAATCGATCAGAGAGTTGCCGCCCTTCGTGCTGTCCTTGCCCGTGAAAACCTGGACGCCTGGTATATCAACGGGACCGATCCTCACCAGAGTGAGTATGTCTCGGAGCGTTGGAAGAGCAGGCAGTGGATCTCCGGCTTCACCGGAAGTGCCGGCACTGTCATTGTCACGAAAGATGAGGCCCTGCTATGGGCAGATTCACGCTACTTTATCCAAGCTGCCCAGCAGATCGAGGGTAGTTGCTTTTCCCTCATGAAACTCGATACACCCCAGGTCCCCGACCCCCAGAGCTGGCTGGCAACCCAGCTTGCAAAAGGATCGAGGGTGGGTATCGACGCCTCAACCCTTACCGTAACTGCCCGGGAGGAGATGGAAGCGGCCTTTGCAACCCCGGCCATTGAGCTTGTGATTTCTCCTGACTATCTGGATGAGATCTGGCCCGACCGGCCAAGCATTCCAGCGACCACTGTCGTTGAGGTCCCCAATGAAATTGCTGGATTCAGCCGAATCCAGAAACTGACCATGGTACGCCTGGCAATGGTGAGGAAGGGGTGTACCTATACCCTCATCTCCTCCCTGGACGATATCGCCTGGATCACCAACCTCCGTTCCTCCGATGTTTCGGTCCACTCCCCGGTCTTCCTCTCCTTTCTTCTCATAGGGACAGAGAAGGCCTGGCTTTTCACCGATCCCAAGCGGTTCTCCAAACAGATTGCAGAGGATATGGCACAGGAGTATGAGATACTCGATTATGCGATAGCCAAAGATATCATTGCAGATCTCATCACCGAACACGATGCCATCTATTTTGACCCCAAGAAGACCAACCTCACCCTCTTTGATGCCATCAAGGTGGCGAAACAGGTAAAGGGAAGGGATTTTACCACCGACCTGAAGGCCTGCAAGAATGAGACCGAGCTTGAGGGGATGCGCCGTTCGCACCTGCTTGATGGGGTTGCCCTGGTGAACTTCCTCGCCCGCCTCGATACTGAGCACGGCTGCTATGACGAGATCGAGGTCTCTACCTTGCTGCAACAGCAGAGAGAGAGAAACAAGGAGTGCATTGGATCCTCCTTCTCTCCCATCTCCGGTTGGGCTGAACATGGGGCGATGTGCCACTACAGCGCCACGAAGGAGAGCTCCTCCCGCATTGAAGGCGATGGATTGCTGGTCCTCGATACCGGTGGCATGTACCGGTTCGGCCTGACCGACATAACCCGAACCATCTTGTTTGGCAAGGCTACTGATGAGCAGAGGCAGGACTATACCTTGGTGCTCAAGGGCAATCTTGCCCTCGCCTCGGCCCGCTTCCCTGAAGGGACCTGTGGCTACCAGCTCGATATCCTTGCCAGGCAGTTCCTCTGGCAGAATGGGATGACCTACTTCCATGGCACCGGCCATGGCCTGGGTTTCCGCCTGAATGTGCATGAGGGACCTGCTGTCATCAATACCCGCGCTGTGGATGTCCCCCTGAAGAAAGGGATGATCCTCAGTGATGAGCCAGGCCTCTACAAGGAAGGTCGGCATGGGATCCGCATTGAGAACATAGTTGCGGTTCGCGAGGACATCAAGACTGAATTTGGGCAGTTTTTGGGTTTCGAGGTATTGACCATCTGCCCGTTTGAACGCAAGTTGATAGAGAAGGCCCTTCTTGGCGAAGCTGAGATTTCCATGGTGAATAATTACCATCGGTGGGTCTATGAGGAACTGAAGGATCTGGTTGATGATGAGGCGAAAGCCTATCTGAGACAGGCTACCCTTCCTCTCTGAACGAATATAAGGAGTTACTGTCATGGTAGAAGCGCTGAAGAAGAATTCTGGAATTGAGCGAAAAGGACCTGTCGTCCTCTTGATCATGGATGGCGTAGGGTTCGGCAAATATGCCGAGGGTGATGGTGTTGCCGCTGCAATGACCGGGACGCTCAACAAGCTGTACAAGAACAATCCCTGGACCAAGCTGAAGGCCCATGGCCTTGCAGTTGGCCTTCCTTCCGACGACGATATGGGAAACAGTGAGGTTGGCCATAATGCCATGGGCTGTGGTCGGGTATTCTCCCAGGGTGCCAAGCTGGTGATAAACTCGATCGAGTCAAAGGCGATGTTTGAGGGCCCTACCTGGAAGAAGCTCATCAGGAACGCCAAGGAGCACAAGAGCACCCTCCATTTCATCGGGTTGCTCAGCGATGGGAACGTCCACTCCCATGTCAAGAACCTGCAGGATATGATCCTCCAGGCCAAGGCTGACGGTGTTTCCAAGGTCCGCATCCATGCCCTGCTCGATGGCCGTGATGTCGGAGAGCTCAGTGCCCTGGAGTATTTTGACCCGTTTGAGGCTTTCCTTGCCTCCCTCAACGATGCAACCTTTGATGCAAGGATCGCCAGCGGTGGCGGACGCATGGTCATTACCATGGACCGCTACAACGCCAACTGGGATATGGTGCGCAAGGGTTGGCAGACCCATGTCCTTGGGGAGGGGCGGACCTTCGAGTCGGCTCACCAGGCCATCGAGACCTTACGGGTCGAAAGCAAGTCCATCGACCAGGACCTCCCTCCTTTTGTCATTGCCAAGGATGGCAAGCCAGTCGGTACCATCGAAGATGGCGATAGTGTCATCCTCTTCAACTTCCGTGGAGACCGTGCCCTTGAGATCACCAAGGCCTTTGAGGCTGAGGAGCTCCTTGAGTTCGACCGCAAACGCGTTCCCAAGGTTGAATATGCAGGCATGATGGAGTATGACGGGGACCTGCACGCCCCCAGGCAGTACCTGGTCCAGCCTCCTGCCATCGACAAGACCATGGCAGAGTATCTCTGTGCCTCGAAGGTGAGGCAGTTCTCCATCAGCGAAACCCAGAAGTTCGGGCACGTCACCTACTTCTTCAACGGAAACAAGAGTGGCAAGTTCGATGCCAAGCTTGAAGAGTATGTGGAGATTCCCTCCGACATCCTCCCCTTTGAGCAGAGGCCCTGGATGAAGTGTGCCGAGATAGCTGACAGGGTCATCAAGGAAGTGGAAGGTGGCAAGTGGGATTTCATCAAGCTGAACTTCCCCAACGGCGATATGGTCGGGCATACCGGAAATTTCCAGGCTGTCATCTGCTCGATGGAGGCCATGGACCTGCAGATCGGAAGGATCTACAAGGCTGTCATGGAAGCCGGAGGGGTTCTGGTGATCACAGCCGACCATGGCAATGCTGACGACATGTTCGAACACGCCAAGGATGGCAGGGTAAAATACAAGGCCAATGGGGAGCCGGAGTCAAAGACTTCCCACTCCCTCAACCCTGTACCCTGCATCATCTGTGACGGTTCGTACAACGGAGAGTATTCCAGGGAGCTGAATACAGGCCTTGGGATCAGCAGTATTGCAGCTACCTGCATCAACCTCTTGGGTTACTCAACGCCCGAAGGGTATGATGAGAGCATCATCAGGCTTGTGTAAATCAGCTAGCCAAGGATAGCCTCTGAATATATCTGACAAACCGTAGCAGGGAGCCCAAAAGGCTCTCTGCTACATTTGTGCTCACCCCATCGATTTTCTTGTGGTATACTTGGGCTGAGGTAGTGTCATGATAGCAAGAATGAAGTTCGGAAGGACAGGACATGAGAGCAGTCGAGTACTCTTTGGCGCTGCAGCCTTAGGGAAGGTGACACAGAAGGAAGCGGACGAAACCTTGGAACTTTTGCTCAGATATGGGGTAAACCATATTGATACAGCACACAGCTATGGGCAGGCCGAGCTGAGGATAGGTCCCTGGATGAAGAATTTCCGCTCCTCATTTTTCCTTGCAACCAAAACCGACAAGAGGACTAAGCAGGAAGCCCTGGATGAGCTGCAGCAATCCCTGGACAACATGAAGACCGACCATATCGACCTGTGGCAGTTCCATCTGCTTGTCGACGAGCACCAGTGGGAGGTCGCCATGGGGGAAGGGGGTGTCCTGGAAGCAGCCCTGGAGGCTAAGCGCCAGGGGCTGGTCAGGTTCCTCGGTGTTACAGGCCATGGCCTGGGAGCCCCAAGGACCCATTACCGGAGCCTCATGCGATATGATTTTGATTCTGTCCTCTTTCCCTTCAACTTCCCGATGATGCAGGTCCCTCAATATAGCGCTGACGTAAACCAGCTCATGGCTCTCTGCAAGCAGCGGTCAGTTGCAGTGCAGACCATAAAGGCCCTTGCAAGGAAGGAGGTTGGTGATTCCATCAATCCCTTTGCCACCTGGTATGAACCTCTTACTGACCATCAGTCCATCGCCATGGCAGTAGGTTGGGTGCTGAAGAATCCTGAGGTATTCCTCAACAGCACAGGGGATATCTCCCTGTTGCCGACTCTGCTTGAGAAGGCAGAGCAACCAATGCTTTTTCCCTCCGACAAGGAGATGGAAGCCTTTGTAAAACAGGAAGGGATGAAGCCGCTTTTTTCCTAGGCCCAGATGTGATAGGTCCTGGTCACCAGGATGAGCAGGGTTGCCCCAGCTACATACAGGGCAAGCCCGATTGCATTGTAGAGGGGGTTCTGGCTGATGGTAACCGTAGCATTTCCTACGATCATAAGCATGAAGGAGAGGCAACGGACCACAGTCTGCCTGCTGCCGTTCTCCTCATAGATTGCGATGATGAAGGTGATGACTGCCAGGGCACTGACCATGATGGTCACTCCCAGGAACAGGGTATTGGTAATGCTCGCTTCCTTGAGGAAGGAAGAGGAGTTTGCTGATATCGGCACCAACATGGAGAGCAGCAGGGAGATGGCTGAGCCGATGAAGGAGTACTGCCCTAGGCGTACCGGGTTCATGGTCTGTTGGAACAGGCCTGAAGCCAAAAAGAGGAATGTCGAGAAAAGAAAGGAAAAGTGGTAGATGATACCGGTCCAGTAGGGGCTGAGTATCATGATGTGCGAAAGGTGCTGGTAGAGCGGAAGCACCTTGACATTCCCTAGACAGATCATCAGGAAAAGCAGGGGAAGAAAGCGGGCTTCAGCCCCGATGTTTGCACGGTAGAATACACAAAGCAACAGGGCAGCTATAAGGGTTATCCAGAGATGGACCAATGAGGGTACGAGATGGGAAAGCACACCGGATTGCACCTGTTGCTCATTTGCCAGTAGCAGTGCATGGACAAGGAACCCTGTAAGAAAGAAGGTTATGATGGCCTGGATGCCCAGAAATACAAAACGTCCGTTTTTTCCCATAGCTGTTTAGAGCATGTCCCTGTAGGAGCTCTCATGTTTCACACCCATGATCTGGCAGGTGTAGGCAGTACCAAAGGCGGCAATATACGAGTCAATGAGGCTTCCAAAGCCGTTGAGGATCGGCATGAGGGCGATGAGGGTCATCTCAGCACCATAGAGGTCGATTTTCAAGAACTTGAGGGCGATGATCGTGATGAAGAATACCTCGAAGCCCAGATAGAGGGCACTTGCATAGGAGAACAGGGCGCTGGCGAGCGCAACCAGGATGATGACCTTGTCGGAGGGCATACTTCCAAGCGCTGCATAGAGCAAGCTGGTGATGCTCAGCGTAGCGATCATAGCAGAACCACCTCGGCCGATGAGGGTGTAGAGGGGAACCGCAGTTGCGCTGACGCGTTTCTGGCATCCAAGGTTGTGCCTGACATGGGAGATGGTCATCGGGCTGCTGAAGAAGATGCTTCCTGAAAAGAGGGCCGCTATCGCCGGGGCGATCATCCGGTAGAGTATCTTGTAGGGGTTGACCTTGAACCTAGTAAGAAGGCTGAACAACAGGGGCAGCAGGATAAGCAACACAGCTAAGGTGGAGAGGATAAGCATCACAAGGAAGAACCCTGCCACAAAGATCGTCCCCTCATTCTGCAGGCGGGTGAACCAGTAGGAAGAGGTAAAGAAAACCATGAAGTGACCGATCCTGCTGTAGGCATGTGCGATGCGGAACATGGTTTCGCTCAGGGAGTTCATTGTCACGTATGCTGGCCTGATGACCTCTACGTTTGGCTTGAGGAAGAAACCGAACAGCAGGGCTATGACTATGACAGGAAGCAGAAAGCTCTCTGCAGAGGCAAGCGAATAGAAGGGGTTTACCGGAAGCATCGAACTGAAGAGGGTCGAAAGCGATTGGGGGGCAACAGCCCCTATGATCGAGGATTCCGATCCTGCGCTGCTGCTAGCGGGAAATACATTGGGGAAGAAGCGAAATACCACAGCGCCGCCTGCAACCAAAAGGAGTGTCGAGAGGATACTCCAAAGGGTAGTTGTCCAGGTGAAGGTCCCTCCCAAGGAATCCTTTCGCAAGGAGGCTATGCCGGAGGAGAACCCAAAGAATACGATTGGGATCAAGATAAATCCACCCAGCTGTATGAACAGGGCTGTGGCGGTATACATAATTTGCTGGTAGAGTCCAGAATCTCCAAAAAGGAGCGTTCCAGCCAACCCGAAAGCTGTTGCTGCGAGATAGGTTATCCACGTCTTCATAGTTTCCAAGAGTATCTTATCGGTAGCGTCAAGTCAATCAAACATCTTCGCCTTGTCCCAAGAGAAGGCTCAACTTATACCCCGATTCTGTCTCCGCCCTGGTCAGTGCCGTCACATACTCAACGGTGCTTGTACACCCCCCAATGACTTGGAAGGAGAGGGCAGACAGATAGATGATTTCTTGGATTGCCTCCTTTTTGTACCAGGTGACACCCTGGTATTCATTGCAGTTTGCATAGGTCATCATGGCCTTGTCCCCAAGCAGTGTGGCAAGGATCTTCTGGGGTTTTGCGCCGAAGTCTGGGACCATGTTCGCAGAAGCTGCCAGGATGGCTGAGCTATGGCATGCTTTCCTTGCACTTTCCCCACTGAATCCTACATCCTCCAGTTCCTTGCAGAAGAAGCGTGGAAGCAAGAGCTTGTCACTGGCTACCATAGCATCCTCAATAGTGGTATCCGGATGGATGAACGGCTTGAGAAACAGCGTAGCAGCAATGATGGAAGGCAACTCATCCATGATGGCTGCCCCATGGGCAAAGTAGGGTTCGGGCGAATCCTTCTTGAAGATGGCGGTCCAGCGCTGGATCTCTGCAAGCATCTCAGAGGGGCTTATCTCCCTGGGTTTGGAAGGAAGGGCGTTCTCTGCAGCCGGATGGAGCAGTTCCACCACTGCGCTAAGGTGGGTATAGGCCTCTGCAAGGGTGAGGATCATCTTGCGTTCGGTCTTGGCAGTAGCCTCTCCCTTGAGCATTGTCTCCAGAAGTTTCCTGAACTGGTCGCCATGCAGGTTCTCCATAGCCTTGAATACGGGTTTCAGGCGAAGGGCAAGGATCTCCTGCTCCAGGTTTTCGATTCCCTGCTCCCCGATGTCGTTGTAGAGCATCTCATAGGTACCGTCGACATCCTCGACCTCCCTGATGTTGAGCAGGACCTTTGACTCAAAACCGTTGAGGTGGAAATGCCCACCCTCATCGAATACCTTCAGGGAGGGGACCATATAGGTAAGCTTATCGGGGAATCCCTCGTAGAGCACATACCTTCTGCCCCCGACAGTGAGGCCCAAGGCCTCTGCAAGGGAGACTGTCTCGGTACGCTTGTCGTTTCCCTGCTTCTCCAGCTTGGCAGAGGAGTTCTTCAACCAACCCTGTACGCTTTCATACTGGTTGTTGTAGAGGACCATGGCTTTTTCCTGCTCGTTTCCATTGATGTAGCAGAAGGCTGACTCGTGGACATGGCCATCCTCCACAAGGTCAAAGATCTGGAAGTAGTCGACACCACTGAAGAGGTATCGCTTCTTCAGCAAGGGGAAGATTCTCCGGTAGTGTTCGCTTATCATCCACTGGTTGGGCTTTTCGTCCCAGTATGCCTTGCTGTACTCCATGCCATACTTCTCTTTGTACCCTTCGATCTGCCCATGGCCGAACATGGGAAGGCCTGGCATGGTTGCCAGGAGTGTACAGACACCAAAGTACTTGTCCCCTTCGCCGAACTGCTCTACTGCAGTATCCTCGTCAGGGTTGTTCATGAAGTTGACGAACCTCTTGAGAATCTCGGGCTCGAAGCTGATGGTGGTCTTGATGGTCTCCCGGTACTTCTGGTTCTCCTGGTTCTTGAGCATGTTCATGAATGCGCTGTTGTAGACGCGGTGCATGCCTAGCGTCCGTACAAAGTAGCCTTCCATCATCCAGAATGCCTCTGCAAGCAGCAGGGTATCGGGAAGCTCCACGCTGAGCCGGTCAACCACCTCCCTCCAGAACTCCTGGGGGATGAGGTTGTGGAAGGTGGCATCATCGAGGGCGCTGCCTGCCCTGCCTGCAATGTCCCCGCCTAGGCCAGGCTTGGGGTACCAGAGGCGCTGGATATGTTTCTTCGCCAGGGTCATTGCGGCGTCGAATCGGATGATGGGGAAGTTCTTTGCCACGTGCTTGATCTGCTGGAAGACAGCCTCCCGGGTCAATGGATTGAGGAAATCGAGCTGGGCAGTGTCGTTCCAGGGCATCGAAGTGCCATCGTTTCCATGGAAGATGTAGGAGGTCTCTCCTGTACGGAAGTCCTTCCTCCTGAAGGTTACGGCCGCATCGGTGCGGTCATAGTAGTGGTCCTCCAGCTTGATTTCGATATCCGGGTTCTCCGAGAGATTCGGTCCATGGTAGGTATAGGAGGGGAAGGGAGGGTAGCTTTGTTGGATGAAGTATTCGCTGTGGTTGAATATCCAATCCCCGTCGATGCCTGTATGGTTGGGAACCATGTCACTTGCAAGGCGGATCCTGCGGTCGGCACACTTCTGTCGAAGGTTCTCAAGCGCTTCCCACCCTCCGATGGAGGTTGCTATCTCATAGTTTTTCAGCGAGTAGGCTGAGGCCTCAGCCTCAGGATTCCCACAGAGGTTCTTGATCGTCTTCGAAGCGCTGCTCCGCTCCCAAAGGCCTATGAGCCAAAGGGCAGTGAAGCCTCGTTCGTGCAGGTTGTCCAACTCCTGGTTGGGTATCTGGTCGAGTGTTGTGATGGCATGGCCGTACTCCTTGGAGAGCTGGTCCAGCCAGACGAGGGTGGACTTGGCGATCATCACGACATTGGGCATCCAGTTGCGGTCAGCGGAGAAGGCCTCGTACTCCGTATTGAAGGCGCTGTAGTCAGGCACAAAGGTTGGGGCTCCTGAACCCCCTCCCTGGCCGGTCGGAGCTGAGAAATGGGGCTTCTCCTCCTCCTTGACATAGTCGATGGCATGGAGGAGCAACTCCTTGAGCTCTGGAGGCAACAGGTCACCCCACGTTTCCATGATGTAGGCGATCTGGTCGAGTATGGAATCTGGATAGAGCTTTGAGGGCCTGGTGAGGAAGGTGAAGATATCCTCTTCGCTGTTGGGCATGAGTGCCGTACCCTGGGTATAGCCTCCCAACAGTGCCGTAAGGGCCTGGGCTCCCTTGGGGAAAGAGAGTCCTTCAGGAGCTATGAAAGGTTTTGCCGCCTTGAGGAGGGCTGGGTTGTCCAACATAACCTGATGGACGAAATAGCCTCTGAGGGACTCATCGTAGAAGAGTTCGAGAGGCAGCTGCTGCTCCAGCAACAGTGGAGAAGGAAACTCCTTGATGAAGAATGCCAGTACATCAGATCCCGCGTGGTTCTTGGCCATCAGGGAGGTGAGGCGGCTGAAGAAATCCGGCTCAGTATCATTGAGATACCGGCTGAGTACCGTCTGGTAGAGCAGGTGCAACACTGCTGTAGCATGGAGTTTCCCTGCCGAAACAAAGCCGCTGCCATCTTTTTCCTTTACCTTGGTATTGTATAGGTGTGCTATTTCATTTGCTTGTCTGTAGAGGGTTCCCACCGTATTTGTAGAGGGAAACAACGCCGAAAAAAAATCCATTTCAGTCCTTGTACGGATTGAAATGCGAAGGTCACGTGTAATCAATTCACGCCTCCAAGAGTGTGGTTGTTGTCATCGGTCCGGAAGTCTCCAAGACAGGGAAAGTATACCATGCAATGCCTTTGTTGTAACCCCCTTGTGGAGGGAGCAGGAGTGTTAGACTAATGTATCTGTTGCTGGAAGTGCCGATACATCCACTGAAAGTAGGTGTTCCGCCTTGTCAAAGAGTATCGGAAGCAAAGGAGCCTCTTCCTTGGAAAATGGGAGCAGCACGTAGGAGGCCACACTTCCCTTGGCCGGTCTGCCGATGCCGAAGCGTAGGCGGTAGAAGCCATCCTCTCCCAGATGGCTCTTGATGGACTTCAGCCCGTTATGTCCCTGTAGCCCTCCACCTTTCTGAAAACGTACCGTACCGAAGGGCAGTTCCAGATCATCATGGACTACGAGGATCTCCTCCGCCTTGAAATTGAAGAAGTCCGTACAGGCCCTAACTGCCTTGCCGCTCTCGTTCATATAGGTCTGCGGCTTGAGCAATCGCACGGTCCCTACCTTTGCATGGAGGGAGTGGAACTTCTCAGCCCATTGGACGGAGGGATAGAGTTTGTCGCACAAAAGCCAGCCGACATTGTGTCGACTCTTTTCATAGAGCTTGCCTGGGTTGCCGAGGAAGATGAGAAGTTTTACCATAGCCCTATCATACGATGAATAGAAGGGAGAGAAAAGATGTATATACTTGTCTGTTATGTACCACACAGCCATTTGGAACAGGTCAAGCAGGCTCTCTTCTCCGCAGGGGCAGGGGTGATGGGTGGCTATGACCAGTGCTGTTGGGAAACCGAAGGCCTTGGCCAGTTTCGGCCATTGCAGGGCAGCGATCCTTTCCTTGGGAAGAGAGGTGAGCTTGCACAAGTGAGGGAGTGGCGGATAGAATTGGTTGTCAATGAAGAAGATGCCCCTCTTGTGGTCCAGGCCCTGAAAGATGCCCATCCCTACGAGGTGCCAGCCTTCCACCTAATTCCCGTCCGTACCCTGTGAAGGGTTGAGGAGTTCCCATGGCAAAGAGTGTTGCGCAGATCAACGAGAAGATCAAACAAGGGAAGGTTGTGGTCGTCACCGCCGAAGAGTTCACCCTGATGGCACAGCACACCAGCATAGAGGTCCTCGCCGATGAGGTTGACGTAGTCACCACGGCAACCTTCGGCCCGATGTGCTCCTCCTCGGCAGTCATCAACTTCGGCCACTGGTCCCCAGGCATCAGGATGGAGGAGATAACGCTCAACGGGGTCTCCGCCTATGAGGGGCTTGCCGCGGTGGATACGATCATTGGGGCAACAGCAGAATCGAAGTTTGATCCAACCTACGGAGGGGCAAATGTGATCGAGGATCTCATTGCAGGAAAGGATGTGCGTCTCGTTGCCCGGGGAAAGGGCACCGACTGCTACCCTACCAAGGAGATAGACACCTGGATCAACAAGGATACTATCAATGAATTCTATCTGTTCAACCCCCGTAACTCCTACCAGAACTATGCGGCTGCCACCAACAGCACCAACAAGATCAGGAACACCTACATGGGGATCCTGCTTCCCCGATGTAGCAACATAACCTACTCCACCAGCGGAGAACTCAGCCCCCTGCTCAACGACCCCTATCTCAGGACCATAGGGCTGGGGACAAGGATTTTCCTCGGCGGGACCGAAGGGTATGTGGTTTGGAACGGGACCCAGTACAATACCACCCGGGAGAGGAACGAGCACGGCATCCCCTTGGGTGGTGGTGCTACCCTTGCCGTCATTGGCGATGCCAAGAAGATGTCCACCGATTACATCCGCTCGGCCTACTATGAGAAGTACGGCATATCCATGTTTGTGGGAATCGGCATTCCCATCCCGGTTCTGGATGTCGAGATGGCAAGGCATCTGGCCATCAGCAACAGGCAGATCGACACCATGATCCTTGACTATGGCATCGAAGGCCACCCCAGTGTCGGCAGGACCACCTATGCAGAACTGCAGAGCGGCAAGGTTACCCTCCCTGACGGCAAGGAGGTGAAGAGTGCCCCCCTCTCCTCCCTGAGCATGGCAAGGGAGATAGCAAAGCTTTTGCAAGAGTGGATAGAGGAAGGCTCCTTTTTCCTTACCGAAGCGGTCCACATGTTTCCCCAGGACAGCTTTGTGAAAACCATGGTGAGCCGAGAGGAGGGTACCCGATGAAAAAACGCTATGCACTACGCTTCTCCCCAACCCTTGTTGAGCAACCCTTGGTAAGCAAGCTGGTCAGGACCTACGACGTGGACATCAACATCCTCAACGCCGATGTCGCTTCAGGTAGGGGTGGCAAGCTCATCGTCGAGCTTTCGGGAACACAAGAGGCCCTCTCCGGCAGTGTAGCCTGGCTTTTGGACAGCGGTATCCTCGTGTCGGAGATGTTCAAGGAGCTGACGTTCCAAGAGGAGGGTTGCATCAACTGTGGTGCGTGTACCGCAGTCTGCTCCTCAAGGGCACTGAGCATGGATCCCCAGTGGAAGCTGGTCTACGATCCAGCCCTCTGTGTGGTCTGTTCGCTCTGTGTGCAGGCATGCCCCATGCAGCTCTTCGAAGTCTCCAATGAGAGAGAGGCCTAGGCTATGTTCCAGAGCCGTACCTACCGAAAAGAGATGGGGGGCTCCCGTTTTACCTCCTTTGTCCTTGCGGTGGGAGAGAGCGACCTATGGATCGGCTATACCCCAGCTCTGGTGGCGATCGACCAAGTCCGCTCTGAGGCTGCACACATCCTCAGAAGATTGCGCAATGAGATCCTCACCTTCCCTGACCCAACATTTCTGACCTCCCTTGTCCCCCTTGCAGAGGGTAACCTCCCTTGTTCGCCGTTTCTCTCTGGGATGCTCCAGGCCGCCAGGCTCTCCCACACCGGACCAATGGCCAGTGTGGCAGGGGCCATTGCCCAAGAGGTCGGAAGGCATCTGAAGGAGAGGTTCTGCTTGGATGAGGTTGTTGTGGAAAATGGAGGGGACCTCTATATTGATATCCTGAAAGAGTTGTCTGTAACGCTGTATGCAGGGGACAATAGCCTTTCGGGTAAGGTTTCAATAGTAGTGGACCCTTTTCATAGCCCTATCGGGGTTTGCACCTCCTCTGCAAAAATTGGGCACTCCACAAGCTTCGGCAAGGCCGATGCTGTAATGGTTGCCTGCAAGGATGCTGCCCTGGCCGATGGGTATGCAACCTCCTACTGCAACAAGGTAGAGACCGAGGACGATGTCCAGGCCATATGCAACGAAATGAATGCACAGGGGCAAATCCTATCAGCCCTTGTGTTGCTCGATACAAAGCTGGCACTCTGTGGCCAGTTGGAGGTTCGCACCCAAGCATGAACAGACAAGCATATTTGCACAAGATAGTCGGTGAACGAATTGCACTCCTTGACGGGGCGATGGGGACGATGATCCAAAAAGAAAGCCTGGAAGCCGATGACTTCACCTTTGAAGGAAAGGTTGCCCTGGGGTGCAATGAGGTGCTCAACCTCACCCGAGGGGATGTCATCTTCGGCATCCATACTGCCTACCTCGAGGCAGGGTCTGACATCATCGAGACCAACACCTTCTGTGCCAACGCCTTCAACCTTGAGGAGTATGGGCTCAGCGATGAAGTTGCAACCATCAACCAGGCTGCGTGCGAGATAGCCCGTGAGGCGGCAGCTGACTTTGAGGCCAGCCATGAGGGCTATGCCTTTATAGCCGGTGTGCTTGGGCCGACCAACCGGGGCCTCTCCTTTTCCTCCAATGTCGATGACCCTGCCTTTAGGCAGAGTGATTTCGCCTCGTTCAAGGCGATGTATGCCCATCAGGCCGAAGTGCTTCTTGAAGGAAGCGTCGACCTGTTGCTGATCGAGACGGTCTTCGACACCCTCGTAGCAAAAAGTGCGATCATGGGATGCCTTGAGGCGATGGAAAAGATGGACCGCCGTGTTCCTTTGATGGTCAGTGCAACCTTCAGCGACCAGAGCGGGCGTACCCTGAGTGGACAGACTCTGGAAGCCTTTGTCATCGCCCTCTCCTCCTTCCCCTTGTTTTCCCTGGGACTGAACTGCTCCACAGGACCTGAGGAGATGCTGCCCCTCATCAGGAAACTCTCCTCCCTTGCTCCGTTCTACATCAGCGCCCACCCCAATGCAGGTTTTCCAGACAAGGAGGGTTTCTACACCCTGTCTCCCCAGCAGATGGCAGATGAGTTGGAGGGTGTCCTCGCTTCAGGATGCCTGAATATCGTAGGGGGGTGCTGCGGGACCGAGCCGGACCATATCCGCGCCCTTTCCAAGGCAATCCAAGGCAAACCAACCCATATACGGGTTGAAAGGCAACATACCCTGAGCCTCAGCGGTCTGGAAGGGGTGACGGCCAAGCCAGGGCAGCTTCTCGTCATTGGCGAGCGGACCAATGTGGCAGGGTCGCGGAAGTTTGCCCGCCTTATCCAAGGCAAGAAATGGGAGGAGGCACTCTCGGTTGCCCGGAAGCAGATCGAGGAAGGTGCCCAGGTCATCGACCTCTGCATGGATGCCTCGATGCTCGAAGCCAAGGAGAGCATGGTCACCTTCCTCAGGCATATCGGAAGCGATCCTTCCGTAAGCAGGGTTCCTGTCATGGTCGACTCCTCCGACTGGTCTGTCATTGAGGCAGCCCTCCAGGAGATCCAGGGCAGGTGCATCGTAAACTCCATCAGCCTGAAAGAGGGCCCGGAGAAGTTTTTGTCCCATGCAAAGCTTATCGCCTCCTATGGCTGTGCCATGGTTGTGATGCTCTTTGATGAGGAGGGACAGGCCGATGGCTATGAGAAGAAGATTGCCATTGCACAACGTAGCTACAACCTGCTCATCCAGGCAGGCATAGAGCCTGAGGCCATCATCTTCGATCCCAATGTGCTCACCATTGCCACAGGAATCGATGAGCATGACACCTATGCACGCGATTTCCTGAAGGCTGTTTCCTGGATCAAGGGGAACCTTCCCCACTGCCACACCAGTGGAGGGGTCAGCAACCTCTCCTTCTCGTTCCGGGGAAACGACCCCCTGCGCAACGCCATGCATGCAATCTTCCTCGACCTGTCCGATCTGGACATGGCCATAGTCAACCCAGCTGTCAGCAGGGATGTCACTGCCATCGAAGCGAATGCAAGGACCATCATTACCCAGGCCCTCCTTGCCGAGGGGGATGACCTTCCTTCCTTGCGCAAGGACCTCATCGACCTTGCATTGCAAAGTGATCTTGGTAGTGTCGACAGCAATGCCGAGAGTTCGATACAGGAGGCCGAAGCGTGGAAGGCTCTCTCCCCCAGAGAGAGGCTGGTCCAAGCCGTACTCAAAGGGGAGATAGGGTATCTTGCAGAGGACCTGGCCCTCCTTTCGGAGGAAAATCCCCTGACCCTGGTGGAAGGCCCCCTGATGGATGGCATGAAACAGGTCGGGCTTCTCTTTGGGGAAGGCAAGTTGTTCCTTCCCCAGGTTGTCCGAAGTGCCCGTACCATGAAGATGGCTGTCGATATCCTCCAGCCACGAATTACTGCATATATCGAGAACTCAAAGCTAGATCTAGGCGATCAGGCAAAGAAGGTTGCAGTCATTGCTACGGTAAAGGGTGATGTGCACGACATTGGCAAGAACATCGTCAGCCTGATCCTTACCTGCAACAATTTCGAGGTGATCGACCTTGGGGTGATGGTTCCCAAGGAAGTGATACTCTCCTCTGCCCTGGAACACAAAGCCGACCTGGTTGGGTTGAGTGGGCTCATCACCCCCTCCCTGAAGGAGATGGCCTCTGTCATCTCCCTCTTCCAGGAGCGGGGGTGTACCATCCCCATCTTTGTGGGTGGGGCAACCACCAGCGAACTGCACACCGCAGTTAAGCTCTCCCCCCTGTATGGAGGGTCTGTAATCCAGACCCGTGATGCCTCCGCGATGGCTTTGACCGCCAGCCAGGCAGTTGGGCAGGAAAAGGAACAGTTTTTCAGAAGACATGCAGAACAGACCCTCTATCTGGTCCAGAAGGAGCGGGCAGAAAAGAGTCCCCAACCACCCTTTTCCTATGCATCGATTCTGGAAAAGCAGGAGCAGAAGAGCCAGGGTTCCAAGGCAGAGGAGTATGGCATCTTTGTTGTTGATGGCTTCAGGCTCGACTACTTGGTGGAGAAGATAAACTGGAAGATGTACTGTGCGGCTTGGAAAGTCCCCTTTGCAAGTGACGAGGGAAAGCGCCTTGTCTCTGAGGCAAAGGCCCTTCTTGATGACAAGGAGCTCGCTGCCCTGTTCGAAGAAGGGTGCCGTATTGTCTGTGGCCTCTTTCCCGCACAGAGCGATCGTCTGGAGGTGAAGGTGGGGGATAGCTCCTTCTTCTTCCTTCGCAATGAGCAGAGCGGGTTCTGCCTTGCCGATGCCATAGCCAAGGAGGATACCGTCGGGCTATTGGTAGCCAGTTCCTCATTGCAACTGCAAGAGAGGCTGCTTACGCTCAAGCAGGAAGGCGAGACCTACAGCCACCTGGCCATCCAGCTGCTCTCCGACAGGCTTGCCGAGGTATTGGCCGATGAGGCAGAGGCTTTCCTCAGGCAACGGTGGGGCTGCCCTTGCCCTACCTTCATCCGTCCGGCGCCTGGGTACTCCTCCTGGAGCGACCACAGCGAGAAGCGTACCCTGTTTGACCTTTTGCAGGCCGAACAGCGGATCGGTGTCCGTCTTACCGAGAGTTTCGCCATGGACCCTGCTTCAACGGTCTGTTCGATGCTCATCGGTGGCGAGGACCTCCGCTATTTTGCCGTAGGCAAGATAGCGGACGAGCAGCTTGACCTGTACGCCCAAAGAAAGGGTGTGGCAAAGGATATGCTTGTCACACTGCTCTCCGGTATGGAATACTGAGTCTATGAAAGTCATAGATATCCTCAAAGAGGCCAAGAAGCCACTGTTTACCTTTGAACTGGTCCCTCCCCTGAAGGGTGGGAATGCACAGACTCTCCTTGAGACGGTACGGTCGTTGAGCATCTATGAGCCAGCCTACATCAATGTCACCAACCACCAGGCAGAGGTTGTCTATGTAGAACGTCCGGATGGCTTGCTTGAACGTCGTACGGTTCGCAAACGGCCTGGTACCATCGCCCTCTCTGCCTTGATCCAGCACACCTTCGGCATTCCTGTGGTTGCCCACCTCATCTGCGGTGGCATGAGAAGCGAGGAGATCGAGGATGCCCTGCTGGAGCTCAACTTTTTGGGAGTCAACAATGTCCTTGCCCTGCGCGGTGATCCACCGGTCGGGCAAAAGCGGTTTGTACCCATCAGCGGGGGGTATGAGTATTCCAGCGAGATGGTCAGCCAGATCGCTAGACTGAACCAGGGCCGCTATCTTGATGAAAGCCTCGTCGGTGGGGAGAAGACCAACTTCTGTATCGGGGTTGCCGGCTATCCCGAAAAGCATGCGGAGGCGGCAAACCGCCTCTCTGACATTGAGCACCTGAAGCAGAAGGTCGCCTGTGGGGCTGAGTACATCGTGACGCAGATGTTCTTTGACAATGCCGTCTACTACCGGTTTGTCGAAGAGTGCCGCGCAAGTGGTATCCATGTGCCCATCATTCCAGGCATCAAGCCGATCGGCAGCAAGCGTGACCTCGCGACCATCCCACAAACCTTCCATATCGACTTTCCCGCTGAGCTGGTTGAGCTCCTTGACAGGGCCAACAAGCTGTCCGAAGTAAAGGAGGTGGGTGTCTACTGGTGCAAGAAACAGGCGAAGGACCTCATCGAGTATGGGGTTCCCGGTGTTCATTTCTATACCTTGGGCAAGGCAGAGGCTGTCTCCCAAGTGGTCAATGCTGTATATTGAGAAACAAAGAAGGAGTGTGCTATGGCAGAAAAGATTTCGGTTACCAAGAAAGGGAGTGCGTTTTTTTTGAGGCTGGTGATTTCCTTGCTCTATATCAGCATCGGGTTGCAGGGGCTTATTACCAAAGGAGGAGGCTCGGGGATACGCTCGCTGTACAATGTGTTCGACTCTGATGTCCTTCTCTACCTCGTGGCCATTGTTGTGCTTTTGAGCGGTATTGTGTTGCTCGTACCCTTGTTTACCAAGAAGCTCCCCCCAGTTTTTGTCAAGGCTGGAATGATTGCTGTGTTGGTGATCTGGGTTGCGGTCATCTTCTTTTCGGACATCGCCCCAGGCTTCAGGGGGTTTGACGCAAAAGAGTGGATCTCCTGGATTGAGAGTGTGATGTACCACCTCATCGTGCTGATAGCTACCTATGAGGTGAGCAGGAAAGCTCTAGCGTGACCTGCTGACACCATGTTTCGGACAGCTTTGCTGTTGGGGGCATTTGCTGCACCAAGGGCTTACCGAGGTGCAGATCAGCTGCCCGTAGATGACCAATAGCTCATTCAGCGGTATCCAGAAGCGCCTGGGCATGACACCCTGGAGGGCTATCTCTGTCCGTTCAGGTGTCTTTGTCTCGACCCATCCCATCCTGTTTGCAATCTTGTGTACATGACAGTCAACACAGATAGCCTCTATGCCGAAACCCAGGTTGAGGGTAAGGTTTGCTGTCTTTATACCCACCCCTGGAAGCTTCATCAAGGCCTCACTTGTGGAGGGGACCTCCCCCCCATAGGAGGCAAGCAGCTCCCTGCTTATGCTCTGTAGGGTCTTTGCCTTTGTCTTGTAGAACCCTGCAGGGTAGATTGCCCTCTCTATCTCATCGGTTGAAAGCCCAAGCATGGCTTCTGGGGTATCTGCCAGTGCGAAGAGGCGCCTGCTTGAGGATAGGGTGACATCATCCTTTGTCCGCAAGGAGAGGATGGTTGCTATGAGCACCCTGAAGGGATCCTGCTTTTCCTCTGCGATCAAGGAGAGTGAGGGAAGGGTCCTCCCCTCATGCTCGATGGCTTTTCTGAATGAGGAAAAAATCTCTTCCCAATATGTTTCGTCCATGGGTATTTGCATACCACAGCCGGGGAGAAAAGACAAGGATTACTTGACCTTTTGGAGGATACCCTCTAGCGTATTTGCATGATAATCGTACTGAAGAAAAACATCGCGGAAGCACAACGCGAACATATCAGGCTCTTTCTTGTCACCAAGGGTTATACCGTAAAGGAGATCGTTGGAGAGGAAGAGACAGTGTTTGGCGCAGTTGGCCAAAGTTCACTCGATCACCGTGAAGTGGAGCTGCTTGAAGGGGTTGCAAAAGTCATCCCCATCAGCAAGCCATACAAGCTAGCCTCACGCGAGCTGAAGAAAGAGGACACCATCGTTACGGTGGGCAAGGTGAAGATCGGGGGAAACCGGGTCGCCATCATAGCCGGTCCCTGTGCCATCGAGAGCCGCCAGCAGATCATGGAGATCGCCCAGGCGGTACATGATGCAGGAGCTGTCATGCTCCGCGGTGGTGCCTTCAAGCCCAGGACCTCTCCCTATGCATTCCAAGGCCTGGGAGAAGAGGGGCTGAAGTACCTTCGGGAAGCTGGAGATGCCTACGGCATGCCTGTCACCTCCGAAATTGTCAATCCCAGTGATGTTGCCATGATGGCAACCTACATAGACATGTTTCAGATCGGTGCGAGAAACATGCAGAACTTCGAGCTGTTGAAGGCTGTGGGAAAGACCGGGATGCCTGTCCTTCTCAAGAGGGGGCTGTGTGCCACCATCGAGGAGTGGCTGATGGCTGCCGAGTACCTGATGGCCAGCGGTACCGACCAGGTTGTCCTGTGCGAACGGGGCATCAGAACCTACGAGCGGGCCACCCGCAACACCCTTGACTGCAGCGCCATTCCCATCGTCCAGAAGATGACCCACCTGCCGGTTATCGGAGACCCCAGCCATGCTACGGGAATCCGGGACATGGTCAGTCCGATGAGCCTTGCCCTGGTGGCAAGTGGGGCCTCGGGCCTTATCGTCGAGGTCCACAACCACCCAGAAATGGCCTTCAGTGATGGTCCCCAATCCCTGTTCCCTTCCCAGTTCGAGAAACTCATGCGGGACCTGCATGCCCTCGCTCCGGTAGTGGGCAAATCGATGGAGAGGATCTCCCGGAACCTTCCTCTCTCCAGCGCACAGAAAACCAAGAAAGAGAAAGCGACCTCCCTGACCGTGGCCTTCCAGGGTGAAAGGGGTGCCTTCAGCGAACTGGCCATCAGGCGGATGTTTGATGAGGATGTGGCTGTCCTTCCCTGCAAGCAGTTCGGCGACGTCTTTGAGGCTATCATGGAGGGCAGTGCGACCTACGGCATGGTCCCGTTGGAAAATACCCTTGGTGGTACCATCTTCGATACCATGGACCTGTTGGACCGCTACCCCGATATCCAGGTGGTGGGGGAGCAACAGATCAGGATCGTCCACAACCTGATAGTCCTGCCGGGAACAAAGCTTGAGGAGATCGAGAAGGTCTACTCCCACCCGCAGGGACTTGCCCAGTGCATGGACTTCCTCAGAGGTGAGCTTTCCCATGCGGAGGCCGTCCCTTTCTTTGATACAGCCGGCTCCGTTACCTTCGTCAAGCAGTCCAAGGACCATACGAAGGCTGCCATTGCAGGATCTCCTGCCGCCGTGGTACATGGGATGGAAATCTTGCGTGAAGGGATCGAAAGCAATCCCCGCAACTACACCCGCTTCTATGTCATCTGCAAGGAAGATATAGCCGAAGCATTCCGCTCGAATGCAGTGATAAACCGTGCTTCTCTCAGATTTACCGTGCAGGACCGCCCAGGCTCCCTCTTTGAGGCCCTGCTCATACTGACCAAGCACGGGCTCAATATGAAGAAACTGGAATCCCGCCCCATACCGGGGAAACCCTGGGAGTACTCCTTCTTTGTGGAGACCGAACTTGGTGAGCAAGGTTCCTTTGAGAAGGCTCTTGAGGAGTTGCGGGATTGCTGCACCTCAGTTCGGGTCCTGGGAACCTATACGGCAGGAATCTGAGATGGGAGAAGTGAACGGCTTTACTCCAGCAAGGTTGGTCATGGGTGTGCTCTCGACCGATGAAGGTGCCCACCCTGAGCTCTTCTCCCTTTTGGAGGAGGGCTTCGGCCCGATCCTTGAGATGAGTGAAGCTGTCCCATTCTCCTTCACCGACTACTACGACCGGGAGATGGGAGCCTCACCCTCCCGGTTCTTCCTGGTGTTTGAGAGGTTGCTCGATCCTTCCTTGCTTGCCCAGGCAAAACTATTTACCAATACAGTTGAAGAGAGGTTCAAGAAAGAGGGGGGTAGGACGATCAACCTGGACCCAGGCCTGCTTACTGCTGCCAACCTCGTCCTTGCCACCACCAAGAACCGTGCCCATCGTATTGCGCTTGAGCAGGGCATCTATGCCGAGGTCACCCTCATCTACCAGAAGGGGAGGTTCAATGCCCTTCCCTGGACCTATGCAGACTACAAGAGCGAGGCCTTCTGCCAGTTGTTCAAACGATACCGGTCAGAGTACCTCAATAGCTTATAACCTACACAACCTGATAAAAAATACCCTCTATCCCTTACTTTATACATCCGTTGAGGTAAAGCACGCTCTTTTTGTTCTTCTCTTGTGTGAAGAGAAATACCTTTCAGCTATCGTTGTTGCAACAGCTTCTACTCCTTTTTTTTCTGTGTGTTCTGCTCATGACAAGCTGTAGTGCAGAGACCCTTTCCCAACGGAAGGTCACTGTCCTGCTGCCCCCACGCCATCGGTGGGAGACGATGCAGAACCAGAATTTCTGGAATACGTTGGTGTGGAATGAAGGGGGAAAGCTCAGGCAACGACATCTTCCTGCAGGGCAGAAGCGTGCAACAGTTCTGGTGAACAGAGCGGAGACGGTGGTCTTCTGTGCCTATCCGTTGGGTGTCTTTGCTCCCCTGGGGGGAGCCGTTCTCCCTACAGGAACCTCTGCTGTCCTGCTTACAGAGAGGGAGGGAATGCTGTGTCACTATCTGCAGGAGAGCCTGAAACTCAATGCCGAGGCGTTGGAGAGGGTCAACTATCCACAGCTCCTCCAAGAGGCCCGTTCCAAAACGGACGACATGACCCTCATAGATCATGGCCGGCTTCAGAAGGATCTGGTAAATGGGGAACTCTCTGCATCCTCCATCCAGGTCCGTCCGCCCTTGCAGGTTGAGGTTACTACGGCGCCCCAAGGGTATTGGGTCGGGGAGAGGGAACTTGACGGCTCCTTTTGGCTCTATTGGGAGCACGAAGGAGCGGCTCTCACCCTTGGTGATGGGCTCCATTGTTTCTGGAATCGTGAGGACTCTCTCCTGTTGAGGATCTTTGTCGACCTGGAGGGAGAGGCTAGCTTTATCTCCTTGCAGAATGGGCCTCTATGGTAGTTATTCATCTTCCCTTTTGTTGCGTTAAAATGTAAAGTTCCCCTATGGAATCATTGCGTGAACTATATAGAATTGGGTATGGCCCCTCAAGCAGCCATACCATGGGACCTCGTTTTGCCACCCAGCATTTCCTTGCGCTTTGCCCCTCGGCAGATCGCTATGAAGCATGTCTGTACGGCAGCCTTGCCGCAACGGGAAAAGGGCACCTGACAGACAAGGCGATACGTACTCTTTGTGAGGAGTACGGCAAGCAGGTCGAGATCACGTGGTATCCGGATGAGGAGAAACCCTTTCATCCAAATGCCCTGACCTTCTTCGGCTATGACAGCGAAGGGAACATCCTCGCCCAGCAGACCTACTATAGTGTCGGCGGTGGTCGTGTGGTCATCGAAGGGGAGATTGAGGACGACAAGAAGAACATATACCCCAAAGAGTATGGTACCATGGCCAAGATCCTCGAATACTGTTCGACCGAAGGGCTGCAGCTCTGGGAGTTTGTCCTCCAGTTTGAGGGCAATGGGATCCTGGACTATATTGCCGAGGTGTGGGATGTGATGAGCCAGGCCGTCGAGGCCGGTATCAATGCTGAGGGGGTGCTTCCCGGTGGCCTGAAGCTTGCACGCAAGGCAAGCCAGTACAACTCCAAGGCTGGTGAGTTTACCGGCCCCCTGGGAAATACCGCCATCGCCATCAGCTATGCCCTGGCTGTCTCTGAGGAGAATGCTGGGGGCGGCAAGATCGTGACAGCTCCCACCTGCGGAAGCTGCGGTGTCCTTCCAGGGGTCCTCTACTATCTGGCAAAGCACTATAAGGTCTCGAAGGTGAAGATCCTTCGTGCCCTGCTTACAGCCGGCCTTATCGGAAACCTGGTGAAGACCAATGGTTCCATCAGCGGAGCTGAGGTTGGATGCCAGGGGGAAGTCGGGGTAGCCTGTGCCATGGCCAGCGGGGCGGCAGCCCAGCTGCTTGGTGGGACCATCCACCAGATCGAATACGCTGCCGAGATGGGCCTTGAGCACCATCTTGGCCTTACCTGTGACCCGATGCGGGGCCTGGTACAGATTCCTTGCATTGAACGCAATGCCCTGGGTGCGATGCGATCGATCGACCATTGCACCTTTGCCTTGCTTGGTGACGGTAGGCATAAGGTCTCTTTTGATAGCGTTGTGGAGGTGATGATGGAGACTGGTCAAGCCCTGCCATCCCTCTATCGCGAGACTTCAAAAGGTGGGCTTGCCAAGGTGCTGAGCTAAGGAATTTTCATGCCCTGGAACACTTACCCCAGCCTAGGTTTTCATGGTAGTATATATGGCTTAAGGAAATCTGTGAGAATGGAGAAATTGTTTTGTACAACATGTTCCTCCCTGCCAAGAAAGAAACTCCTATGGGTAGTATTCTTTTTGGCCTCTCTGTGCTCTTTTCAGCCACTATCTTCAGCGATAATCCTTGAGTCGTCACGTCCGGAGGTGACCCTCCTCGTCACTGACAGGGCCCTTGAGCGGAGCAACACTCCCACCACCTCCTTAAAGATCCCCCTCTGTACGCTAGCCATATCTGCCAAGCACCAGGGTGAGGGAAGGTTGTTGATTTCCCATACCTCGCTTTCCAACGGGGTGGAGATTGTTCCCTACGAACTGTTCTGTGATACCCTTGGGAAAGACCTTCCCGATTCCCTTTCCTATGTCTGCCGCAGCGACATGTACCTGACGATCCCGCTGACCAAGATCTGTGCACAACTGAACAAGAGCCTGGGAAAGGAGAGGGATTCCTACAGCAGTTACGTCTCCTTCAACCTAGTCCTGGAAAAGTAATGAGTAGCAGAGGGCTTTGGTTCATGGTGGACTGAAGAGGGTCCCAAGGCCGGTCTTTTTCGCGGAATGGTTTCGTACAAGTCATAACTTCGCCGCAACTTATCCCACCCACACCTACGTCATATGGGCTGTGGGTGATCGCTACATGTCTCTTGTCACAACCCCACATCGTACATAGGTCCCTTATTCGCCAAAAATGCGTTTGGAGTCTATTCCGTTAGCTTTTTCCCTGTAATAAGTACTCTGTTACCCAACTTATACAAAAACATACAACATTGCCTAACATGTTATATGTTAAAGGTTATGCACATCTCCCTCTCACATGTGACATCATATATATTTCTATAATATAACGAATT
>NZ_JAVSNJ010000008.1:0-96919 GCF_032144095.1 Sphaerochaeta sp. PS
ATAATTTTTACATTCTGCAAATCTTGCCTTATACTGAAAAATAGTAAGAGGAGGAACCGTGAAAATCCAAAAACAACAAGCAATGCGTAATGTCCTATATGCCCTCGCACCACTATGCCTTGCAGCAACCTATTTTTTCGGCTGGCGATTCATCGCCGTATTGGTAGTAGTAGGGGCCACAGGACTTTTGTGTGAATGGCTCATGGCCAGGCGATATGGATACAAGATCACTGAATCCCTCTTCGTATCCTGTACCCTCTTCGCACTCTCCCTACCTCCGACCATACCCCTCTGGATAGCGGCGTTGGGCATAGCCTTTGGCATCATCTTCGGCAAGATGATCTTCGGTGGCTTTGGCAAGAACATATTCAACCCCGCCATCACGGCACGAGCCTTTGTCTATATCAGCTTTGGGGTCCCCATGACTGCAAGGTTCATTGGCAATGCAACAAGCCTAGGCTGGTTTCCTGCCGGATTTGGTTCGTGGATTACCCACGCCGACAGCGTCTCGGCAGCTACCCCTCTGTTGACCAAGAACGTACCCCTATTGGATATGTTCCTAGGCTTTACCAGCGGTAGTTTTGGAGAGACAAGTGCTGTCCTCATCCTGCTAGGGGGCCTGTTCATCCTCTACAAGAAGACGGCCAACTGGAAAATCGTCGTCGCTTCGATAGGGTCCTTTCTCCTGCTGCAGACGGTGTTCTGGGCTACGGGACTGCAAATCTCTACGGAGAACGGCCTCCAGGCAGTGGCCTCCCCCATGGCAGCACTTTTGGGAGGAAGCTTCCTCTTTGCCGCCTTCTTCATGATAACAGACCCTGTTTCTGCCTCCCAGTCGACCGATACCGGCCGATGGATCTATGGGGCGATGTTCGGCATCCTCACCGTCCTGATACGCACCTTCTCAACCTGGGTCGAGGGAGTCACCTTTGCGATCCTCCTGGCAAACATGTTCGCTCCCCTTCTCGACACCATCCTTAAGGGTATCAAGGCAAAGAAAAAGCTGAAAGCCACCCAGGGAGGTGCAGCATGAAAAAGAAGGATACATTCTACCACAAACGCCTCTACCCCTTGGTATTCATGGTATCTACAACGGTATTCTGTATTCTCGTGACATCAGGGCTCTATCTGACTACGCTGGACAAGGCCGAGGCAAACGAACTCTCCTTCACCCGTAGGGCCATCCTCGATGCTGGTGGGTTGCAGTATGAAAACACCACTGCGGGAATCGAAAAGACCTATACTGACAGTATTGAGGTCGAAAAAGGCTACTATATTGCCAATGGCACTGAAGGCAAGCGCTTCATCATCCCCGTACAGGGCCCCGGCCTCTGGGGAACCATCGCCATCATGGTAGGGTTCGAGGAGGATCTCAAGACCTTCGCAGGGCTTGCAATCGTAAGTCAGAATGAGACCCCAGGCTTAGGTGCCCGTATCGAGGAGCCGTGGTTTACTGCCCAGTTCAAGGGCAAGCAACCACCGTTCACCTTGGTGGAGGAAGGCACCAGCGCCCTTGCCAATGAAGTGGATGCCATTACAGGAGCTACCCGTACCTCAGAGTATTTCAGAAACCTAGTGAACCGTTCTGCAGCCGATGCCCAGCGCATCATTAGAGGAGAGTGAGATGGCCAAGAAACTGATGAAAAAAACCTTTATGGAACCCTTGGGCAAAAACAACCCTGTTTTTGTCCAGATACTCGGGATCTGCTCTACCCTGGCAGTAACCAACAAGCTGCAGAATACCATGGTGATGACCTTGGGTGTCATGTTTACCACAGCCCTCTCCAGCTGGACGATATCGCTGCTTCGCAACCATATCCCCTCACGCATCCGCATGATGGTGGAGACCATGGTCATTGCAACCTACGTCATCATCGTCGACATCGTGCTGAAGGCCTACTACCCTGAGATGTGGAAGCAACTCGGTCCCTACGTCGGGCTCATCATAACCAACTGTATCGTCATGGGTCGTATCGAGGCCTTTGCCCTGCAGAACAAGCCGATGCTATCTCTCGTTGATGGCCTTGCCTCCGGGTTGGGATATGCCTACGTGCTACTGGTCATCGCCTTTGTCCGTGAACTCTTGGGAACCGGTAGCCTTTGGGGCTACAGGATCCTGGGATCCTGGTGGACAAACTGGTCCATCATGATCATGCCCCCTGGAGGATTCTTCGTGCTGGCGATCTTCATCTGGGTCATTCGCGAAACTATCATGAAGGAGGCCAAGTAATGAATGAATCAATCATGCCCTTTGCCATATTCTTTGCCTCAATCTTCACCGGAAACATCCTGCTCACCAACTATTTGGGGATGTGTTCCTTCCTCTCTGTTTCCAAAGAGCTGAAGACCTCACTGGGCCTAGGGGCTGCCGTCATCTTCGTCATGGCAACCACCACACCCCTGAACTGGCTCGTCTACCGGTATCTGCTCATTCCCTTTGGGTTGGATTACCTTCGCTTCATTGCCTTCATCATCGTCATAGCAGCCTTTGTACAGCTTACCGAGATGGTCATCGAGCGATACAGCGAACCCCTCTACCAATCCCTGGGAATCTTTTTGCCCCTCATTACCGTCAACTGTGCAATCCTTGGTGCGAGTCTGTTCATGGTCATCCGGGAGTACACACTTTTCACCTCCTTCCTCTTCGGGCTAGGAAGCGGAATAGGCTGGTTTATCGCCATCATTGCAATGGCCGGCATCCGGCAGAAACTGAAAAACGCCAAAGTACCCCCAGGGCTTGAAGGCCCTGGCATAACGTTGGTGATTGCCGGATTCATGGCCATGGCATTCATGGGCTTCTCTGGCATGATTGCCCTATCGTAAGGAGCATATGATGGTAATTACACTACTGATAAGCATTGGGATCATCAGCCTCCTCTCAGTCTTCCTGGCCATCCTCATGGTCATCGCTGATGCCACGATAGGCAACTATGGAACAGTCAAGATATCCATCAATGATGGGTCGAAGGTATTGGAGGTCGATGGTGGGCAACCCCTGCTTCGCGCCCTCAACCAGGAAGGGGTGTTCATCCCCTCCGCCTGTGGTGGACGAGGCTCCTGCGGACTGTGCAAGGTGAAGGTTGTATCGGGAGGAGGAGACTATCTTCCTACAGAACTACCATTCATCTCCGACGAAGAGCGAAAACAGCTCATCAGGCTCTCCTGCCAGGTCAAGGTAAAGACCGATGTGGCCATCGTCATTCCTGAGGAACTCTTCCTCGTCAAGGAGTTCACTACGGTGGTGGAAAGCATCAAGGACCTCACCCATGACATCAAGCAGGTCACCCTCAGCCTGAAGGATCCCACTGAGATATCGACAAAGGCTGGCCAGTACATACAGTTCGTGGTACCTGAGTATGAGGACTCCGACGAGAGTGTCTATCGCGCGTACTCGATGGCATCCCCTCCTGGAGACAGCAAGCATGTGGAATTGGAGATCCGTCTCGTTCCCAATGGAATCTGCACCACCTATGTGCACAAGCACCTCAAGGAAGGGGATGAGGTCATCATCAACGGCCCGTATGGAGAGTTCTACCTCAGGGATACCGAACGGAACATCATCTTCATCGCCGGAGGGTCGGGGATGGCCCCCATCAAGAGCATGCTGCTCGATATGGAGAAGAAAGGCTCGACACGAAAGACAACATACTTCTTTGGTGCCCGATCGAAACGGGACCTCTTCCTCCTTGATGAGATGAAGGCCCTTGAAAAGACGATACCCAACTTCACCTTCGTACCCGCCTTGAGCGAACCTCAGGCTGAGGACAAATGGGAAGGGGAAGTAGGTCTCATCACCGATGTGGTTAGGCGGATGGTTTCAGAAGGCTCCAACAGCGAAGCCTACCTTTGCGGAAGCCCTGGCATGATCGACGCATGTATCAAGGTCCTCCACGAGCTGGAAGTCCCTCCCGAGAACGTCTTCTACGACAAATTCTGACCCCAAGGAGCTCATGATGAAACAAACACCTGAATTCGACAAGATACAGCAAGAGATGAAGAAAGGCGTCATCACCCTCGATGGTTTTTTGGGAGATGACAAAAGGAAATTGGTTGACATCATTGCAAGTGACGCCCTGACAGTAAGCAAGCATAGGACCACCCATGAGGCCATTGCAAGCCGTATGGAATGGTTCAAGGAACTTGGGTTTACAGGCCTGGGTCAGTTCATCACCATCGACGAGAGGTTTGAGGTAAAGGTTGAGACCGTCCGTGGACTGCTTCCCTCCCCTTTCGGAGGTCCAAACATGTACGGAAAGGTCAACACCACCGTAGTGAACAAGGTGAAGGAAAGGACTATCGTCTACACCGACCTACACATCCACTTCATCGCCGACTATGGATTCTTTGAAGGCAAAGGCTCCCCCTTCAGGCTCGAACCAGAAGATCTCATCGATATCCTGGAAGTGCCCAAAGAGGAAGAGTAGGCTCACCTCTGCGAACCATCTGCTTCTTTGGGCAGCCAAAGGAGCAGTGCAAGCAGAAAACAGATGGCTGAGACAACCAGTATGCCCAACCCGACCCCTAACAGGGTCGAAAAGAAGCCAAGGGCCAGGGCGATGGCTGCAGCAAACAGGGATTCGGCCTGGGACTCCACCGACAGGGCAGAGGCCAGGGAGTCCTGGTACATCCGCTCGCTTACATAGGTGATGCCCATGGGCTTTCTCAGATTCTCCAATATGTAGATTCCCAAATAGAGAACGACAGCAACGGTTACCCAGCTTAGATGGAGGAAAAACCCGCTCAACACCCCCAACGTTATCCCCAGCAGCATAGTTAGGTTCAGTGGTGTCGCCAACTGTCCGAACCGTTGGGCAAACTTTCCAGACCTGCTGGAGACAAAGGCCGTGGAGCTGTACATGATGGCATATACCAGCCCCACCAAGAGGGCTGTTCTTTTTTGGTCCTCCAAATTCAGGAGGATCGGGATGCTCAGAGCCAACGTCTTCAGTAGTGGTTGCAAATAATCCTTGAACGCCTTGTAGTACCCGCTATAGAGCGCCTGGTTTGCAATGGTCCTCATCGTCTTGGGGTTCTTCATGCTGGAAAACAGGGACCGCAACACCACAAGGAAGGTTTCAGAGATCTTTTCCCCGTTGGCCTGATGCCTTCCATCCAGATATTTGGGGTAGGAGACGATCAACAGCAGATTCAACACATAGGGAATGATGGAGAACAAGAACACAGCCTTGTAGGAACCCCGCCAGAATATCAGGATTGCGGCCAGGATTGCAGAAACCGTCGAGCCCCATTGGGACCAGGCACGGGTATGCCCATAGTAGTAGGTGCGCTGGGAGTTCCACCCTTGCCTGTCCAGATACTCAAAGATCATGGCCTTATGGGTTCCGGTGCGGAAGGCCTCACCAAAGGCGAAGGCTATCATGGCCAGAAAGAGCAGGCCGTATGAAGAGACCGCATAGAACAGGAAAAACGAGAGGATATAGGAGAGAAAGGAGAGGGCCATGGTCATGCGCCGGCCCATGGTATCGGCCATCACCCCTGAAGGGATCTCCAGGATGTTTATGCTGATCTCCCTTACCGCATAGAGCGCCCCGATCTGGACATAGGAAAGCCCCTTACTCAAGAAAATCAACAACAGGAACGGTTCAAAAAACTGCAGGTTCTTCAGAAACCCGTAGGTACAGAACTTGAAGTACTGCATGTTCTTCTCAAAGATCTGAGGTACCTTCTCTTTGTGGCCCATCCGCTCTACCCTCTATCAATATTGGAGAGCATTCTACTCCCAAATCAACAAAATGCAAACACTATCCTCTCGGTCCTGGCTCCCCTGTCGAGTTGCGTATGATGAGGCGGCTGCGGTATTCCACCCGGGTGACGGCACCGGAATCCACCTCAACCGGCGGTTTCTTGGCCATCTTGTCGGATATGAGCCGGATGGCACTACGCCCGACCTGGATGATATAGTGCTCCACCGTCGTAAGGCTTACCCCACGGAAGGAAGATGGATAGATGTTGTCAAAGCCACAGACACTGTAATCGCGGGGAATGGAGAACCCAGCATCATGGATGGCATCGATCACCCCATAGGCAACCATGTCGTTGATAGCCACGATCGCTGTCACCTGAGGAGTCTCCCGAATGCAACGCTTGGCAAGTTCATAGCCTGTCTGGTGCTCGATGTCGACGGTATTGAGCTCGGTGGAAGAAGCAACTTCAGAAGTAAAAAGGGAGAGCTTGGCTCCGCTGCCAGCAAGCCTGAACTCAGCCTTGAGCCCTTCATACCTCCGTACACGTGCACTGTGCTCTGAGTTGAGGCTCGTCGACACATAGGCAACCTTCCTATGCCCAAGTTGCAAAAGGTGCTTTCCGACGAAGGAGCCTGCGGTAAAGTTGTTCACATCGACCGTATCGAGGCCCAGTTCATTCTGCTTGTCCCCAACGGCAACTACAGGAACACTCTTGTTGAGTTCCCGGACAAGGTCAGGTTGTTGGGGGATCATGGCAAAGACCACCCCGCCCACCATGGGATCCTTGGCAAACTCACAGATCCGTTTTTCCTTCTCGGTATCCCAATAGGTAGTGAACAGCATGGTATCAAGACCACGAAGAGAGGCCTCCTGCTCCATACCTTGGATAATGGTCGCAAAATAGGGGTTCATGACCGAGGGGCAGACGATGGCCAATACCTTCTTGTCATACTTGCCGCTCTTTTTCTCATATCCAAGTTCCCGCGCCAAGGCGTATACGGTATCGACAGTATCGGAAGAGAACCGTGAGAGGCTCTTTTTTGCCAAAATCATCGATACGCTTGCTGATGAGATACCTGCTGCATCGCCAATATCCTTCAGGGTGACCTTCTTTTTACTCATGCTGGATACTCCTTGCCTGACTTCCATTAAAGTTAAACACTTTTCAACAACAAATGCAAGAACAAAAATCAGAACTTATCCCATATAAGAATAGGTAACTTTTTTTCCTGCTAGAAAACAAAGAGAAATTAAATTTGACAAGTAGAGATTCTTCCCGTACACTGAAAAAAAATCGTTAGTGAATATATGGAAAAAACTGTTGAAAACTGTTGAAAAATATATTCCCTAACGAAACTCTGGAGGAAAGAATGAAAAAGGTACTTTTTGCTCTCATGGTTCTTGTTCTGGCCCTTTCACCGCTGATGGCACAGGGTGCAAAAGAAGCTCCTGCTGACAAGGATTACAAGCTTGTTCTCAAGATGAGCCACGTGTTCGCACCCAATGAACAGCTAACCAAATCCCTGAACATTGTCGTAGAAAACATCAAGACCCGCACCAATGGCGCCATTGAGATCCAGCACTATCCTCAGGGACAGCTTGCTGTCTATAAGGACGGTGTCGAACAGGTTGCACGTGGTGCAAAGTTCATCTCCGTCGAGGACCCCTCCTATCTTGGAGACTATGTCCCAGACTTCAACGCCTTGGTCGGCCCGATGCTGTACACCTCCTTCGATGCCTATGAGTACATGATCAAGACCCCTCTGGTAAAGAACATGATCAAGGAATTGGAAGAGAAGCATAACATAAAGGTGCTTGCCCTTGACTACATCTTTGGCTTCCGCAACCTGAAGACCAACAAGATCATCACCAAGCCAGAAGACCTCAAAGGCATGAAGATCCGCACCCCTGGAAGCCAGCTGTTCATTGACACCATCAATGCAATGGGTGCAACCGCAACCCCACTTCCGTTCAGCGAAACCATCTCTGCAGTACAGCAGGGTGTTGTCGACGGCCTGGAAGGGACCATGGATGCGTATGGATCCAACGGTAGTGCTGAAGTTGCCAAGAACATGGCCTTCACCAAGCATTTCCTCGGAACCTGTGGTGTCTATATCAACAACGACCTGTTCAACAGCATTCCAGAAAAATATCGCACGATCATCCAGGAAGAGTTTACAGCAGGTGCTGCCCAGATGAATACCGAGATCGCCAACAACTATGAAGCGACCAAGGCAATGCTGGAAGCCAAGGGCAACAAGTTCAATGAAGTTGACAACGCTGCCTTTGCAGCAGTCGCAGGTCCTGTATATGCCAACATGAAGGGTGTCACCCCTGGCATCTACGATACCTTGCAGGCTGAACTTGCAAAAATGAACAAGTAAGAAGCTCCGTCCATCGTAGGCCGGCCACTTGCCGCAATCCTCCCAGAAGATGGTTGCGTGCAGGAAGGTCGGCCTATATCATATCCAAAGGAGGTGAAAGCCAATGAACCAAAATCTCAAGAAATTCGTTTCCAATTTTGAAATCATCTTTGCAAGCATGTTTCTCATCGTGACTACCGTCTTGGTAATGCTCAATGTCGTTTTACGCTATTTTTTCAACCTGGGCATTTTCTGGTCCGAGGAAGTGGCAACTGGCTGTTTCGTCTGGAGCGTATTTCTCGGCGCTGCTGCCGGATACAAATTCAGGATCCATGTGGGCGTCGACATGATCGTCAACATGTGTCCACCAACTGCAAAGAAAATCATTGGTATCGTCGTTGACCTCATCCTCTTGCTCATCAACGGATACATCACCTATATAGCTGTCATCTATCTGAGCCACTCCTACAAGAAGCCAACACCGGTGCTCAATATCTCCACAGCCTTCATCAGCTCTTCCTTGCTGGTAAGCTTTGGCCTTATGACCCTCTATTCAGTCGTCTTTCTCATCCGGGATTGCAAGACTCCCAGACCCATTCAAGGAGAGGTATAAGCTATGTTGTCATATTTGCCATCAATCTTGGTTTTCATCCTCTATTTCTCGAGCATCCCGATAGCCTATGCCCTGTTTGGTGCCTCGCTCTTCTATTTTGCCATCATCGACAACAGCTCTCCGGTGGACCTCCTGCTGCAGAAGTTCGTTACCAGCACCCAGTCCTTCCCCCTCCTGGCCATCCCTTTCTTCATCATGGCCGGATCCATCATGAACTACGCCGGCATCAGCAAGAAGCTCATGCAGTTTGCAGACGTCCTTACCGGCCATATGTCCGGAGGCCTTGCCCAGGTCAACGTACTGTTGAGCATGCTCATGGGTGGAGTCTCTGGCTCTGCCAACGCTGATGCGGCCATGCAGAGCAAGATGCTCGTCCCAGAAATGGAGAAACGAGGATACGACAAGGCCTTCTCCACTGCCATCACTGCAGCCTCATCAGCAGTCACCCCTGTCATCCCCCCAGGCATCAACCTCATCATCTATGCACTGATCGCCAGTGCGTCGGTAGGAAGGATGTTTGCAGCAGGGTATCTTCCCGGTTTCCTGATGACAGCCTGTCTCATGGTTGCCGTGGCCATCATCTCCAAGAAGCGTGGCTACAAGCCCAGCAGGGAGAAGAAGGCAGGTACAAAAGAGATGCTCCGACAAGGTTTTGACTCCATTTGGGCACTGCTCTTTCCCTTTGGCATCATCATGGGACTGAGAATTGGCATCTTTACCCCCTCGGAGGCTGGAGCGGTTGCCGTATTCTACTGTATCATTATCGGCAAGTTCATCTATAAGGAATTGGGCAAGGAGCATATCATCCCAGTATTGAAAGAGACCATTCTGGGTACAAGCACAGTAGTGCTCATCATCGTTTCTGCCTCGGTCTTTGGCTACTACCTAAACTGGGAGCAGATACCACAGCATCTGACAGCCCTTCTCTTGAACATTACCCAGAGCAAATATGTGATGTTGTTGATCATCAACATCCTCTTCCTGGTGATGGGAATGTTCCTCGAAGGCGGGGCGGCTCTCATCATCCTGGCTCCCCTGCTGGTCCCGGTAGTAACCAGACTCGGGGTCGACCCCATCCATTTCGGGCTCATCTGTATCGTCAACATCATGATAGGGGGGATAACCCCACCATTTGGGTCGATGATGTTCACCTGTTGCAGCATCACCAACTGCAAGCTGCAGGACTTTGTACGGGAGTCGATCCCCTTCATCATAGCCCTGCTGGTAGCCCTTCTCTTGATAACCTACATTCCGGCAATCTCCCTCATCCTGCCTAACCTGCTCTATGGGGTCGCGTAACAATACCTAGCAAGGAGTCACATCATATGAAAGTATATGCACATCGAGGGTACAGTGGAGCCTACCCTGAGAATACCATGTTGGCATTCAGAAAGGCACTGGAAGCAGGAAGCGATGGGATAGAGCTCGATGTCCAGCTTACCAAGGACGGGGAGGTGGTCATCATCCATGATGAGTTGGTGGACCGCACAACCAATGGCAAGGGCTTGGTCTCAAGCTTTACCCTGTGTGAACTCCAGAAGCTCAACGCTGCGCAACTGTGGCAGGACCTCACCAAGTTTGAGCCGATCCCCACCTTCGATGAGTACTGCACTTGGGTAAAGTCGACAGACCTGGTCACCAACATCGAGTTGAAGACAAGTGTCATCTACTACCAGGAGATCGAAGAGAAGACCCTTGCCATCCTCAAGAAACATCAGCTGCAGGAGAAGGTATTCTTCTCCTCCTTCAACCTGCTCTCCATCGCCAACGCAAAGGCCCTGGACGCTTCCATCCCCTGTGGGGTACTGGTTCCCGATTCGGGTCTGGTCAATGCAGGATACTTCTGCGACAAATTCGGCTTTGAAAGTTTCCACCCCTATTTTGGCAATGTCTCGGCAGAGTCAGTTGCAGAGTGCAAGGCCCATGGGATCAAGACCAATGTCTGGACAATAAACACCATGGGACAGCTGGAGAAGTGCCATGAGTGGGGCTGTGACGGCATCTTCACCAACTACCCCTCGGTGTGCAAAGCTTGGATCATGAGCAAAAACTAGGAACAAATAGAAACAAATACTGCCCTTAAAACCAGGAACCCATCCAATTGGAAGGGTTCCTGGTGTGTAAAGAGAGACTTCCTACAGAATTCCCTACTTTCCGACATCCCTTCCCAGGGAGATCGTTTCTGTAGCAAAGTTTTCGACACTCCGCTTCTTCTCAAAGAACCTGGGCATCTGGGAGACAAAACCAGCCTTGGTATAGAATACATCATCCTTCGCTAGGGGTAGCTCTACCGGAGCCTTCGTTACCGAGGACTTGTAGATGGCCATGATCAGCTCGATGGTCTTCCTTCCCTCCTCCCCTGTTACCAGAAGCGGCTCCGTCCCCTCAATGGCACGGATGAAGTTCCTGATCTGTCCAGGATGGCCTTCAAGGTCAACTTCGGCCAAAGCCTCATAGAAGTTCTCTACAACCTGCTTGGTCTCCCCATCCTCAACAGGAAACCCATTGTCCAACTCCTTGTTGGCCTGTACGGACCAGGGGATCGAAACCCTCGCCTTGTCACCAGAGAAAACCATCGACTGCTCTTCGCCATGCATCAACAAGGTTGCGGTAAGCTGTGCCATCTTGTCAGGATAGCGGAAGATAGCCATGGAGAGGTCCTCGCACTCACTATTGGTATGGACCATGTTGGTGATGACTGCAGTCACCTCAGTGGGCATGCCAAGCAGCCACTGCATCAGATCGAGGTGGTGGGTCGCATGGGCGGTGGTGCAACCGCCACTCTCCTTCTCCCAAGTCCCTCGCCACCACAGGTCGTAGTAGCTCTGGCCTCTCCACCAGTAGGAGTTCACATTCGCATACCTCACTGGCCCTATCACCCCGCTGTCAAGGAGGCTCTTCATCTTCATCATTGGGGTCTTGAACCTGTTCTGGCAGACGATGGAGAGAAGCTTGCCACTCTGTTTGCCCGCCTCGATCATCTGGTCACACTCCTCCAGGCTGGTCGCCATGGGCTTCTCGACAAGCACATGCTTGCCAGCCTCAAGAGCGTCGATGGCAACCTGGGCATGCATCCCTGGAGGGAGGCAGACCGAGACAATATCGGCATCGACCATCTTGAGGGCCTGCTTGTAATCCTTGAACGCCACGGCCCCAGCAAGACCCATCTCTTCGATCATCTTCTCTGCCTTGTCCACGAACAGGTCGCAAAGACAGGCGATGTGGCAGTTTCCCATCTCTTTATACGCTTCGATATGCACCCGCGCTATTGCTCCGGTTCCAATGATAATGATTGCATGTGTTGCCATTCTGATTCCTCTTATAGTTCGATACCAATGCCATGGTCAGGCAAAAGGGGGAGAGCTCCATCCGGGCTGAAAGCCTCCTGAGTATACACAACATCGTCAGATTCATCAAATGGGAAAAGATTTGCTTTCCAGCATCGCATTGTCCTGGGCTGGATAGGAGATACCAGACAACTACAAACAAACCCCAAGGCTCTCCTTGGGGTTTGATGGAATCCACTGGCTCCTACGGCTTCATGTCATGAACCATACCTTTCGGTGGAGCCTTCCTGTTTATGTTCCTGACTGGCTTACGCCCCTACCAGTCCCAATCGGTGAACTGTTCGTCGTTGAGTCTCCAATACTGCTTTGTATAGGCGATGGAAGAGTTCTCCTTCGCATACTCAAACGCTGTAAGCCCCTCGTAATCACTGGTCCAGGCATCGGCATCCTGGTCAAGCAGCAGGTCTATGATGTCAGGATCCGTTACATAGCGAGAGGCATAGATGAGAGGAGTTCGCCCCTCTCCATCCTGGGCTGTAAGGGAAGAACCTTCCAGGATGAGGTATTCGATCACCTCATAGGCATTGTCACTCTCCAAGGCGTGCATCAGGGCAGTCTTGCCTTCGATATCACGAGCCCTGAGGTCCACACCGGCTTCAACCAGGGTATAGATGAACCCCATGCCCAGGGAGTTATCAGCGGCCAGCATCAGAAGGGTCTTCCCTTCATTGGTCCTTGCCAGCACGTCAGCGCCCCGGTCCAGGGAGAAGGTCAGCTCTTCTGGATTGTAGGAGTAGAGCAACAGTTGCATGAGCGGGGTAAAGCCATCATTGCTTCTGTGGTTTATGTCAGCTCCCCAATCGAGTAGGATGTCTGCAACCTCATCATTGAGATAGACTACCGCATACTCCAAGGCGCCCATTCCATCTTTATCGACTACATCAACAGATGCACCATCACGGAGCATCCCAAGGGTTACCTCTGTTGCCCTGTTCATCTGGGCAGCAAGCATAAGGGCTGTCATGCCGTCATTGTTTTCATAGGCTGCACCATTTTGCACGAGGGTCCTGAAAATCTCATACTTGGGATTGTCGGCCGCAGCATACATCAGAGGGGTCCAGTCAAAGTCATCCTTGGCATTGGGATCCTCCCCGATGCTCAGCAGCCACTCGATCATCTCTGGATAGCTGGTGTTCGATGAGGCAAAATGCAACAGGGTCATACCATCCTGGACCGATGGGTCGTGCTTGGCTCCCAGGGAGAGCAGCCTGGCGGCAACCTCGGGGTTGCTGTTGGAATTTACTGCATGGAGGAGGGCATTCCAATTGTCATCATCATAGAAAGCGATATCCTCACCTTCATCTACAAGAAATGCGACCATATCAGGATTTGTGTTGTTTGCTGCTGCATACATCAGAGCTGTCAGGCCATCATACTCGCTACTCTCATGAACAGCACCAAGGTCCAGGAGGGCCTTTACAGAATCCGTGACTGAATTATTGCTCACTGCATAGAGCAAGGCAGTCCACCCAAAGGAGTCCTGTTCATCCACTGGGAACCCATACTCGACCAAGGATGAAATCATATCGCCAAAGGGGGAGTTTGAAGCCCCATATATGAGGGGACTGCCGTCTTCGTACGAGGTTTCGCCACTTTCCAGCAACAGTTTCACCACCTCAAAGTTTGGGTTATAACTAAGGGCATAGAGCAAGGCTGTCCAGTTGGCACCCGTGCGGGCAAAAGGATCGGAGCCATAGGCGAGCAGGCTCCTGATCACCTCAGGGGAGGTATTGTATCTGGCTGCATGCACAAGGGCTGTCCAGCCAAGATAGTCTGTGGCATGCACATCGGCGCCCAAACGAAGGAGGTCCTCAACAGTCCCCTCATCCACCAAGTCGTCGACAGCACTCATCAGCAGGGTGCGATCATCGCTGTCCCTCTCCTCCAGGTCGGCTCCATACTCGAGAAGAAGAGCCACCTTGTGTCCACCGTCGCCATACATCAGGGCTATGAGCAAGGGCGAATACTGAAAGTCATCCTGCAGGGAAAGGCTGGCACCTGCTTCAAGCAGGGCCCGGCTAACCTCCAGGTTCTCATTGTACCTGAGGGAGAAGTAGAGGGCAGTCCAGCCGAACTTGTCCGTTTCATCAATGCCGATGCCTGCGTTGAGCAGGGCCCTGACAACCTGTGGGTTGGGATTCTCCTTTGCTGCAGCCATGAGGGCTGTCATTCCATCCTTGTTTCGTTCAAGCATGTCATATCCAAGTGTGGCAAAGGCGGTAATGACCTCAGGGTCGGGGTTATGGCTTGCTGCCAGAAAGAGGGGGGAGAATTCCTTTTGTGCGGTTCCCCCATAGGTCAGCGAGGCTGCAACCTGTTCAGCGTTGCCAGAATTGAAGAGCTCCCCTGCCCCGGAGGCAGAAAGAACCGATAGGGTAAGCAAGAGTCCCAGGAGAACAACAGACTTCTTCATGTATAACCTCCATCCCACTAAGGAAGGAACCATCCCAGCCTCAGTATTGCCCAAGGTTGGGATGGTGTCAATTTCCATACCTTGCAAGGAGGGTAAAATGGAGAAAACCCATTCACAAGTGTATATCTTACTAATTTGCTAGGTTTACTCTAACATCCCGGACATCACCCGTCAAGAAGTGGACCTAGTCTCATAGACATATCCCATATTGGCATGGTATATTTTTAACACGGAGGCCAATAGTGTCGAAAACCCCCTTGTTCATACACATTGCCCGACCGACCTATGGCAGGTATCTTCTACTCGGCAACCACATCAAGACAGAAGGCATGGATATCCTTACCGATATGCAGGGCCCCTTTCTCGTTTTGGGCAACCATTCCCATGCCTATGACTCGCTCTTTGCCTCCGCTGCAGCCAAGGTACACATCCGGTGGGTGGCTGGGGCATACCTATTCAAGCTCTATGGGCTAAAGACCCTTCTGGGCAGATGGGTTGGAGGAATTTCCAAGCAGCAGGGGCGAAGCGACCTGGAGACCATCAGGGCAATTTCGGCAGCACTCAAGGGCGGAGATATCGTAGGGCTCTTTCCTGAAGGCACAAGGACTTGGGATGGAGAGCCTGTCGGCTTTTCCGAGTCGATAGCAAAGCTTGTCAAACTATTCCGTGTCCCTGTCGTCATCATCGCCTTTGAGGGTATCTACGCCCTCAAGCCCAGGTGGGCCGACAAGAAGAGGGTGGGAAAAGCTACCCTCAGGGTCCTGCCACCAATATCTGCCGAAACCATCAATGCCATGACCAAGCAGGAACTCTATGCCTATCTTGCAGAGACCCTGAATTTCTCATACCGAGAGTGGCAGGAGAGGACACGCACCCCGTTCAGGGGGAAGGCACAGGCAGAGGGCCTGCAGAGGGCTCTCTACCTGTGCCCTGATTGCCACTCTTTCAGCAGCCTGACAACAAAGAAGGACCTCATCATGTGCAACCATTGTAATCTGAAATCACGGCTGGATGCACATGACAGATTCATCCCCATCCAAGGCAACAACCCTTTCAGGGATGTCCCTGCATGGCATGAGTGGGAGAGAAGCCAACTCCTCTCACGGATGGAAGCCACCACAGAAGGAAGTCCAATTTTTCCTCCTGACAAGGGTGTGCTCTACCAGAAGGGCGTAGACAACAGGCTCCTGACGTTGAGCAAGGATTTTACCCTTACCATGACCGGCGAAGGGCTGCAGGTAAGGAGCAACAACCCTCCCCTCCTTGCACTATTTCCCCTGGCAAACATCCAGTCCATGATCATCAACGCAAAGCACACCATTGAACTCTACTGTGAGGAGACCCTATACAGGATCCGTATCGACAAACATGGCTCCAGTCTCAAATATGTTGAGCTCTTTCACCTCAATGAGCGTATACTGAAACAAACAAAGGAAGACGTATGACCTGGAATTACATCATTCACATTGGTATTATCTCGGTTGCCCTTCTGGCGGCTGCCCTTGCACGGGCACGTATCCGATTTTTCCAACGGTATCTGATACCTGCCCCCATTGTTGCCGGTATCTTCCTGTTGGTATTCTACAATTTCTTTGCCCACAGGCTGGGCTTGAAGAGCGATTTCCTTGGGGAGATAGTCTATCATCTGCTGAACATCTCCTTTATCTCCATGATGCTCAGGGTCATCCCTGAAAGCCGAAACAGGACAAAGGGAAACCGAGCCATTGCAGCAAATGTGGCCGCTGTCATGGCCCAGTATGGGCTGCAGTGTTTCTTCGGCCTGCTTGTCACTGCCCTGCTCATTGCAACGGTCAGCCCCAACCTTTTCCCTGCCATTGGGTTTTCGCTTCCCCTCGGCTTTGAGCTAGGACCTGGCCAAGCCTATTCGATAGGGGTTACCTGGGAGAGGATGGGCTTTTCCGGAGCCTCTTCAGTCGGCCTCACCATGGCTGCGATCGGATTCCTCATTGGAAGTTTTGGTGGTGTAATGCTCATCAACCAGGGCATCAAGCGGGGTTGGATAGCCAAGGAGTATAGGGAGAAGATCAACCAGAAGAGTATCCGCACAGGATTCTTCAGCAGGGTAACAACCGATCGTCCGATAGGGTCCTTTCTCACCACCGATGGGGAGTCCTTGGATTCTTTTACCTACCACATTGCCCTGGTCATGGCGACCTACCTCATAAGCTGGGGATTTTTAACTGGCATTTCAGCCCTCTTGGGACTTATAGGCCCCCTGGGAAGGGACCTAGCTGAGAGCCTCTGGGGCATCAATTTCATCTTCAGCTCGTTCTGTGCCCTAGGGGTCAAGATGGTGATGCGTTTCTTCAAGGTAGAGACTACCATAGACACCGCTACCTGCAACCGCATCAGCGGCTTGTCTGTCGACCTTACGGTTGCTGCCTCCCTTGGCGCAATATCCCTCGTGACCGTCCAAGGCTACTGGCTTCCCATCCTCGCCCTGGTCATTACGGGATCCATCCTCACCTTGGTGGTCCTCCCCTGGTACTGTTCGCGCATCTATGACGACCACCAGTTCTACAGGATGCTGGTCATCTACGGGACGGCAACAGGGACCCTGCCTACTGGCCTTGCCCTGCTGAGGGTCGTAGACCAGGAGTTTGAGACACCGGTGGCAACTGACTACCTCTACTCGGTGGGCATCGTATTCATCCTTGCCATTCCCTTCATCATGAGCGTAAACTTGCCGGCATTCAGTGTCACCAGGAACAATCCTTCCCTCTTCTGGCTTGCTGTAGCCATCTCCGCCTTCTACATGGTGGCGGCCTTTGTCGCCTACATCCTGATCGCAAAGAAGCGGTCGTTTGCAAAAGCCAGCAAACTGTTCTACACAGAAGAGGAGTAGAGGCAGCAAGGAGTATAGCTTTCCTGGCTTACAGCAACCTTTTCGGTTGTTTTCACAGCCAGGAACGTGTAGAGTTACCCTATGGACACACTACCAGACTTTCCTGCCCTTCAGCCGAGCAATAGGGGCAGGGAGTTCAACCAGTACTCGTCAGAAGAGCACATCGAGGTGGTCTACCACTACCTTTTCAGTGGTATGAGCCATCGTGCCCTGGATAGGGTGGTACTGGGACTCGACCCCCTGGTATCAAAGGGGTACCAGTCAATGGGTATCCTGCACTTCCTTGGGCTGGTTGGCAAACACAAGCACTTCTTTGAAGGGCTTTCCCTAGACAAGGCCTTGGCAATCCTCAAGCCCTATGCACAGAGTGAATCGTATATGCTACTCTTCTCCTACCTCCGCGAAAAAGCAGAAGAGGGGCCCATGGGGGACGAGGACGGCTATGCTGTGGCCGAGCTTGATGCAAAGTACTGGGTCAGCCAGTTTCTCAAGGATGTTGAGGATCCCCAGCAGATAGAGAGCAGGCTCAGCAAGATACCCACTTCCAGCCAGGAGTTCCGCTTTGGGAAGTACAAGTACTTCATCAGCAGCCCATCCCTGAAGGAAACGCTGAAGTGTACCTATGATTTCTACTGCCAGGTATGCCACACCAGGATATATCGACCAAAGTGGGTAAGCACGCTCTCCAAGAAAGAGCAATGGAAACATCTCAATGCCGATGTACACCATATCCGACCCCTCTCCAAAGGTGGGGAAGACTTGCAGCAGAACATGCTCTGTCTCTGCCCGAACTGCCATCGTCGGTTCCACACAGAGGAGCAGGTGCTCAAACAAGGGAAAAGCCAGATATATACCTTCAACCAGATAACCGGGGAGAGTACCCCTCTGGCAAAAAAGCACACCATTGTATTGGGCTGATAAAGAAATCACTCACAGGCCCCCCGAAAAAATGCTTGAAGTGCACCCTTCCCTAGCCATCGAAGGTACGGTACACTTGCCAGTAAAGATCTCATATACAAGGGTTGCAACCAAGCCATGAAGAACCGCCCCACCCTCCTATCCATCCTGCTTGTCCTGATGATAGCTCTCCCCCTGTTTAGTTCTTCCTACTCCCCAAGGACCATCAACATACACTCCCCCCTCTACGAGGAGGTTGACCTGCTCTATCGTCTCCATGGACTGGCCCTCCCTTCAGGGGCAAGGCCCTGGAGCACCAATGAGGCGGCTCTGATACTCTCAGCCATCCCCGATGGAGGCAGCACAGCCAAACTCAAACAGGTAGCACTCTCCCGACTGGAAACAACGCTGCCCAAACAGGACAGCAACGGACTCTCCCACCGCTTCTCCACCACAGTGGCCTTGGAAACCTATGCCCATTCCAACAGCGATGGGTTCACCCTCCCCCAAGACTGGTCCTACAATGCTGACAGGCGACTGCCTCTCTTCGACTTCCGTCTCGAGATGGATTGGAACAACAGGCTCTACTTTGCTACCAGCGTGGAGATGGGGCCATCACCTGTTTCACCACAAGACAATGGGGTACTCATTGTACAACCTGCAGAGCTTCCTAATGGAATAGGGGCAATCATAGTGCCAGGAGACAGTAAGTCAGAATTCCTCAAGCAAGCAACCCTCTTCCAGAAGCATTTCAACACCAACCTCATGACAACAAAGAAGGAGTTTCAGGCCAACTGGCCAAAAGACTCCCAGCTTACCCTAGGGGGTGAGTGGTGGAACATCTCCTTCGGCAGGGGCCCCTTGGGCTGGGGTGTAGGGGAGAGTGGAAACCTGGTCATAGGAAGCCATATCGATTCGCACAACAATCTGAACATCAGCTTCTTCAGCAGCGAATTCAAGCTGCAGTTCCTCTATCTTTTCTTGCCCAACCCTCTCAATGACGAAAAAGAAGAGAGAACCTTCATGGGTAGCCGCCTTGAGAACCAACCCTACCCTTGGCTTCGCTTTGCCGTTACTGAGAACGTCATGTTCAAGGGTGCAAGCATCCCCAGGAACTACCTCGATCCCACCTTCATCTACCATAACCTCTACAACGGGGATATGCTCAATGCCATCGCAAGCCTGGAAGCACAGGTTGCCTTAGCTCGAGGGCTATCACTCCATTCTCAGTTTGTCCTCGACCAATTTCAATTCGCCAATGAGGGGGGATATGAGGCAAATGCCTTGGGCTTCCTGGTAGGCATGACTCACTCTGCTCCCGTGAGGGAAGGCATACTCACCACCTCTGTTGAGTTTGTGGGAACCGACCCTTCCTTATACCGAAGGGATAGGGTGGACTTCCTGGTCGTCCGTGGGCTGAAGAACAACGGCACACCCCTGGCCTTCGACTACCTTGGCTACCGGTGGGGGTCCGACAGCATCGTATGTTCTGCCGAGATGACCTACCTCATCCCCGGCAAAGCCCGGTACAAGGCCAGTGCCCTCCTGCATCGCCAGGGCAGGGTCGATATCTTTGGACCACATTACTATGATACAACAAGTCAGATTTATGACAATTCTGGCAACTCCAATATCGCAGGGCCACCCCTTTCTGGGGATGCGATCAAGGAACAGCTCATCATAGCCCTGGAAGGCTCCTGGTGGCTCAAAAAGACGCCGATGCGCTTCTTTGCCGAACTCACCTGGATAGGAAGGAGAACCTATGCAAAGGCAACCAAGACAACGAGCGGCGAGAGGAGTGACCTCCAGCTGGTAACAAGGATGGTCTTCACCTTCTGAGGCTCTGTCAGCCTTCCAGCAGAATGGAGGCTACCGTGTGCAGCTCATCCACCAGGGCCTCGATGCGCCCCCCATCCATACGCCTATCCTCAGTAAGGCTACAGTGCATCGCCTTGGGAATGGAGAGGGCACTGACCTGTGTCCTCTTTCCTTTGTCTGTCAGGCGAATGGTTACACTCCGTTCATCCGATGGGTTACGTTCCCTTATGACAAAGCCTGCACCCTCCAGCTTCTTGAGTACCGGGGAAAGGGTTCCTGAATCAAGAAAGAGCTTCTCTCCCAACTCCTTTACCGTCTGGTTGTCCTCCTCCCAAAGTGCGAGCAGGGTAATGTAGGAGGTATAGGTAAGCCCAAACGGCTCAAGCAGGGCCTTATATTTCTGTATGATCTCCTTCGAGCATACATAGAGAGCAAAACAGAGTTGATTATCTAGTTTTTGGGTTGGTTCCATTGGTCATTCCTCCTAAATTGTGTACTATATCATTGTGCTTGATTCAAACAGAAAAAACAAGGAGGAAAAACCTTACGCAATCCTTGGAGCGTCAGCTATGTGTGGGAAAAAGGTAACGTAACCTATTCCAACGTTAGGTATTTCTTTATCAAATCTGAATTTAAGCCTAAACTTCCTTGCAATTCCCGATACAAAGGAAGTATCATCGCCAAAGGACTGGGAGTGAAATGGATACAAAGATGCTCAACAAGGCAAAACCCTACATACTGCTATTACCAGCGCTCATCCTTGCATTCCTGTTTGCCTACAGGCCGTTTCTTCGTACCATCGTCAACTCCCTCTTCAATCTCTCCATCATCGGCAAACGTCTCTCGTTCGTGGGGTTGGACAACTACAAGAGGCTCTTCTCAAGTGGCTCTTTCCAGGACAGCCTCTCCAATACCCTTCGATTCACCCTCTACTTTGTCCCTACCAACCTCATCATCTGCCTGGTAGCAGCCCTGTTGGCAAACAGGAAAGGGAAGCTGGCCTCCCTTAACCAGATATGCATGTTCCTCCCCATGGCAGTTGCCATGAGCAGTGCCATGATGCTTTTCAAGATGATGTTCAACCCGTCCATCGGTATCATGAACTCGATTCTGCTGGTAGATATCCAGTGGTTCAACGACCCCAAGGCTGCAATGCTGCTTTTGGTCATTGCCGGGGTCTGGCTGGACATCGGCTTCGATTTCCTGCTGTTGGTATCGGCTCTCCGCAACGTCCCTGCCAGCTTGCTGGAGGTAGCTGAACTGGAAGGAGCCAACCCCTGGCAGCTCTTCACTACCCTGCAGCTCCCCCTCATCGCCCCTACCCTGCTGTTTGTCCTGGTGACGAGCATCAAGGATGCGATGCTCATCAGCGCCCCAGTCCTCCTGCTGACCCAGGGCGGGCCATTCAGGTCGACCCAGACCTTGGTCTACCAGATGTATCTGGAAGGATTCAAAAGCGGGAACTATGCACTGGGATCAGCGATAGCGACCGTGGTCTTTGGCCTCACCTTCATCGTGATGCTCCTCCTGTTGCGATTCGAAAAGAGGAGGGTCTACTACCAATGAAAAAACTCGTTCCTGTTGCAGCGACTCTGCTTTCCCTGGTGGTGGTGTTTCCCATACTCTACTCCATCAGCGCATCTTTCTTCTCATTCTCCGACTTCACCAGCATCCCGGCACGGCTTCTTCCTGCCAATCCCACGTTCCAGAACTATGTCAGGGCATTCTCGGAATCCCATCTTGCCCGATTCCTTGCAAATTCACTTGCCTCAGCAACGGTGGGGACGACGGTGAGGATGACCATCAGCATCGTGTCAGCCTATGTGTTTGCCTTCTACACCTTCAAGGGGAAGGACATCCTGTTTGTCCTGCTCATCGCTACCATGCTGCTGCCCAATGATGCCCTGTTGATCGAGAACTTCATCACCATACGGAAACTCGGTCTGACAGACACCTATGTGGGCATCATAAGCACATCCCTACTCGCTCCAGCACATCTCTTCATTCTCAGACAGTATTTCAAGATGGTCAGCAAGGAGTACCGTGAGGCTGCCATCATCGAAGGGTGTTCCGATTTCCGGTTCCTGACCACCTTGCTGGTCCCTATCAGCCAGAGTGTGGTCATTACCCTCGCCCTTCAATCCTTCACCAACATTTTCAATGATTATCTTTGGCCGCTGTTGGTCACCAACAGCGAGTCAATGAGGACCGTGCAGGTGGGCATCACCATGCTCGGATTTTCGGAAAACCTGGACTATGGACCGCAGTTTGCAGCAATCACCTTGCTGATGACCCCGATTCTTATCGCCTTCATACTCTTGAACAAAAAAATCAAAGAGAGCGTAAGTACACGCTTCACAGGACGGTAACATGAAAAAAATCCTTATCGCGATCTGCCTCTTGGCAGCAACTTTTTCCTTTCCACTCTTTGCCCAGGCAAAAAGTGAACTACCAGCCGAACCGATAGCCACCATAACCTGGTGGCATTACGGCAGTGGCCTTGCAGGCAAGGCAACTGAAGCCATGGTGAATGATTTCAACAACACGGTAGGCAAGGAGAAGAATATCCACGTGCAGGCTGTCTTCCAGGGCAGCGCAAGCGACGTGCTGACCAAGACCAAGGCGATCTTCCAAAGCGGGTCCAACGTCGGCCTCCCAGACCTTGTACAGCTCGATGGGTCGGGTGTTCTGGACATCAGGGACAGCGAGTACCTCATCAGCATGGAGAAGCTGGCAAAACAGGACAATTTTGACCTGAAAGCCATCCTCGACAGTGCCAGGCTCTCAGTTACCTACAAAAAGGAAATGATCGCCATGCCCTTCAACAGCTCAACGATCATGCTCTACTACAACAAGAGTGCATTCGATGAGGTTGGCCTGAAGAACCCACCGAAGAATCTCGACGAGCTTGCAACGGCCTCTTCCCTGCTCAAGAAAACTGACGACAAGGGAAAGGTTGTCCGCTATGGCTTTGCCAACGTGCCGACTACCTATGAACTCATTGTCTGGCTGGGACAGCAGAAAGCCATGAGCTATCTTACCGACATGGAGAATGGCCACACAGGAATCCCTACAAAGGTACTCTTCCAGGAGAATGGGACGATGGTGAACTTCCTTACCAAGTGGAAACAGCTCAATGCAACAGGATCGCTGGAAAACCTCACCAGCGATGTGAATGGAGCCTTTGCCAGTGGAAAGGTTGCCATGATGGTGGGTTCTACCAGCAACCTCACTACCATAATCCAGATGGTGGGAGACAGGTTTGAGTTGGGTGTGGCCAATTTCCCGATGGTCGACGAACAGGCTACCGGAGGGGTGAATGTCGGCGGAGGGGCTCTCTATGCCCTGGACAATGGCAGTGGCAAGAGCAAGCAGACCTGGGAGTTTGTCAAGTTTGCCACCTCGGCCGAGCAACAGCTCGCCTGGCACATTGCAACTGGCTATTTCCCGGTAAGCGAAGGGACCTATTCGATGGATGCCTTCAAGACCCATCTGCAGAACAACCCCCTCTATGGGGTGGCCATCAAGCAACTGGAGGAAAGCAATCCTGAACTGCAGGGTGTCTGGATACCCAGTGCCTACCAGGTCTACTACGCATTCCAGACAGGAATCCTGAAGATGCTGGTGGAGGACAAGAGTCCAGAGGAGACCAGCAAGGCCCTGGAAAAGGAGATCAACAGCTATCTGCAGGACTACCTGAGGATGAACCAGTAGTGAAAATAGCAACAAGCACCAACCTCATCAGCTACAACAGGGACAATACCAAGACCGAGATGGTCAACCTGCTTCCCTTCTATGCCAAGGAGGGGATGCAGCTCCTTGACCTGAACTTCTGCGAGATGCTCAACCCCTCGAGTATCCTGAGAAGTGGTGAGTACCCTAGCTATATCCAACGTCTCGACCACCTGAAGAGGCAGCACTCCCTGACTTTCAATCAAAGCCATGCCCCCTATGTAGGGGACAGGCTTTCGCTCCCTGAGTCTGAGGCAAAAGAGTTTGACAAATTGTTAGCCCGCAGCCTTGAATGCAATATGAAGCTTTCCATCCCGATCCTTGTGGTACATCCCATCAAGGGGTCAGTTGAGGATAATCTTGCCTATTACAGGCCGTTTGTCGCCCAAGCTGAAAAGGCAAGGGTGAAGTTGGCTTTTGAAAACCTCAATGATCTGGATGAGATAACTGAAATCGGGGACCTGATAGCCCTGACAGATGCCTTTGCAAGCGACAGTGTCGGCATCTGCTATGATTTTGGGCATGCCCATATGCGTGGCCACGATATTCAGAGCGATATTCTGGCTATGAAAGAGCGTCTGGTGGCCACCCATGTGGCCGACAACCATGGAGAGAGGGATGAACACCTCTTGCCCTTCTATGGGACCATCGATTGGAAAAGGGCAGTACAGGCCCTTAGGAACATAGGGTACAGTGGGGACCTCACCTACGAGTGCATGTTCTTCAACCAGCACCTTCCCTCGGAATTGAAGGTGTTTGCCATCAGGCAGGCTAAGCTGGTTGGGGAGTATCTGCTCGCCCTATAGCTGCTTGAATCGGCAACGCTCCTTGAAAGTGCATGTGATGCAACCAGAACCAGGACACTGCTGGAAATCATCGTGGGCTTCCAACTGCTGCACATGCCAGGAAAGATCCTCCACTCGCTTCTCCATCTGGGAAATACGGGAGAGGGTCTCGCTGAGTTTGCTGCGGTACTGGCGCAGCAGCTCGTTGCGTCGCTTCTGCCCGGTCGTATCTTCATCGCCCATGCGGATGATGGTCTCGATCTCATGAAGGGAGAAGTCCAATTCTTTCAGTTCAGCAATGCGGTTCAGGTAGACGACATCCTCGTCAGTATAGAGACGTTGGCCGCCATCAGTGCGGCTCTGGGTCTTGAGCAAGCCCAAACCCTCATAGTAGCGAATGGTCCGTACCGTAACCTTGCATTTCTTGGCCAACTCGCCAATTCGATAAGTCTGCATACAAAGTGTGTACCATACCTAGGCCACGATGCTCAAGCCAAAGTGCGCCCAACTGCCCATAATTGTTTTGTTTGTACAGATGAGACCTTGTGTAAAGGCAAAAAACCATTTCAAGCGAACTACCCACATACCTCCCTTAGGAGAGTATGAAATACCTTATCAATACACCAAATGACCAACGCATCAAGGACATGGCCGTCCATGACCGCCCACGAGAACGCATGGCTACGGGAGGGGCAGAGTCCCTCTCCGATCTGGAGTTGCTCTCCATCCTCATAGGCAGTGGCAGCAAGGAGCGCCCTGTTACGGTCATCGCCAAGCAACTGCTAGAGATCCTGGACAAGAAACCCACGATCAGCCATGAGGACCTTCTCACCATCCCAGGGTTGGGCATGGCTAAGGCTACCCTCATCTGTGCAGCCCTTGAACTGGGTAGGAGGCGGCTTCCTGCAAAGAAGCGGCAGATATCAACCCCTGGTGATATCTTTCCCCTCATCAGCCACTACGCAGGAAGGATGCAGGAGCACTTCCTCAGCATAGCCCTCAACGGTGCACACGAAGTCCTATCGGTCAACGTCTGCTCCATCGGGTTGGTCAACAGGACCCTGGTACATCCCCGAGAGGTCTTTGTGGAGGCAGTAAGACAACGAGCCACTGCCATCCTGGTAGCCCACAACCACCCCAGTGGCAACCTGGAGCCCAGTGTGGAGGACAAGGATGTGACCCGTCGTCTCAGACAAGCTGGGGACATCATAGGCATCAAGGTGCTGGACCATCTGGTGTTCAGTGAAGAGGGGTACTTCTCCATGCTGGAGGGGAATGTGTTTTGATACACCCTACCAGGAAAAACAAGGAAAGTAGGTTGCTTCTTCTTTCTATCAAAAGATTTCCATGGAACTGTTGTTCTTTCAGCCTCAGACTATCAAGTATACTTTTCTGGAATATATGTGTATGATTAGTATTGGCAATACACATAGTTTCCAGGAGGTAGAAATGCGAACAAATATTGTCATCGATGACCATTTGATGGATGAAGCGTTGCTGGTCTCAGGGTACAAAACAAAAAGAGAGGCAGTGGAGGAAGGATTGAAACTTCTTATTGCAATGAAGAAACAAGCAAAAATACGTAATCTCAGGGGCAAACTATCCTGGGAAGGAGATCTTGATGCAATGAGGACTAAGCCATGATCGTTGCAGATACCTCTGTTTGGATCGACTATGTCAATGGGATTTTTACCCCCCAGACAGACATCCTCGACAGGGAACTGGAACAGGACAGGGTTGTTGCCGGGGATTTGATCATCGTAGAGTTTCTGCAAGGGTTTCGTGACAACAAGCAGTATCAGGCAGCAAAGCACCTCATGGATTCGCTTGAATATCATGATTTTGTCGGAAAGGAAATGGCCACCAAAGCTTCAGAAAACTTTCGGAAGCTACGAAAACAAGGTATTACGATCCGAAAGACCATAGATGTACTCATTGCTACCTTTTGCATTGCACACGACCTTGAGCTCCTGCACAACGACCGGGACTATGACCCGATGGAAGAACTGCTAGGACTACGGGTGAAAAGATAGATGCCCCAAAAGTGTACTGATACTACTAGTACTGGGTGTAACAATTCCTGAATCTACTGCTCAGTAAACCTATAAGGCATCATATCATAGGTATGACCTGGCTGCTTAAAGAGTTTATCCAAAAACACCCTGGACGAGTCGCATTTGCCCTTTATCAAACATTCCGCCCTACAGCCACTTGAGAGCGATAGCCCGCTTGCCTAGGATGTAGTCATCGAAAATAAGGGAAGCCTTGCAGTTGGCAAGGGCTGCACACACATGCAAGGGAAGCAGATGCTCTTCCCTGGGGTGGCAATAGCGGGCAAAGGGAGCCTTCTCCCAGGAGGCAAGCAACCTCTCCCTATCCTCGTTGAAGTGCATGCCGGTAGAGACATCGATAAGCCAATCCTGGAATGCATCATTTTCTATATCGACCTTCCGTGATTCTTTCCAGCTAAATGCCTGCATGTTATGAAAGGAAAAACCTGAACCGATGATGAGGACGTTTTCTGAAAGGAGGTTTTTCAGGGCCTTCCCTACCCGTAGGTGGGTTGCCGCATCCAACCCCTTTACCAAGGAAAGCTGGATAACAGGGATATCGGCCTCGGGATACATCAACAGCAAGGGAACAAAAAGGCCATGGTCGAAACCCCGCTGTTCATCGATTCGGGCAGGCATACAATCTTTTTCAAGCAAAGCTACAATTCTTTTTGCCAATTCAGGATTGCCTTGTGCTGGATAGGTAAACTCATAGGCCTCTTCTGGAAACCCATAGTAGTCATATACCATGGGAGGATTCATTGCACCCAAAACAGTGGGAAACCGCTCCTCCCAGTGCGCACTGATCACCACAATGGCATCCGGCCTGTGAAGTTGTGATGGAAGGTCCTGCATAAAAGAGACCATTGCCCGATGGCCTGGGTCCCCCAGGAGAGGTAAAGGACCTCCCCCATGGGAAAAATAGAGCACCTGTCCTTTCTGTTCCTGCATACTCTCTCCTCCTTTGAAGAAGTTCAATACACTACAAGTATAGCGCAGAATATTCCATTGTAAGAGGAAATCAGCAAAGAAGTGAATGAGAAGGAGGAATTTCTTTGTGCTAAGCAGAAACACTTGAGGGGTGTCGCCTTGGCAACACCCCTCCCCATCGTTACTCAACAAATACCCTAGATGCAACGAACCGAGTTGAACCCATGGTGCACGGCAGTGAGGATGTTGTCCGGAGTTTCGGCATCCCCTACGAGAGCACAATCCACCTTATCGCACAGGGCATCGTACAGCTGGGTATTGGACCTGTACCCTGCTGCAATGGCAACAGTATCGGCCTCAATACTCTTCTCCTTACCCTCGTGTTCATAGAATACCTTGTTATTCTCGAACCGCAACACCTTGGCACCGGTCACGATCTTGATCTTGCAATCCTCGATCAACTGGCGAAGGGCCTGGTCATTGTTCTTGCAGTGGCTGGTTGTCATCAGGATCTCGGGAAGCATCTCGATGAGAGTGACAGAATCGGCCTTCTCGGCACAGTGGCAGGCGGTCTCACACCCTACAAGGCCAGCTCCCACTACCACCACGTTCTTCCCGTACGCCTTCCTTCCTGTCAACAGATCGTTTGCACCAGTTACGAAGCTCTGGTCAATACCCTTGATCGGAGGCATTACAGCTGTTGCTCCGGTGGCAAAGATGACCTTGTCATAGTTGCCTCTCAGAATCTCTTCAGCTGAACCATCCTTCATGAGGGAGACCTTAACGGAACTTCTGTACAATTTCCCGACCAGGTAGTCCACATAATCCTTGACATCCTTTTTGAAGCGGGGACCACCTGCGGCGAGCAAGAGACCACCCAGTTCATTTCGCTTCTCCCACAGTTCGACCTGCATCCCACGCCCTTCTGCCGTGAGGGCTGCCATCATGCCACCAGGGCCACCACCAATAACCAGCACACGCTTGGATGGATCTCCTGCTGGTACCGGATAGTAGTCCTCGGCAAAGGCAAGAGGATTGACTGCACACTGCATGATCTTTCCCGAGAAGCCTGCATAGAGGCACTCGTTACAACCGATACAAGGGGTAATGTCATAGCTCTGGTTCTTCTTCACCTTCTGCACCCAGTAGGGATCGGCGATGGCCATATGCCCAAGACCGATCATATCGGCCTTCCCTTCCTGGAGAGCTGCCTCAGCGTCACTGGGATTCTGCATCTTGCCCTGACTCATTACCGGCACTGATACCTGTTTCTTGATCTCATAGGCGACGGGAAGCTGGACCATGGGTGGCTGGTAGACTGTGTTGATCGCCTTGTACCATGCCTCATAGCAGCCGACATCCACATGCAGGGCATCGACACCGGCTTGTTCCAGAATCTTGGCCATCGCAATACCCTCTTCCATTTCGCGTCCACCTTCCACTCCGTGGTAGGGGGTGAACTTAAAGAGGATGGGGAAACCCGGGCCGACTGCATCGCGAATGGCCTGTACACACTCAACAGAGAAACGCATCCGGTTCTCAAGGCTTCCACCATATTCATCGGTTCGCTTGTTCCACATGCTGGTCTGGAACTGGTCCATCAGATACCCACCATAGCCATGAAGCTCGACAGCATCGGCACCTGCCCGTTTCGCCGTCGCTGCACCTTCTGCCATTTTCTGCACAAGGAACTTGATGTCATCGAGGCTGAACGCCTTGCACTTCAAGCCAGGGAACCAGAATGAATCGACTTCGCTTGCCGAGTAAGGACGTACGTCGCCGGTGGTGAACTGCATCCTTCCCAGGCCAGGGGTAAGCTGGACGCAAAGCTTTGCTCCCTGATTATGGATACGACGCGCCAGAAAATTGAGCTGTTCAAAGGATTTTGCACTTCCAAGCACGTTGCAAGCCTTTGCTTCGTACTGCATGGTCACCTGGTTTGCCCCTGTGATAATCAAACCAAACCCACCCTTGGCGCGCTCCTCATAATACCTGATCGAACGATCAGAGAACGATCCATCGGCATCGGTCTGAGTCCCCATCGGTGCCATATAGATACGGTTGCGAAGCTTCATGTTTGCTATACGCGTCTGTTCCAAAATCTTCATGCTACATCCTCCAGTCAATTGGTGTATCGTGATCCTAGCTGTATTACCGCGGTAATACTTTTTGTTACTTGGGTAAACAATACCAAAGAAATATCCCTATGTCAATTCTTTTTTATCGATAAAAAGACAGCGAAGAAAACCGATACTTGTTGAAGCACGATGCATCTGCTACAGTTAGGCTTGAGGGGGCGAACATGGACATGAAAGCACAGATTGTGCAGACAGGTGGTGAGCTGTTCAGGCAAAACGGCTATGACGCAGTCACCGTACAAGATATCTGCCAAGCCTGTAACATCACCAAACCGACCTTCTATTATCACATCAAGTCAAAGCAGGACATCCTCCTGCAGCTCTATGATGTCATCGTCGACAACCTTACCCCCATACTCCTCCAGATGATCCACACCTCTTCGAGTTGGGACCAGATCAAGCTGCTCTTCAACCACCTCATCGACCACATCACCACCCTGGGGGCCGACCTGAACAGCCAACTGCTCATCGTGAACCTCCAACGGAAGGAACGGGCCCTTCACTTGAGAAAGGCCCTGGAAGAGATAGCCATCGATATTATTGCCACAGGCCAGAAAAGCGGACAGTTCAGGAATGCCAACAATGCAGGAAGCCTCTATGAGGCTGCTGCCTTCATGTTCACCGGCTACGAATATATGTGGTGCACATTACAGGGAGAGTTCGACTGGAAAGGAGGGTTCTTCCAGTCGCTGGTGAATCTCCTGGATGTTGAGCCCTCATTACGGGGCTAATCCCCACATAGAAGTGACACCACCCTCCACCCCGCTAGGATATCAATATTTGTACTTATAGCTATTATCCTATAGACGCATGTTCACATATTATGTATTCTATCAAAAAAATTTCTAGGAGAAATGCATGAAAAAAACTCTTCTCGTTCTTCTTTCCGTCGTAATGCTTGTCTCTCTGACAAGCTGTGCATCCATTGTCAGCAGTGACAAGTATCCGGTGACCATCACCAGCGATCCCAATGAGGCAAAGATTACCATAACCGACAGCAACAACCGCGTAGTCTACCAGGGCAAGACCCCTGCCATAGTAACCCTTGATGCAAGCAATGGATTCTTCAAGAAGGGATCCTACTCCATCAAGTTCGAAAAAGCAGGCTTTGAAGACTCCGTATACACCCTTACAAGCACGATCGATGGCTGGTACTGGGGAAATCTCTTGATGGGCGGGGTCCTTGGTATGGTCATCATCGACCCCCTTACCGGGGCAATGTGGAAACTTGACCCGAACGTTTCCCAGATCCTTGTAGAGAAGGTTGCCAATGCCCAGTTGAACATCATGAACTTCAATGATATCCCCCAAGAGTGGACTGACCACCTGATAAAACTCAGCTAGGAAGGGAATATGAAGAGACCTCCTGAAGCCAGGAGGTCTCAATCGTTATACACCAGTTTTTCTCAGTCTTATCTGCTATGGCGACCCTTAAGGACATCGATCACTTCACTGAGGGGGACATTCTTCTCTGCAAGCAACACCAGGAAGTGGTACATCAGATCAGCAGCTTCACCTAGAAAAAGACTTTTGTTGTCATCCTTGCTCTCAATGATGAGTTCCACGGCCTCTTCTCCGACCTTCTGGGCGATCTTGTTCAGACCACGGCTAAAGAGGTGGTTGGTGTAGGAACCCTCCTGGGGATACTCCCTCCGGTCGTTGATCACCTCCTCAAGGTAGAAGAGGAACTCGCTGGAGGTCACTTCAGCAGGATCATTGACCTCACTGAAACAGGTATCACTGCCTGTATGGCAGACAGGTCCTGAAGGAATTGCTTTGATGAGCAGGGCATCGTGATCACAATCCTCAACAATCTCACGGACCTTAAGATAGTTTCCGCTGGTCTCTCCCTTGGTCCAGAGCTTCTGACGGCTCCTTGACCAGAAGGTAACCAGACCTCTATCACGGGTAAGTTTCAGCGACTCTTCGTTCATATAGCCAAGCATCAGCACCCTTCGGGTGACTGCATCTTGGACAATTGCTGGAATGAGTCCATTCATTTTCGTAAAATCAAGTGCCATTTCGAAACTCCTTACTGCCGGGTACGCATAGTTATACCACGTTGCGAAAGAAAAATCTTCAGCTCAGGTATGTCAATTTCATGAAAATGAAAAATAGAAGCAGCAAGGGCTGCATCGGCCTTGGCCTTGGTGAACACATCCACGAAGTGTTCCATCGTCCCAGCCCCACCACTTGCTATGACCGGGATGCCGACAGCCTCTCCTACCCGGCGGGTAATATCCAAGGCAAACCCTTGCTTGACCCCATCGTTCTCCATGGAAGTCAGCAAGATCTCCCCACAACCACGGCCATAGGCTTCCTTTGCCCAGGCAACCACCTCAAGGCCGGTAGGTTTGCGCCCACCATGGACATAGACCTCCCAACCCTCTTCGGTTGCACTGTCGAAGCGAGGATTGCGCCGTGCATCGATGGCACAGACGATGCACTGCGAGCCGTACTGGAGGGCGAGTGTGTCGATCACCGAGGGGTCAGCCACCGCCTGGCTATTGATGGAGATCTTATCGGCACCACTGTCCAACAACACCCCGACATCACCTATGGTGCGAATGCCTCCTCCAACGGTAAAAGGGATGCCAATATGGTCAGCAATACGACGAACCAGAGCACTGAAGGTGGAACGGTTCTCCACTGTAGCAGTTATGTCAAGGAACGTGAGTTCATCAGCACCACTGGCGCTATAGAGCTGTGCAAGCTCAACTGCGTCCCCTGCATCACGCAAATTGATGAAGTTCACCCCTTTTACCGTGCGTCCGTCCCTTACGTCAAGGCATGGGATAATCCGTTTAGCTAGCATCTGTCTCCTCCCTAAAGGCTGTGAGTTCATCGAGGGTGATGGCCCCTTCGTAGAGGGCCTTCCCGATAATGGCGCCATCAAGACCGGATGAGCGCAACTGGCGCAAATCCCCTATGGATGCGATGCCACCAGATGCGATGAGGCGCAAGGAAGGCCTGTTGGCAAGCAGCGTTTCGTACAAGGCAAACGAAGGGCCGCCCATCATCCCGTCAAGGGCGATGTCGGTACAGATGACGCGAGAGAACCCCTTGGCAAGGTAGGAATCAATGAAAGGCCCCACCTCGAGGGTCGTAGTCTCAAGCCATCCATGGGTTGCAATCCTCCCTCCCTTGGCATCAGAACCCAGGATGAGCTTGTCAGGGCCATAGAGGGAGAGCCAACCGGTGACCAATGCTGGGTCATTTGCTGCTACCGAGCCGCAGGTCACCATGCTTGCCCCTGCAGCAAAGGCATCCTTCAGGTCCTCGCTTCGCTTGATGCCACCGCCGAAATCTATGACCAGGCTCGTGTTTGCGGCAATCCTTTCAAGGGTGCGGATGTTGACAATTCTCCCACCCTTGGCGCCATCGAGGTCTACAAGGTGGAGGCGCCTGATGCCATGCTCCTCAAACCGTTTTGCTACCTCCAGGGGATCGGAAGCATACTGCTTCTTTGCACTGTAATTACCCTGGCTGAGACGTACACAGGCACCGTCGATAATATCAATAGCTGGAATAAGGTCCATCAGAGGGCCTCCTCAATAAAATTCTTCAGCATCAGGGCTCCAGACGGGCCACTCTTCTCCGGATGGAACTGGCAACCCCAAAAGTTATCCTTGTGCAAAGAGGCGCTGAACCTCACCGATGCATACTCAGTCGTGGCGATGGTATTGGCCGAGAGGGGCAGGTAGTAGCTATGGACGAAATAACACCACAGAGGGTCGGAAAGGCCCTTGAAAAGTGGAACCTGCTCAAACGAAAGGGTGTTCCAGCCCATATGGGGGATCTTCTCCCCTTGGAGGGGCACGAACTTCTTCACCACTTCATCAAAGATCCCCAGACATTTGGTGTCATGCTCCTCACTGAAACTGGACATGAGCTGCATACCGAGGCAGATGCCCAAAAAAGGCTGGCGCAAGGTAGGCAGGAAGGTATCCAAACCCCTCTCTTGCAGGTAGGCCATTGCAGTGGAGGCTTCCCCTACACCGGGGAAGATTACCCTGTCGGCATCCTTGAGTTCATCGTGGTCGTCGGTAACCATCGCCTCATAGCCAAGTCGCTTGAGGGCACACAATACCGAGCGGGTGTTGCCTGCATTATATTTGACTATCGCTATCTTCATAGAAGTCCTTTGGTGGAAGGAAGGGCATCGGAGAAAGGGTACTTGTGCACAGCATGCCTGAGGGCTCGGGAGAAGGCCTTGAACAGGGCCTCCACCTGGTGGTGGACATTGCCCTGCGACACCTTCATCGCCAGATTGCACTGGGAGGCATCGCTGAAGGACTTGAAGAAGTGCTCAACCATCTCAGTAGGGAAGGTTCCCACATACTCCCTCCGGAACTGGACATCCCAGAGGAAGGAAGGGCGGCCCGAAAAGTCCAGGGCGACCTCGGCTAGCACATCATCCATGGTAAGCAGCTCAAAGCCATATCGGCTTATGCCCCGCTTATCCCCCAAGGCCTGCCTGACAGCCTGTCCAAGGGCGAGGCCTACATCCTCCACACTGTGGTGCTCGTCGATCACCAGGTCCCCATGGGCATGGAGGGTGATGTCCAGACCACTGTGCCTGAGCACCTGGTCGAGCATATGGTTGAAAAATGGGATATGGGTTTCTATCGTGCCAAGGCCCGAACCATCGAGATTGACCGTGAGGGAAATCTCGGTCTCCTTGGTATTCCTGCTTACCGTTGCCATACGGGGAGCATGCTTGGGATCTTCCAGGAGGAAGGAGGCCACACTCTGCCAGTTGTCGCTGATGAAGATGCAGGTGGCACGAAGCTCCTCGTCCAGTTCATTCTCCCGCTCTGGATTGGCAAACCAGATAGCCTTGCATCCCAGGTTATAGGCCAGCCTCACATCGGTGATGCGGTCCCCTATCACCACAGAGTTGGCAATGTCGTACTCACCGTCAAGGTATTTTCCCAACATCCCGATCTTCGGCTTACGGCCCGGGCAGTTGTCCTCAGGGAGGGAGAAATCGACATGGATATCGTCGAAGACGATCCCCTCACCTTGTAGGGTCTGCAAGATCCTCTCCTGCGGCTTGTCAAAACTCTCCTGGGGAAAGGAGGGAGTACCTACCCCATCCTGGTTGCTTACCATCGCAAAGTAGAAAGCCCCTTCCCGTCGGATCCTCCCCAAGGCCCCAAAGACCCCTGGGATATATTCGATCTTCTCGTAGGAGTCAATCTGGTCTTCCACTACGATGATCCCATCTCGATCAAGAAACAATACGGCCTTATGCATCTTCTGGTTCATTACTATTCCTTATACAGCTTCAAAGCTGAAAGCAATGTATCATTCTCGCCCCTGCTTCCAACGGTAATTCGCAGGCAGTTCTCACAGTGCAGTTCTCGGCTCCTGTTTCGTACGATAATACCTCTTTGGGCAAGATACTGGTAGAGCTTGTTGGCATCGGTGACCCGCACCAGCAAAAAGTTGGAATCACTGGGAAAGACCTTCACGACACAGGCAAGGCCAGAAAGGGCAGCGGCCATCCTCGCCCGTTCGGCAAGGGTTTCCTTCTTTGTCGCTTCCACCTGGGCCCCTTGAGCCAAAGCCTTCAGGGCAAGCTCCTGAGATGGTCCCCCAACATTATAGGGGTACTTCATGCTGGTAAGGACAGCACAGACATCCTTGCTCGCCACTGCGATCCCCACCCGTGCGTTGGCCAGTGCCCAGCATTTGGAGAGGGTACGGAGCACGACAAGGTTGGGGAACCTCGAAAGCAAGGTGACCGCACTTTCGTAGGATGAGAAATCAAAATATGCTTCATCCACCACAGTAATGCCATCGAAGAGGGTGCAGACCCTCTCGATCTGCTCAAGAGGATAGGCATTGCCGCTGGGGTTGTTGGGAGAACAGATGAAGAGCAGTTTGCACCTGCCCTCTTTCCTCTCTAGTTTCTCCTTTTCGAGAAATGCCTGCAGGGCTTCGAAATCGATGGCAAAACCGGAGGTAAGGGGGACCTGGTCGATGCCCACATCGTTGATGTCGGCAAAGACTCGGTAGGCTCCATAGGTGGGGCTCATAATGATCGTCCTGTCCTTGCCAGGGTTGCAGAAACAGCGGAAGAGGTTGTCGATGAGTTCATCACTGCCGTTGCCGATGACAGTATTGGCAAACGGGAGGTCCAGCACCTCAGCAAGGGCTCTCCTGATGTGAGTGCTGAGAGGGTCGGGGTAGCGGTTACGCCCCTGGTCCCCCACAAAGTCTCTCCAGTTCTCATTGGCATCGAGGTATACCTCAGCCTCCCCGACAAAATCATTGCGCGCACAGCTGTAGGGGATCAGGTTGGCTATGTTCGCTCGAAGCAGTTCTTTCATTTCTTCTCTCCCAATCGTACAAGGACGGCATTGCGGTGGGCCAGCAGGGCCTCCGCTTCAGACATGGAAACAAGCGTATCGGCAAGGTCGGCAAGACCTTCTCTACTCAACTTCTGCACGGTGATCTTCTTGAGGAAGGAGTCGGTACTCACCCCGCTATGGCTATGGGCCCATCCATTGGTAGGGAGGGTGTGGTTTGTTCCGCTGGCATAGTCACCAGCACTCTCACACGAGTAGGGGCCCAGGAAGATGGAACCTGCATTGACCACCAGGGCCTCAAGTTCCTCAGGGGCACTCGTGTTGATGATCAGGTGCTCCGGGGCATAGTCGTTTACCACCTGGGCTGTCATCTGGAGTGTCGGGCAGACAAAGGCCCTGGAGTGGGAAAGGGAAGAGAGCAGGTAGGGCAGACGGTCCAAATTCGCAAGCTGGAGGGACAGCTCCTCTTCAACCTTGTCAAGAAATGCGAAGCCGGCTTCCTTTTCAGCCAGGACCACGAGCATCGACTGGCTGTCAAACCCATGTTCGGCCTGGCTAAGCAGGTCGCTGGCAACAAAGGCTGCATTGGCATCAGGGGTAGCTACAACCATGACCTCACTGGGGCCTGCCGGCATGTCGATGGCACAGGAGGTAGTGCTGACCTGCTTCTTCGCCTCGGTCACGTACTGGTTCCCCGGGCCGAAAATCTTGTCCACCTTGGGGACGCTCTCACTGCCATATGCCATTGCGGCTATGGCTTGGGCGCCCCCAAGCTTGAAGACCTTCCTGATCGAGCACATTGAGGCAGCATAGAGGATGGCAGGATGGACCTTCCCATCCTTGTTGGCAGGGGTGCAGAGCACCACATCCTTGCAACCGGCCACCTGGGCAGGGATGCCCAGCATCAGGGTGGTAGAGATGAGGGGAGCTGTCCCCCCTGGGACATAGAGCCCTACCCTTTGGATCGGTACGATCTTGCGCGAAAGGGTTATGCCCGGCTTTACCTCAAGCTGCTCCCCTTTGGGAAGCTGCAGGGCATGGAAGGATCGGATATTTCCAGCAGCAATGGCCAAGGCATTCTTCAGATCTTGTGAAACCAGTAGTTCCGCTTCCTGAAATTCCTCTTCTGACACTGCAAGGGATGTGAGTTCAGCTTTGGTGAACTGCTGTTCCAAGGAGAACAGGGCAGTATCGCCTTCCCTCTCGACCCGAAAGAGGATCTCGGCCACCTGCTGTTCCACCTTGTGGGCATCAGAGCTGGTCCGCCTTAGCAGGCGGGCAAGCTCCTCCCCTTGTGGTGCATAATTTCTGCTAAGATATGCCATGGTTCTCTCCTACTCCGTCATCTTCTCAATGGGGGTTACCAGAATTCCCTGGGCCCCGAGAGCCTTGAGCTGTTCAAACACATCCCAGAACAGGTCCTCAGCAACTACGGTCTGAACCGAGAGCCAACCCTTCTCCATGAGCCGGGTTACCGTTGGGCTCTTCATGCCTCCCACGATACCAGCCACCTGGTCAAGATGCTCCTCAGGGAGGTTGAAGATGACATACTTGTAGGAAGCAGCCCTCATGACGGCATCGATACGCAGCAGCAGGCGGGAGAGGATGGCTGCCTTCTCATCGTTGCCCATCTTCTTTCGGCCTATCATGACAGCAGTCGAGGTGTAGATCTTCTCGACCTCACGGAGCCCGTTCATGGCAAGGGTGGCACCGGTGCTCACCAGGTCGCAGATGACATCGGCCAACCCAATGGCAGGGGTTACCTCGACCGAACCGGATACCTGGACAAAAGTTGCCTTGATTCCTTTTTCAGAGAGAATCCCCTCCAGGATGTGAGGGTAACTGGTGGCGATACGCTTGCCTTCCAGGGAAGCGAGTCCCTGGTAGCTGAAGTCGTTGGGAACGGCGATGCTGAGCCGGCATTTTGCAAAACCCAAGTCCCGGATGACCTCCAGGTCGATGGCCTGCTCATCAAACTCGTTACGCCCTACAATGCCGATATCAGCAACCCCGTCACGTACATAGGAAGGGATATCGTCATCACGGACATAGAGGAACTCCAAGGGAAAATTGGAGGCCTCCTCCTTCAGAACCCGGGAGTCCGAACCGAACTTTATCCCACAGTTCTTGATAATCTCCAAGGATTTCTCACTCAGCCGGCCGCTCTTCTGAATCGCTATGCGTACTACCTGTCCCATCGAATTCCTCCTGGTCAAACGACAAAAAAACCTCCGCGACATGCGGAGGTCTGTATATAGGTAACAGCGCCCACCTGTCTAAGGTCGGATAATCATGCCATGATGATGGATGCTGTAATGGTTCATATTCATGGAAACACCATACAATCAGAGAGAGGGACAAGTCAAGTCCTATCGGTACAAACTGCATACTTATTCAATTTCTATGCATTGGAACAAGAATCATAGGAAGGCAGGTCATCTGTAGCCTATCCACCTAGCTAATGTTCTTGTTCCCCTTCGAAAGGTTCGCCACGGCAAATATTGAGGTACCCAGGATAAGCAGGAAGGAGATGGCATTGATGACAGGGGTCGAGCCGTCTCGTACCTGCATATACATGTTTATCGGCAATGTCGCCTGGGAGCCCACCAGGAAGATCGTGGTGTTGAAGTTTTCGAAGGACATGAGAAATGCCATGGCAGCTCCCCCTATGATGGAGGGCCTCAGGTACTTGAGGGTAATGAACCAGAGCACCTGAGCCCTGTTGGCTCCCAGGTTGTAGGCCGCCTCCTCCAGGCTATGGTCAAACTTCTTCAGCCTTGCAGAGACAACCAAGGCCACAATGGTAGAGATGAACGATGACTGTCCAAGCACCACAAGAGGGAAGCCCGGGCCCAAGAACTTGATGTAGATGTTGAGATGGTCCTCGATGAACAGCCCTATGGCATTGGAAAACATCAATATGGAGATGCCCAGGATGACACCTGGGATAACCAGGGGCGCTATCATGAGAAAGTAGAGGGCTCCCTTGAACCGGAAATTCTCCTGCTCGAACAGGAAGGCTGCGCAGGTGCCCAGGAAGGTTGAGACAATGGCAACAGAGATGGCAACCCTGAAGGAGGTAAAGAGGCTTCTCAAATTGGTCTGGTCATGGAAGATGCCATACTTCTGGGGGCCTTTCCCAAAGAACCAGTCCAACGTGAACCCTTGCCAAGGAAGGGATGGGTACATGGAGTCGTTGAAGGCGAGCACCATCGTCACCACCAAAGGGGCAAAGAGAAAAATGAAGTAGAGGACGATAAAGAGGGTAAAACCATGGCGGTATCTCTTTGAGGATGGTAGGGACCTGATCATTTGACCACCTCCTTGAGGTTCTGTCTGGTAAGCTTGAGGATGACCCAGATTATCAGCGACGAGAGCAGCAGCAAGAGGAAGCCAAATGCTGCACCCTGGTTCCAGTTGAAGTAGAGGATGATCTGGTTGTAGATCTGCTCGGTAAACCAGAGGGAGTTCTTGCCCCCCATCAGGTTTGGGGTAAGGTAGCTTCCCAATACCAGCATGAAGACGATGATGCCCCCACTGACCAGGCCCGACGCACAGTGCGGTATGATGATGGTCCGCCAGATGGCTATCTTCGATGCACCAAGATCGTAGGCTGCCTCGATAAGGGAGTTGTCCAGGTCATCCATTACCCCGATGACCGGCACCACCATGAACAGCATGCTGGTGTAGACAAGGCCCATGATCATCGTGGCATCCCTGTAGAGCATCTCCACAGGTTGCTTGAAAATCCCTATGGAGACAAGGAAATGATTCAGCACACCACTCTCCCTCAGCAAGATCATCCAGCCATAGACCCGGATGAGTTCACTTACCCAGAAGGGAACCAGGATGAGGATCATCAGGACCCCACTGATCTTGGGCTTCACGATCTTGGAGATGTAGAAGGAGACAGGAAGGGAGATGACCATCACCAGGAAGGTCACGAGGATGGAGTACCCTGCAGTACGGACAAAGGTGAGCCAATAGATGGGCTCCTTGAAAAAGGCAAGGTAGTTGTCCAGGGTGAACTTGCCGGTATTGGCCTTGGTAAAGGAGAGCTTCAGCAGTTCCAGATGGGGCAGGACGATAAGAAGGAGGAGCCATAGGGCAACAGGAAGGAAAAAGAAGAGGAAGCCCCACTGTATGTGTTGTCTATTCTTCATCATATAACTTCCAGTCACTGCGTTTGTAGCAGATGCTCTTGTTCATGTCCCAACCTATCTGGATGCGGTCCCCTGCCCTGATACTATCAAACTCTCTGGTCTGGGGAAGGGCGACCACCAGTTCATCCTCTGTGCCCAGGGGCTTGACCAGCAACCTGCTGTTCCCTCCATCAAAGAGGATGGACTTTACATCCACCGGCAGGGTGTTGAAGTTGGTGCGTCCAGTCCCAGGATTGATGATGACTGCCTCAGGACGGATAAAGAGGTCGTACTCATCCTTCTCGCCTGGAATCTCATACTGTCCTGAGAGCGTAATGTCAAAGGAAGATGCATATCTGGCTATGAATGTCCCGTGTGCATCGGATCGAAGGGAGACCCGCAGCTTGTTGTTGTTCCCCACAAACTGGGCGACAAAGGAAGAGCTGGGGTTGTGGTAGAGGTCCTGTGGGGATCCTATCTGTTCAAACCGTCCGTTGTTCATGACGGCAACGGTGTCGCTCATCACCATGGCTTCGCTCTGGTCGTGGGTGATGTAGACAAAGGTAGTCCCCACCTGGGACTGCAAGGTCTTCAGCTCGACCTTCATGTGTTCGCGAAGCTTGGCATCGAGGGCCCCCAACGGTTCATCAAGCAGGAGGACCGTGGGTTCCATGATGAGGCAGCGGGCGATGGCAATGCGTTGCTTCTGCCCACCCGAGAGTTGGCTGATCTGTTTTTTCCCTGACTCAGGAAGTCCCACTCTTTCGAGAAGCTTTCGTACCTTCTTGTCGACATCAGGGCCCCTCTCCCCTCTTCGGCGAAGGCCAAAGGCTATGTTCTCATGGACATTCATCATGGGAAACAGGGCGAGGTTCTGGAATACCAGGTTGACGGGTCGCTTGTTGGGTGCGATCCCATCCATGTTCTTCCCATTGAAGAGGAGCGTTCCTCCATCGGGTCTGTAGAAGCCTGCTATCATTCTGAGCAGGGTTGTCTTGCCGCAACCCGAAGGACCGAGGATAGAAAAGAACTTTCCATCCTCAACTTCAAACGAGACCTGGTCGACTGCGGTAAAATCACCAAAGCGCTTGGTGAGCTTCTGTACTGAGAGTGCACTATCCATTGTGTTGTCTACCTTGAGGGGTGCCAATAGCCGGTCTTGCCAGCTATTGGCACAGTGTGTGATGGGTTTTCTGCTAACGGGCAGCTTTTACCTTGTCCAGGGTCTTTCCTTCCATCTCCTCAATGCCTGCTGGGACGGTGGGATACCAGTTGATGTTGGCCAATACTTCTGGAGGAAGGCCACGGGTGAAGTTTGCCCTGATCTCGGGATCGAGGAAGTTCACGGCATCCTTGGATGCTGTTCCGTAGGTCTCACGGTTGGTAAAGAATGCGGCATTCTCTGCCCTCAACATAAAGTTGATGTATGCATAGGCTGCATCGAGGTTCTCGCTCTTTGCCGGAATGGCGAAGGTGTCAACCCAGGCCAAGGCACCGCTGCTGGGGGCAAAGTAATCGATGTTTGGGTTCTCGGAGTGGAGTTTCCATCCTGCCTGTTCCCATGCAGAAGCAGCCCAGACCTCTTCAGAACGCAGGGATTGGAGCAACTGGTCCCCATTGTCCCAATAGGTCTTTACCGAAGGCTTGCCGGCGATGAGGACCTTCTCCATCTCGTTGAGGAACTTCTGGTATCCTGCAGGGTCGTTGTAGAGGGAGAAAGGATCATAGCCAAGGGAGAATCCCATGCCAATGAGCGTTGGTCTCTTCAAGCGGTAGGAGACCCTTCCGGCATACTTGGGATCGAGCAGATCCTTGAAATCCTTGATATTGGGGGCCTTTGCCGTGTTGACCACCAACCCCTCTGTACCATAGATATGGGGGACAGCATAGGACTTGCCTCCAACGAGGGTGTTCTTCTTGACTGCCTCAAGCAAGGAGGGGTCTATCTGGTTAGTATCAAGACGGGTGTAGTCGATGGGCTGATAGATCGCATACTGCTCCACGACAGAGGATATGCGGTCCTGAGATGGCTGGGCAAGGTCAAAACCACCACCACGGGTTGCCCTGAGTTTGCTTATCATCTCTTCGTTGTTGCTGAGGGTGACCTCTACCTTGTAGCCTGTCTCAGCGGTAAACTTGTCCAACAATTCTTGTGGGGCATAGCCTGACCAGGTGATGATGCGAAGGACTGGGTTCTTTGCTTCACCAGAGGCTTGCGCAAAGAGGGATGTCCCTACGACCATAAGAACCAAGAGAACCAGAACGAGTTTCTTCATACCTAATTCCTCCTTTAGGAATATGAGGAGCTCACTGTCTTCTATTTGCACATCCCTTGTTGTATACCTTACAGCCTGCACCTCAAGACCATGGTATGCCCTGCCATTGCATAAGTCAATTCTAAATTACAAAGAGCAAAACTGTGGTATCACTGCAAAATCATAGTCCTGTTTTGCAAAACAAACACATTCACCAACCATGTGTCGGCGATACTACTGGTCTGTCGTGTGGGAAGTTAAGGATCCTTTTCTGGAGCTTCTACTTCGAGATGAAGTAGCAGTATGCCTATGAGGGTAGGAAGGGAACAATTCAGGTATCTTTCGAATAGTACGATTGCATGCCAGGATCCTCAGACAAAGAAAAGGGAGCTGCATGCAGCTCCCCATCCAGTACATAACCCTTTGGCTATCCGTGCTCTGGCCTACCCTTCTAGTTGGCCATCACCAGGTCCAGGTCAATCTCACAGGCAACAGTCGGCATGCCACAACCCCAGTTTTCCAATACCTGGGGGTGTATCTCGCCAAAGACGCCGACCTTGATGTCCCCGATCATGACAGCGGCACTTCTTCCGGGGATGAAGCGGGTATCACTCTCAAGGGAGGCAAGAGAGTACTCCTTGCCAAGGAAATACATCAGGGTGTTTACCAAGGAGGAGGCCTCATTGAAGCCCATGACACTGTCAGAGCTGAGGAAGCCCAGATAGTTTCTGGTTGTAGTCCCACTGTTATCCGTATCATCAAGGAAGGCAACCTTGCCCACCTCGAAGATCTTGTGCGGGAAGGGAGCATGGCCTGAGACACTCTCACTCTCCATCAGGGAGGGAATGATCGAGGGCCGCACCATCTCGTAGTTCTCGCTCATCGGATTGGAGATGGAGATGTAGGACTTTCCATCAACCTGCATGTTGTCCACATACTCTTTTCTTGAACCAAGGTAGTTGTAGACCATCTCCTGGAAGCCGAGGCCTACCATGATGTCCTTAACCTTGCGTCCCAGCTCCTCGGCAGCGGTAAGCCTGCCGACGGTGAAGTCCTGAGGCATCTCAGGCTCGAAGTTGCCCAAACCATATCCGATCATGATGTCCTCAACCAGGTCAGCCGAGTGGAGGAAGTCGTTGCGGAACTCAGGGACTGTAGCGTAGATCGTGTCGTCGCTGTAGAAGGCATAGATGCCCATCTTCTTCAGGGAAGCAACTGCCTCCTCGCCACTCATCTTCTCCCCCAAGGTCTTGTGGACCAGGGAGAGCGGGCAAGAAGCCGGCTCCTGGAAGTAGTATGGGACGGTGATCTCCTTGCCAAACTCGGTCTCTTCAGGATAGATGACCTTGACAGGGAGGATCTCAAAACCCAAGTCACTCATATCGCATGCCATGATGGAGGCAGCGAGAAGCATATCACGCAGGTCAGAGCCGGAGAGCTCGAGGAAGAGCTCGTCATCCCCTATCTCGACAGCCCCAATCCGGGCACTGTTGATGACAGGAGGAAAGGAGAGGGTATCGCCATTATCGTCGGTGATGTAGGGAAAGAGCGGACTGCCAGAGACAATATGGCCGAACTCCTTGCCCTTGGGATGCACCGAGCAGATCTCCCTGAGGGTAAGCTTCTCACTCATCCCAAGCGGGACAAAGCTGGTGGTATCCGGATCGACACCCTGGTAGTGCACTGGGTACTTGATGAGGGCCGATCGGTAGATGCCCATGGCTATGGTCTTGCGCTTGCGCCCAAAGTTAGAGCAAAGCTTCTCCTGGCTCTGGATAAGGGCCTCAAGGTCATGCTCATTTACCTTGTGTCCCTTTGCAGCAAAGGCAACACAGTAGGGACGGACAGAGAGGACAGAGCTGTGGACATGCACCTCACGCCCCTCGTGGTCAAAGGACTCTTCATTGGTGGAACAGAAGTCATAGACAGGAGCCTCGACACCCCAATAGGATTTCAGAAGGCGTGCAACACCGGCAGCTGACCAGAGGTCGGGCCGGTTGGTGTCATTGAGTTCAATCTTGAGGATATCCCCTTCATGCCCGTCGAGTTCGGCCTTTGCAACAGGAAGAATATCTTCCAGCTGGCTATCGGTGAGGGTTTTTCCCAGCAAGCCATAGAACAGCTCACCTGTAGTTTCAATCTTTGGCATTAGTTTCCCCTCCTCGTGCGTACCGACTCAATGTTCGGGGTAAAGAGTTCACGAAGGTCATTCAGACCGAGGTGCATCAGGGCCATGCGGTCGATACCAAGCCCCCAGGCCAGGACAGGGACATCAATCCCCAGGGCCTTCGTTACCTCAGGGCGGAATATTCCACTTCCACCCAGTTCGAACCATCCCAGGACAGGATGCTTGATGTGCACTTCAATGGAAGGCTCGGTGAACGGGAAGTAGCCAGGTACATACTTGACCTCTTCAGCTCCGGCGATCTCTTCGGCAAACATCTTCAACAGCCCCAGCAGGGTCTTCAGGTTTACATCATTGCCAAGCACGATACCTTCGGTCTGGTAGAAGTCAGCGCCATGGGTGGCATCGACCTGGTCGTAGCGGAAACATCGGGCAACACCGAAGTACTTGCCAGGAACCTTTGCAGTGGGAAGCTGGCGGGCAGAGAGGACAGTCCCCTGGCTTCTCAGTACCTGGCGTCGGGTAAACTCATGGTCGAATTTGTAGCCCCAGCCACGGCTACCGGTATTCCAGCCATCCTCATGGGTCTGGGAAACCTGGCTAAGCCAAGGTTCCTCAATCTTCTTGCAATGGACAGGATCCTTCACATAGTAGACGTCATGGATGTCGCGGGCACTGTGGAACTGTGGCATGAAAAGGGCATCACCATTCCAGAACTCGTTTTCGACAAGGGAGCCGTCGAACTCCTCAAAGCCGAGGGCACAAAGCTTGTCCTTCACCCATTGCAGATAGTTGCCATAGGCGTTGTGCCTGCCGGGGATGAGGCGCGAGGTCGGGGCATTGAGGCCGTAGGGCCTGAAGGAACCACTCTTCCAGCTCCCGCTTGAGAGCATCTCAGCGGTGACAGAACCGAGCTCTTCACCGGTGATGTTCTGCTCGAAAATTGCTTTTCGGGCCAACTCGCCGTTCTCGGTCAAAGCGAAGACAAGGTCCTCACGTTCGGCCATCTTGAAGGGGGAGTTGGTAGCACCACGCTTCTTCGCGATCTTGGCCATCGCACCCCTCTCGTCATCGGAAAGCGAGCTCTCTGCAATTTCACCGGAAAGGCCCTTGGTGAGCAAGGAGGCAGCAACCTCCACTTCAAGAGGAAGCGTGTTGCTTTTCAGGGCGGCCTTGTTGTCCTGGTTCATGAAGGCAACACCAGCCTTGGATAGTTGGCCGAATGCAGAACCGATCTCGCTCTTGTCCAGACTGAGCTTTTCGGCTATCTCAGGAAGGGTATGCTCGCCATCCTTCGCAAGGAGGGCAAAGATGCGCTGGGCAGGGGTGCCTTTCTCCTGCTGCTCACGGCCGAAGTCAGTAAGTTCATAGAACACACCTTTGGTGCGGCTTGTTTCGATCAGGTATCCCTTGGCGCTCAACCAGCTGAAAGCCTGGTTGCACTGCCCTACTTTGTAGCCGAGCTCCTCAACGATACGCTCCCCTGTAATACTTTCACCGAGGGCGACATGCCTGAGAAGGCGGACTTCAAGGGGATGTAAGTTCTTTACATCAATATCCATGCTGTTAGTACTCCTGTAAATCAGCGCCGCAAAAGATGCGGCGCAAGTGGTCTCATTCTAGCCTCTACAGGGAAAAAAGGAAAGGCTCTGTCGGACGGAAAAGTCGGCGAACAGAGGCAACAACCTCTTCTTTTGTGGGAATGACCTGTTTTTCCAACTCGAGGGAGAAGGGAATCGGGCTCTCCTTGCCACAGAGACGCACAGGTGGAGAGACCAGGGAGGCAAAGCACTGTTCATCCGAAACAACCAGGGAGACCACCTCTGCACCATACCCACCTGCTTCAGGGCTGTCATGCACGACCAATAGCCTCTGGGTCTTCAGCACCGAACGGAGGATGGTCTCCTTGTCCATCGGCTTGATGGTTGCAAGGTCGATGACCTCCACCTCTATCTCGTCCTGGGAGCTCAGGATGGTTGCCGCTTCCAGGCATGTCATGACGGCGTGGCTGTAGGAGACGATGGTTACATGCTCACCCCGTTTCTTGACAACAGCCTTGCCCAAAGGCATCAGGTAGTCGCCATCACCAACCGGGCCAAGATTGTTGTACAGGTGCTTGTTCTCAAAATAGAGGACTGGGTTGTTGCTGCGTATGGAACTTTTGAGCAGGGCCTTGGCATCGCCTGGGCAGGAAGGCGCTACGATAATGAGTCCCGGCACGTTGGCAAACATCGCCTCCAGGCTCTGGGTATGCTGGGCCCCGTGGCCAGTACCGCTGCCGATCGGGGCACGGAGCACCATCGGGCAGGAGAGCTGGCCGGCACTCATGAAGCTGGCCTTGGCCGCATGGTTGATGATGGGGTCGCTTGCAAGGGTGGAGAAATCACCATACATGATCTCCACCACCGGGCGCAGTCCTAGCATGGAAGCCCCTACTGCAAGGCCTGTAAAGGCCTCTTCACTGACCGGGGTCTCATGCAGTTGGGAGGGGTGCTTCTCAAAGAGGGAGCCGGTTACCTTGAAACATCCACCATACTGGCCGATGTCCTCCCCAATGAGATGGACGGCCTTGTCGCGCGCCATCTCCTCATCGATGGCCTCACGGATCGCCTCACGGTAGCTTATCCTGCGTGTGGGTATCCCGTTTGAAAGGCGTAGGGCCACTTCTTCCTCAGGGGCAAAGAGATAGCCCATGGCCTGCTCAAGGCTCACATGGGAGTAGCGCAAGGCGATGGCTGCCTTTGCAGCCTCCTCAACCTTGAGCCTTTCAGCAAGTATGATGGAGGCCACATCCTCTTCGGTGAAGAGAGTACTGGCTACCATGACCTTGGAAAACAGGGTAATGGGATCCCTCTGGAGCCAAAGGGACTCCTCCTCCCTACTTCTGTAGACACAACTGTCGCTTTTTGAATGGCCACAACTGCGATAGGTCTTCACCTCAAGGAAATAGGGACGGCTGGTGCTCCGGATCTTTTCCACTGCTATCTTTGCTGCCAGGTAGACAGCCTCGACATCATTGCCATCGACGACTGCATACTCGATGTCATACCCCTCAGAACGCCTTGCGATGGAGTCAGTTGCCACCATCCTACGGGTAGCTGCACTCATCCCATAACCGTTGTTCTCACAGAAAAAGAGCACGGGAAGATCCCATACAGAAGCGAGGTTCATGCTTTCATGAACCGCACCCCGGCTGGTTGCACCATCGCCGAAGATGGCAACGCTTATGGCAGGGCTCTTCTGATTCTTGAGAGCAAAGGCAATGCCTGTTGCAAGGTTCACACCACTGCCGACAACGGCAGAGGATCCTGCATTGAAGTGTTCGACATCTGTCATGTGCATGGAGCCGCCAAGGCCCTTGCAAATACCGTCGGATGAGCCAAACATCTCACTGAACATCTTTTGTTCGTCCGTTCCCCTGGCAATGGTATGCCCATGGCAACGATGGGTGGGAACTATCCAATCACTCTGGTTCAATGCAAGGGAGAGTCCAGCCTGTGTGGCCTCCTGCCCGATGGAAAGGTGGGTGGTCCCATGCATTTCCTTATGCTTGAAGAAGGTATCGATCATTTCCTCGAAATGGCGCGAACGTACCATGATTGACAGCGCTTCGTGCGCCTGTTCCCTAGAAAAATGCATCTTTGCTCCTTGGCAGGATATGGAGTCCCGCCCTTTCAAGCCATAAGGCCCGAAGCTATACTATTGTAGTGCTCCCAGCCTATTGATTGGCCAGTATTTTGTCAATAAAACCTACATATACAGTGTGGTAATCTTCGTCACCATAGTGCTCTTCGATCTCGGGGAGCACAAACTGGGATTTCTCTATCTGCATCACAGAGGCCTTGGTACAGGAGAAAACCAACGAAGCCTGCCTGAAGGTTACACGGTCAGGTCCTGAATCGGTAGGGATGTAGTCGGGTTGCAGGCCGGTAGCTGCAATCTTGTCCCCATCCCGGCCACTATGCTGGCCGCACCAGAGCAGGGTATCCTTCATGTCGGATCCAAGGAATGAACAGGTAAAGCCATCGGATTCCTCAAGGAACTTGTGGGTGTGCCTGCTTCCCCGTACAAAGACGGTCACCATGTTCCTTCCCCACAGCACCCCCATGGCACCCCAGGATGCAGTCATGACATTGAAATGCTCAGGACTGCCTGCGGTGATGAGGAATCCATCCTTCCCTATTGCGGTAAAGGGATTCATCTCCAATACATCAGCTGCTACTTCAACATACATCGAGGGCCTCCTAACGTCACCATCAGTGTAACTTCTGGCAATACTGCGGTCAAGTAGGCATTTTTTATGGAGAGGAGATACTGGCACGACTGCGGATTGCTTTTTCGGAATCGCTCAATTGTCTCTTACCTACACCCGGTCGTAGCAGCAAGCCAGCCATTGCCTTCCTGGCATGATCCTTCGCTGCACTCTTTTTCCAGTGGCGGCAACCCCATATCCGACATTGACACTCCCCTGTTTTTCGAGTATTCCTACCCTATACAGACATGGTACAAACAGGGCAACCTGTTTCGTTGAGGAGGCCCAATGAATCATTCCCTCTCGATCCCTGCTTTGACAGAGGATCTTTCGCGTGTTCTCATCGATGCAGACACGATCGACCGAAGAGTTAACGAGCTTGCAAGAAAAATCAGTGCAGACTATGCCGATACCGATGGCACCCTCCTGCTTGTTGGTGTCTTGAAGGGCTCATTCATCTTTATTGCCGACCTTGCACGCAAGCTCTCGGTCAACCATGTGGTTGACTTCATCGCCCTCTCCTCCTACAAAGGGGACCAGAGCGGCAACGTCCGTCTTTTGATGGACACCCGTGAGAATATGGAAAACCGACATGTGCTCATCATTGAGGACATCCTCGACAGCGGCAACACCCTCGACTACCTTATCCGTAACTTCAGGACCCGCAATCCTGCCTCAGTGAAGACAGCCGTCCTGTTGGACAAGCCCGATAGGCACTGTGTGCCCATCACCATCGACTATCTTGGTTTCACAATCCCCGATGTCTGGGTTGTCGGGTACGGACTTGACTATAACGAAAAGTATCGGACCCTTCCCTATATAGCAGAAATGTTTCCACAAGCCTAAACGCCAAGGAGCGAGAGATGGACAAGAAAAAGTTCTATGTAAGTTACAATTCGGTTCACAAGTTGGTGAAAAACCTAAGCGAGCAGCTTATCTCCACCGGCTTCGACCCGGATGTGATCGTTGCAATCGGAAGTGGTGGGTTCATCCCTGCCAGGATCATGAAGACCTTCATCAATCGCCCTATCTATGCAGTGGGAATCTCCTACTACGGAATTGACAACAAGCACAAGGACCACCCTACCAAGATCCAGTGGATCGACGAGGTGCAGTCCCAGCTGGAAGGGAAGAAGGTCCTGCTCATCGACGAGGTTGACGACACCCGCGCCACGCTGGCATACTGCGTTGGGGAACTGTTGAAGTTCAAGCCTGAGGAGATTGCAGTCCTGGTCCTGCACAACAAGCAGAAGGACAAGGATGTCGAGTTCCCTATCGAAATCAAACGCTACTTCGCAGGCCTGGAGCTGGGCAATGTCTGGATCAAGTACCCATGGGATGCTGAGGACATTGAAGAGCACACGGAAAACGAACGAATCATGCTTGAGCAGACCAAGGAGCGCACCTGATGAGCAACATCACTTCAATTGTAGGGGCACAGTGGGGAGACGAGGGAAAGGGCCGTATTGTCGACTATCTGGCTGTACACTCTGACATCGTAATCCGCTACCAAGGCGGGGACAATGCTGGACATACCGTCATCAACGACAAGGGCAAGTTTGCCCTGCACATCATCCCATCAGGGATCTTCAACCCAGAGACAACCAACATTGTAGGTGCTGGAACCGTGGTTAACTTTGAGACCATGGCAACCGAGCTTGCTTCCATCGCGGCAAAGGGCGTAGAGGTCACCAACCTCTTTGTGGACGTACGTGCCCACCTCATCATGCCCTACCATTGCATGCTCGACGGAGCACAGGAAGGTTCCAAAAGCCAGAAGATGCAGATAGGGACCACCAAGAGGGGCATCGGCCCCTGCTATAGCGACAAGGCCACCCGGTCGGGTATCCGCGCTGCTGACCTGCTCGATTTTGACCGCCTGAAGAACCGTCTTGAGATGGCCCTTCCCCAGAAGAACCGCGAACTCTCATACTTCGGTCTCCCTGAGGTCACCGTCGACGAGATGCTTGCACTCTGTGCCAAGTGGAGGGACCAGTTCGGCGACAAGATCATCGATACAGTTCCCCTTCTGCGCCAGGCGTATGAAGACAACAAGAAGATCCTGCTTGAAGGCCAGCTTGGCATCATGCGTGACCTCGACTGGGGAATCTACCCCTACACTACCAGTAGCTCCCCTACTTCCGGCGGTGCTACCTGCGGAGCGGGTATCGCACCGAGCAGGATCAGTGAGGTCATCGGTGTGGCAAAGGTCTACTCCACCAGTGTCGGTGGCGGCCCGTTCATGACCGAACTTTTCGACGAAATCGGCACCAAGCTACAGACAGTAGGCAAGGAGTTCGGTGCAACCACCGGCCGTCCCCGCCGCTGTGGTTGGTTCGATGCTGTTGCCGCCGACTACTCCTGTTGGATAAACGGCTTTACCAGCATCGCCCTTACCAAGCTCGACATCCTGGACAGCTTCGAGAAGCTGAAGATATGTGTCGCCTACAAGGTCAATGGGGAGATCATCAAGCACCTTCCCGAGACAGCCCAGCAGGAGATCGCCCAGCCTATCTACGAAGAGTATGACGGGTGGATGAGCGACACCACCAATGCAAGGAAGTGGGAAAATCTTCCCAAGAATGCCCAGATCTACTGCAAGCGGCTCTCCGAGCTTGTGGGTGCCCCCATCAAGTACATTTCGGTCGGCCCCGAACGCGACCAGATCATCATCATGTAAAGCCAAGCGGTCTGCCAAAAGCAGGCCGCTCTTCTTTCTTCACAAAAAACCAAACCCGGAAAAGTAAAAAAGAAAGGAATTATCCAAAGTTATTGACATATGCCAATAATACTTCTACGATAGAGAAGTAATTGACATATGTCTGAAACAGCATTCCTGAGATTCTGTTCTGAGAAAGGAGCATGTATGCCAAGACCAAGAAAGTGGAGAAATGTCTGCTCGCTGCCGGATAACAACAGATTTGGCCCCTTGGGGGTCTCTGCAGGCAGGCGAGAGGCCATAACCATGACCGTCGATGAATATGAGACCATCCGCCTCATAGACCTGGAAGGGTTCAACCAGGAGCTCTGTGCCAAACAGATGAACGTGGCAAGGACAACCGTGCAGGGGATCTATGAGGTGGCGAGAAAGAAAATCGCCGAATCCCTGGTAAACGGAAAGGTGCTGCTGATCGAAGGCGGAGAGTACCACCTGTGCGGGCAGGATGGACCCAGATGTACCATAGAGCGGGGGTGCAGGCACCGCCGCGGCCAAGAATAACACCCTATATCACATGGAGGAATTTTCATGATACTAGCAATCCCATCAGACAAAGAGAGCCTCGATTCTGCCATATGCGTATCCTTTGGACGCGCTCCCTTCTACTGCCTCTTCAATACAGAAGAGCAGCAGAATTCTTTTCTTGTGAACAGTGCGGCAGAGAGCCCAGGAGGGGCCGGTATCAAGGCAGCACAGCTGTTGGTGGACAACAAGGCCGACCTCCTCATAACCTTCCGTTGTGGCGAGAATGCCGCCAAGGTCCTCGAACCGGCAGGGGTAAAGCTCTTCAAGGCCCTCAACCTCAGTGTTGCCGACAACATCAGTGCACATCAGCAAAACAAGCTTGAGCCTCTGCAGGAGGTCCATGCAGGCTTCCATCATGGCCACTGACCCTACCATTGCCATCCTCAGTGGCAAAGGCGGGACAGGCAAGACCCTGCTCTCGGTAAACCTGAGCTCAGTTGCCGCTATGGCCACCTACATCGATTGTGATGTGGAAGAGCCCAACGGGAACCTCTTCTTCAAACCCTCCAGGGAGTTTGAGAAACTGGTGACGGTAAAGAAGCCTGTAGTCGATGAGACCTTGTGTGACGGATGCCACAAATGTGTAGACTTCTGTGCATTCAACGCCCTCGCCCTCATCGGCAAACGCCTGATGATCTTCGATGAGATCTGCCACAGCTGTGGGGGTTGCATCTATGTCTGTCCCCAGAAGGCACTCTCTGAAAGCGAGCGCCCGATCGGGGAGATGAGCATAGGCCACTCCGGCTCAGTGCGGTGCATATCAGGGACCATGAACATTGGGGAAAGCTCCGGGGTCCCCATCATCGAGGCCCTGCTCAAGCACAAGGATGGGAACCTTACCATCATCGATGCACCTCCTGGCAGCAGTTGCCTCGTGACAGAGAGCATACGCCTCGCTGATTTCTGCATCCTGGTTGCCGAACCTACCATCTTCGGTTCCCACAACCTGGCCATGGTGCACCAGCTGGTGACCCTGTTGGGCAAGAAGCATGCAGTTGTCCTGAACAAGACCCTCGAGGGAGTGAACCCGTCTGAGGAGTACTGCAAAAAGAACAACATCCCCATACTGGGGAACATCCCCTTTGACAAGAGGTTGGGAAAAATGAATTCTGAAGGAAGGATCGCAGCCCGTGAGGATGCACACTACCACAAGCTGTTCTCAGCCATCCTGGAGAAAGCCCTGAAGGAGGTATCTGATGAAACAGCTGCTGATCCTCAGCGGTAAGGGCGGAACTGGCAAGACCACCATCGCCAGCGCCTTCATCAAGCTTGCCCAGGCCAAGGCGTATGCCGACTGTGATGTCGATGCCCCAAACCTCCACCTTGTCATGCATCCATTTCCCCAGGAGAAGGCCAGCGACTACCATGGCCTGGACAAGGCCGTCATCAATGCTGAGGCGTGCACCAACTGTGGGATCTGCCTTGATGCATGCCGTTTCCACGCCATAGAAAAACATGAGACCAGCCACACAGTCGACCCCATAGCCTGCGAGGGGTGTACCCTTTGTGCCTATCTCTGCCCACAACAGGCCATCACGATGGAAAAGGCAAAGGCTGGGGAGCTGAAACTGTTCAGCAACGGGGATGAGCATTTCTCCACGGCAACCCTCCTGATGGGTAGCGGGACTACAGGGATGCTGGTGACCAAAGTCAAGGAACAGCTGAAACAGGTCTCCGATGCAACAGAGTTTGCCATCATCGATGGCTCCCCTGGCATCGGGTGCCCGGTCATTGCCTCCCTTACCGGGGTCGACCTCGCCCTTATTGTTGCAGAACCCTCAGTGTCAGGCATCAGCGACATGAAGAGGATCATAGAGACCTCGGCAAAGCTTGGGGTAACCATCGCTGTCTGTGTAAACAAGAGCGATACCAATGATGAGCTCTCTTCCCGGATCGAGACGTTCTGCTGGAAGGAAGGAATCTTCTTTGCAGGGAGAATTCCCTTTGACCCGATGGCGGTTCGAGCTGTCAATGAGGGCAAGAGTGTCATAGAATACAGCTGTGATAGTGGAACTGCCGTCAGGCAGGTATATGACAAGACTTTGCAGATGCTCAAGGAGACGATACGAAGATGAAGATAACAGCCCTTGTGGAAAACACCTCATGCAAGCCAGAGATCGGGTTCGAACATGGCCTCTCCCTCTATATTGAGACCAAAGAGAAGACCATACTCTTCGATACAGGAGCCTCACCGCTATTGGCCAAGAATGCAAAGGAACTTGCCATAGACCTGGGCAAGGTCGACCTGGTCATCCTTTCCCATGGCCATCGTGACCATGGAGGAGGCATCGAAACCTTCCTGGAACTCAACAGCAAGGCCCCCATCTATATGAGACGGTCTGCCCTTGAACCCTACTACTCCCAACGAGAAGGGGCCGAAAACCGATTCATCGGGATAGATGAGACCCTCATCAAGAACAACCGGGTCATGTTCACCGGCAAGGAGACACCCCTAGGGAAAGGGCTTACCCTCTTTTCCAATGTCAAGGGAGAGAAATTCTACCCTACAGGGAACAAGAGCCTGCTCAAGAAGAGCGAGACAGGTTTTGAAGAGGATGACTTTGCCCATGAGCAGAACCTCGCCATTGAGGAGGATGGGGTTAGCCTCTTGGTAAGCGGATGCTCCCATAGGGGAATCGTCAACATCGTGGAGCACTTCCACACCCTCTTTGGACACTACCCCACCCATGTCATCGGAGGCTTCCACCTCTATGACCATAGCACAGGAAAGCCGGAAAGCCCCCAGACCCTACAAGCGATCGCCCAAGCACTGCTTGCCACCGGAGCCCAGTACTATACCTGCCACTGTACAGGCAGTGAAAACTATGCTGCTTTGCACACTCTGATGAAGGAGAAGATCGCATACCTCTCGGGTGGGACAGAGCTGGAGTTTACGAAGAAACAGTGAATGCCATCCTTTTTTGATTAACAATTAGGATATAGGGGAGTTTCACAAGAAGCCCCATCGAACCATAGAGTGTTCCTTTTGTGGGAATAGAACAACAATCTAGAGAATTGGGAGTAACCAATGTTGAAAATTGCAGTAGCGAGCGACAACAAGAACGTATCGGGCCACTTCGGCCATTGTCAGACCTTTGAGATCTTCGAGACCGACAAAGGGGCCATCCTCACCGAGAAGTCAGTGGACAATCCAGGCCACAAGCCAGGATTCCTACCTAACTTCCTCAACGACCTTGGGGTGAATGTCATCATCAGCGGTGGTATGGGTGGAGGAGCCGTCGATATCTTCAATGAGCACAACATCGAGGTCATCGTCGGTGTCCAGGGCAAGGCAAGGGATATGGTCACAGCCTACCTCAAAGGGGAACTGGAGAGCACAGGCTCTGTCTGTCATGAACATGCTCATGAACATGAGCACGAACATGGTTGTGGCGAATAAGAGAGGCCTGCCTCATATGCCGTGTCCAGTACGGTAGAGAATTGCTGGCAACTAAAGAAGAAGGCTGTTTCTCCCGATCGGGGTGGAACAGCCTTCTGTTTTTTCATCATGTATAGGAAGAAGAAAAACCCCAGCTACAGAGCTCCCCTGGCAGGAGGTTTCTTTTCGTTCAAGACTCCTTGGCCAGGAGGGAAAGGGTAGTGCTTGTACCACTGTTCTCCACCTGGTAGGAGGCGTAGGTGATCCCACACTGCTTTGCAAATGCAAGGCAGGCACCCATGACATCATTCACATCCGCTGGCTTGTGGGCATCGCTGTTGCAGATTACCTTCACAGGGTACTGGGCTGCAAGCTTCCAGAACTCATGGTGTGGATAGGCATATCGCTTGCCCTCAGGTGTCTGCACAAGGTTCTTGCGCATTCCGTTGCCGTTGATCTCAAGGGCAACATCGTTGGCGACAGCACACTCGATGATCGCCTTTGAGCAGGCGATGGTCTCCGCGTCCCAGGCTTTATAGGAGTGGCAAAAGACATCTGGGTGTGCTCCAAAGAGGAACAGCCCGCTTTGCATCGCATCCAGATATAGGTCGGTATAGGAGAAGAGGTCTTCCTTGGTGAGGGCATTCCAGAACATGGAGTACTCGACATCGCTGTCCAGGGAGAGGTCATGCACCCCGAAAAAGAGATAGTCACAATCCCCTTTCAGTTCTTCAAAATAGGTGCGGTACTCTGGAAGATAGTCACACTCGAACCCACGTAGGATTTCAAGGGTGCCCGAGAACGCCTCTTTTGCATCGAGGCAATCCTGCTTGTATGCCTTAAGCATGGAAAAGGGCATGCGGCTGGTCCCCCAACGGTTGTCGGGTACCGGACAGTGTTCGCTCATGCCTAGGAGGGAGAGTCCCTGCTGTAGGCCCTGCTGTGCATACTCTGCGACTTCGCCAAATCCGTGGCCGCAATAGTAGCTATGTGTATGGAGGTTTACCACCTCCTGGGTGTAGGTTTGTATATGCATAGTGTACAGATATATAGTATCGGATATTGGCAGGATTTATTCAACATGGGCTGAAGAAAAAAGGATAGTGGCGGCAATACTGGGACCTGTAGGGTACGACCTATTTTGGCTGATCCTCTGCTCGTATCCCAATCATGGACAACCCTATGCAAAATAGAGGCACTATACCTACATGGATTACTGTATAGAGTAACCAAACGCAAATAATATAGAAAGATTACGGTATAGAGTAATCCTATCCCAGAATATTCAGTGCGGCAAACTACCCACCACCTACCGAGCTCACCATGATCCTAACAAAAAATCAATGATATGCAGGTGAACTATGCCGCTTCTGTTTCTTTGTATTGGATCCATGCTGAGCACATACTTTGGATAGTTGTCTCTGATAGATTCAAGGACTCCAAATTCTCTCTCCTCTGTCTCTGGAGATGCGAGGAGGTAAGAAACCTGTATGTAGATTCTTGTATCCTGCTTGCTCCCAATAAAATCTACTTCCTTGGTTTTTTGCTTACCCACCCTTACAGCATAGCCTCTCCTCAACAACTCCTGGCAGACAATGTTTTCCAGTGTTTGGTTAATGGTAGAACGACCTGACCCTAAAAGAGCTTCTCTGAATCCATGGTCAGTAAGGTAGATTTTCTGTTGGAATTGTAACAATTCCTTTCCCTGAATGTCATACCGACTGACTGTGTGCAAAAGGAAGGCCCGCTTGCCATACTCGATGTAGTTGTAGAGAGTTTCCAGCGATATGGTGCGTTTCTCGCTTTTCAGATACGCCACTATACTTTTGGCTGAAAAGATGTTTCCCATGTTGGCCATAAGGAAAAGGATGATACGGCGTAGAAGTTCAATGTCACGAATATTTTCACGTCGTGCAATATCCTTGATGATAATGGAATCAAAGATATCCTCCAGGTACTTTGTTGTGGTCTCATCACTCATTTCCGTCTGATAGAGAAAAGGCATTCCTCCACGCTGGAGATATATTTGGAATGCCTCCTGTTTGGGAATTCCCAAAACTGGCAATATCTCCTTGAAAGAGAGAGGAAAGATGGGAAATTCAACGTACCGCCCACCTAGATAGGTTGCAAGTTCTCCTGAAAGCAAATTTGCGTTGGAGCCTGTGATGTAGATGTCACAAGAGAAATCTATCATGCAAGAGTTTACCAATTTCTCCCAGCTTTCCAATTCCTGTATCTCATCCAAGAACAGATAGACCTTCTGTCCCTGTTTTTGGACAAAATCTTGTATGTGCGCATAGGTATCTTTCAAGCTAGTAACAAATGGCTCCTTCATTGACTCAAAGTTGATGGAGAGCATGGAGGAACGAAGAACTCCTTCTTTAGCAAGCTCCTCTTGGATAAGGTGTAGCATCACCGATTTCCCACAACGCCTAATACCTGTGAGGACTTTTACAATGTCCCTATGGAAAAAGGGTTTAAACAGTTGCATGTACTCATCACGTTCTATATACATGGGAAACTCCTCATTTCTTATGCAGGCCCTCTATCTATCCACATTTTGCTTACGCCCTATAGTAAACAATACTACTATATTTGTACAGATTACGATACAGAGTAATAGACCATTGAAAATGAATAGAGATTACTCCATAGAGTAATCCTATCCCAGAATATTCAGTGCGGACAACTACCCACCACCTACTGAACTCGCCATAGCCTGGTAGGGGTATTTCGCCTTGTCAGAAATCAAGCAACTATGGGTCTCCGGTTCAGTTCGTTGGCCAAGGTCGCCCCAAGGATCAAGCCCCCTCCCGCCAGTTGCAACAGGGTAATGCCCTCGTGCAGGATCGCTACAGAGAGAAGAACGGCGACTATTGGGTCGATGTAGCTCAAGATAGCCACCTGCTGGCCTTTCAGATGGGCCAGGGCTGAGAAATAGAGGTAGTACATGAGACCGGTATGGACTACACCCAGGATGAGGAGGTTCACCAGCCCAGATGCATGGAGTTCCAGGATATGGAAACCGGTGACCAGAGTGCAGTACGGGGTCAGGACGATAATGGCTGCTGCAAACTGGATCCAAGTCCTGGTCAACCCATCGAACTCTGGGGTTGCCTTGTTGGTCAGGAAGACAAAGGCATAGAGCACAGCCGCCCCAAGTCCAAAGAGGACCCCTATGGTATCGTTCGCACCTCCACCCCGCACCCCGATAATAAGGGCAAGCCCTGCTGTCGAGACGATGAAGCAGACCACCTGCTTGGCATTGAGCCGCTCACGAAAGATAAGGGAGCTGCCAACTATTATGATGGTTGGTGCAAAATAGTAGCTTAAGGTCGAAAGTGCTACACTGGTATACCGATAGGCTTCGAACAACAGGATCCAGTTGAAGCCCATGGCGGCACCCGCAAAAAAAAGTCTTCCCAGTTTTCCCCTGTATTTCGAAATCCCAGAGAGCCTTCCGCTTGTAAGCATGAACAGCGTAAGTACCAAGAACGCGATGATGCCTCGCCATAGTGCTATCTCGGCAGAAGGCAAGGGAATATACCTGACAAAGATTCCGATGGTACCAAAGGCAACCATCGCTATGATAATCTCTATGCGCGCTACAATCTGGGTTCGGCCGCTGGTGGTGGACATGCGCTCTAGGATATAGCGAATATAGGAAACTGAGAAGAGCCCATCTGACAAGATACTGAACCAATGTGGTCGCAATCTCCGGTTTTTCCTTGAGATGGCCAAAACAGTAAATGTCATGGGGGTAAACATGTAAGAGGGCAAGCCAGAGCTCACCCATTTTTTGCCTTGCATGCCAGAAAGGCAGCCTATTCACCGAAAAATCCCCAAAGAAAGTGAAGCCCACCCCGTTCTTGTTTATTCCTAAGTACTTGCAGTAAAATAAGTTGTTATACGCATTAAAAAAACTTCCCTTTTTTCCCATTTTAGTCATCCATGTTATTGACTCATAGGAGGAAATACCCAATTATGGGGCTACATTTCGATGCATCAAAGGAGATGACCAATGGTTAGGCAATTCTGCGAAAATTCAATTCTCCTTTCTATTCCAGCCTAAACTAATTGTGGCGTGCCTTGTACTCAAGGCCTCTTTCCTAACCACCGATCCAGGGTATGGCGTATGTTGTCCTGGACGGGTAGATTTCAAGGCAGAGGAGGTTTTGCAATGAGCAAACCTACCAACAAACTCTTTCACATCGTAGTAGTGCTTTTCGCCGTGGCCGCATTCACCCTTACAGGTTGCAGCAAGGACTCTTCCAATGAGAAGAACACCACCGGAAGCAAGAAGCTCTACGTCTACAACTGGTCCTACTACACCCCTGACTCCGTGATCGAGGCATTCGAGAAGGAGTATGGCGTCGATGTGGTACTCGACTACTTCGCCTCAAACGAAGAGATGTTCGCAAAGCTCAAGGCCAGCGGAAACGCAGGCTACGACATCATCTTCCCTTCAGGGGACTATGTCTCCATCATGATGCACGAAGGGATGCTCGAGAAAATCGACACCTCGAAGATTCCCAACCTGAAGAACATCACCCCCCTGGCCATCGAGAAGGCTACCTACGACCCCAAGATGGAGTACTCGGTACCCTACTACATGGGAGCCTCCGGCATAGCCGTAAACAAGAAGCTGGCCAAGGATTATGAGAGGACCTGGAATATCTTTGCAGACAAGACCTATGCCAACCGCATGGTCATGATGGATGACATGCGCGAAGTACTTGGTGATGCCCTGGCATACCTGGGCTATTCGGTCAACACCACCAGCGCAAAGGAACTTGAGGAAGCGAGGGTCCTGGTCAACACCAAGTGGAAGCCCAACCTCGTCAAGTTCGATGCCGAGGGGTTTGCCAAGGGCTTTGCCTCAGGCGAATACCTGGTTTCCCATGGCTATGCTGAGGCGATCTTCGAAGAGCTTCCTGAAGAGAAGTGGGAGAACGTGGACTTCTTCCTCCCAGCCGCTGGCGGGCCGATGTACATCGACTCGATGTGCATCCCCAAGGGGGCAAGGAACTATGACCTGGCCCTGTTGTTCATCAACTTCATCCACCAGCCGGAAAACTATGCACAGTTCCTCGACCGGTTCCACTTCCCCGCCTCAGTCAACACCGCAGCAGAACAGTTCACCACAACCAAGCCTTTCTACACCGTTGACATGCTGAAGAACTACGAGCTGAAGGACGACCTTGGCAAGAACCTTGACATGTACAACAAGGCCTGGGAAAGCATCAGGTACGTAAATTAAGGCGCATTGACCTAGAATAAAATGCAGGGTACATTCATGGGTAAGCGAGGCATCTATGAGCAGCTATACCCATGAAACCTTCATCTCCCCCTTTACCTGGCGCTATGGCAGTCCTGCCATGCGCTCCCTCTTCAGCGAACAGGAAAAACGCCGGCTTCTCCGGCAGATCTGGATAGCCCTGGCCACAGCACAGAAAAAGGCCTCTCTTGTCACAGACGAGCAGCTTTCCGAGCTCATAGCCCACAAGGATGACATCGACATCGACCGAGCCACAGCCATCGAGGCTGAGATTCGGCACGATTTGATGGCAGAAATCAAGACCTATGCCGAGCAGTGCCCCAAGGGGGGAAGCATCATCCACCTGGGTGCCACCAGCATGGATGTCCTTGACAATATGGATGCCCTGCGACTCAGGCAGGCTACCCTGCTCATCATCGAAAAGACCAAGGTCCTGCTCAAGGCGTTCCAGGAAAAGATGGAGGCGTATGCAGAAAGCCCTTGCATGGCCTTCACCCATATCCAGCCAGCTGAACCCACCACCATAGGCTACCGCTTTGCCCAGAGTGCCCAGGACCTCGTCGAGGACCTGAAGGCCCTCCAGGAGGTAGCTGCCTCGATCAGGGGGAAAGGTATCAAGGGGGCTGTAGGTACCAGCGCGAGCTACACCGAACTGCTCAAGGGACGGGGTATGACAGCCTTTGAACTGGAACATGAGGTAATGACCTCCCTTGGGCTTGGGAGCTTTACAGCCTCCACCCAGGTCTATCCACGAAAGCAGGACTGGAGGATCGTCACAGCCCTCTCCGGACTCTGCTGTACCCTCTACAAGTTCGCCCTCGACTTCAGGCTCTTGCAGAGCCCTCCCATCGGGGAGTGGAGCGAGCCCTTTGGGGAAAAGCAGGTGGGCTCCTCTGCCATGCCGTTCAAGCGCAACCCCATCAACTGCGAGAAGATCGACAGCCTGTGCCGCTTTGTATCCAGCCAGAGCGAAGTGCTCTGGCAGAATGCCGCATCCACCATGCTGGAACGCACCCTCGACGACAGCGCAAACAGACGTGTCACGCTGCCCGAGTGCTTCCTTGCCACCGATGAGGTCCTCACCACTGCCACCAAGATCGTGACAGGGATGCAGATCCATGAATCGGGGGTAAAGAGAAACCTCGCCACCTATGGCCTGTTCGCAGCCAGCGAGCGCCTTCTTATGGAGTTGGGAAGAAGAGGTGCAAACCGTCAGGAGATGCACGAGCTTATCCGCCACTACAGCCTCAAGGCCTGGGCAGAGGTGCAGGAAGGCCAAGTCAATACCCTTGCCGAAATGCTCAGCAGTGACAGGACGGTCCTCTCCTTCATGCAGGAAGAGGAGGTGCTCCAGTCTCTCAATGCGGAGGAGTATGTGGGCGATGCACCCTTGAGGACCCGCATGGTCATCCAAGAGGTAGAGGCAGCCCTTAGCTGATGTAGATCAGGCCGGCAAAGATACCATAGTAGATGGCCATCCTAAGGTAGCGCACCAAGCTTCCCAGCAGGAATAGGTGTAGCTTGAACTTGACCGCCCCTGCCACCGTACAGATGGTGGAGAACGGAAGCGGGGTTAGGCCGCTGATGACGATCGCCCACACCCCATACTTGGTGATGATCTCCTCCGCATGGGTTCCTGAGACCTTCAGGACCCATCGTTTTATGGGAGGGATAAGTCCCACGAGCCTGCCGACAAGGTATGCGCTCCAGGCCCCTGCCACTGAGCTGGTTCCCATCACCAGGATGACAAGGAGCGGAGGCCAGGACATGACAAATGGCCAGATCAGATCGACGGAGATGGGCAGGACAAACCAATCCACTATGTAGACGTAGAGGGCTACCCCATGGACCCCCAGATTCTGGACAAACTCTTTCATCATCTCCGATTTCCCCAAGGGTGTGAGGGAGAGCAGCTTCATTGCCACCAGATAGATGGCGAGGATCGGGATGGTGGCAAGGATGGTCCTTTTGACAAGCAGGCGCATGTCGAGCGTCCCATCATCGAGCATGTAGCTTTCTTTTGCAAAGAGGGGCTTGATCCGTTCAATGATGTTCATAGAGCAACTCTTTGAAAACTGAAAAGAGGGTTTCCGGTTTTCCTTTTCCCACTCCCTGGAAGAGAGTGTCCCTCCCTCCGCCCTTCCCTTCGATGGGAGCGAGCAGACGGTTTCGCGAACGATTGAAATCAAGCAGGGCTGAGGCCTTCCCACCAAGGCCTATGAGCCAGATGAGCTTGCCCTCCTCTTGTTTTGCTGCGCAGAGGGCAAGGTCCCCAGCATGGGCACAGGCAGTGCCTACATGCTTGAGGTCGATATCCTCACCTACCTCCCAGAGGACGAGGGGGATGCCTCCGATTTGCTCGGCCTTCTCCATCAGGGAAAAGAGGGTCAGCTCTGCGACCTGCTCAGATTTTTTCAGAAGCTGGGTTCGGTCCTGGGCAATCTGGGAGAGCAGTTGTCTCTCTACCTCCAGAAGGTTCTCCCTCTGGGCGGAGTGGAGCGTGCACAGCTGTGCGACCAGCGAACGGTTCTCCCGTATCATGGCAAGAGCCTCTTGCCCGACAGAGAAGATGAGCCGTACATGGCCCCGGAGCTTCTCCTGTCCCTCATACTGGAACAGGATGACCTCGCTTGTATTTGCCAGATGTAGGCCACCACAAGCAGTCATATCCACATCCTCAATGACCACGAGCCGGATCGTGTCGTTGTCGACCTTGATGGAACGCCGCAGCTTCAGCTTCATCGCATCTTCGTGCGCCTCCTCCCTGTAGGAGAGGGGGTGCGCCTCACGGACGCTCTGGTTTACCAGCTCTTCAAGGGCAAAGCAGGTAGAGGCGGGTATTTCTCCCTGGTCTGTCTCTATGGTGAGGATCTTCTCCCCTTGGTGCACGCTTACCGTACCAATGCCAAAATGGGAATGGAGGAGGCCACTGGCCACATGTTGGGCAGTGTGCATCTGCATGTAGTGGTAGCGATGGGCCCAGTCCAACACGACCAGGACCTGCTCTCCGACAGAGAAGGTCGGGTTATCGACCTTGTGGAGGATAGTCCCCTCTTCCCCTTTTACGGTGTCCAGGAGGGTACATCCCCCGATGGTCCCCCTATCGCCACTCTGCCCTCCCCCTTCGGGGTAGCAGATGGTCCTGTCGAGGATAACCCCCTCTTCGGTGATGGCGACTACGGTTGCTTCAAGGGTTTTCAGATAGGGTTCTTCGTAATATACAGTTCTGGAATTCATGGTTTTCCTCAATCGATGCGTTGCATGGTAAGGTGGTCTTCGACAGGCAGGGCGGTCCTGGCCACAGGTAGCTGGATCCTGAACTTGATGGCCACCAGACGGATGACGAACACAACCAAGGTGGTTATCAGGAACTTCGGCAGTAGTGTCAGGCTACTCTTTTCCAACAGCAGATAGACAATGCCGCCTATAAGGGAGGCCGTGGCATAGAAGTCGCTGGTCAGGACAGATGGCACCGACCGGCTCATGATGTCCCTGACCATCCCGCCACCTACTGCGGTAAAGACACCACAGAGGAGTTGGCCTATAGGGCCCATGCCGTACAGGGCCCCTTTGGCTACCCCAATGGCGGTAAAGACTCCCAGACCCAATGCGTCGGAAAAGAGGATCACCCTCCATCTTCCCACAAACTTGGGGGCAAGGAAGAAGACTGCAAGGCCAGTGCCTACACATATGAGAATATACGAACTGTTGGAGAGAGCGGCAACTGGTGTTGCCCCAATGAGCATATCCCTGAACATCCCTCCACCACAGCCTACCGTACAGGCAAAGACCACCACCCCGAGGATGTCGAGTTTGCAGCGAACACCTTTCACTGCGCCGGTTATTGCGAAGATGAAAGTGCCAAACAAGTCAAAAGCATATATTACCGTATGTTCCATTAGCATAGTTTGAGCGTATCACCAATGCCGCACTTGTCCAATACAGCGAAGTTGGCTATCTTAGTAAAAGTTGAGAGGAGTACACAATGGCTATAATAAAATCCGCTTGGGAACTTGCCTTGGAAAAGACCGCGACCTTGGAAGCCGATCCCATCAAAATACGGCATGACCTTAAACAGAAGGAAGGCAGGCAGCTTGCAGCCACATTCCTGATGGATATTGATGTAACCAAAGAGGAAACCCAGGAAAAATATGAGGCCCTTCCTGCAAAGGACAAGACGATCGTGAAGGAGGGGATGGCCCTGACACTGCTTTCCAACCTCACCCTTCCCCGCTCTGCCGTATTCAAGGACTCCTTTCCCAAATTGCTCGCCCTGGGCTCCATCGTCGCAGATGGCGATGAACAGATTCCTGAACTGCTTTCCCAGATGGAAAACTTCTTTTCTACCTACCTGCAAAACCAGGAGGACCTCATCGAGCGGATGAAGCAACAGTTTGCTCCACACCTCGAGCAAAAGCAGGCCCAGATGCGTCAGCAGTACGGGCCCAACTTCATCCTCAGGCCAGAACAGGACCCTGAGTTCATGAAGCTCTTGGACAAGAACCTTGCACAGCTGGATGAGCAATACACCACCATCCTCAACCAGGCCAAGGACCAATTGAAAGAGCTGTTGAAGATAGCGTAACAGGAGCAAAGGCTGGTTTCCTGAAGAGAGGTCCGAAAGGGCCTCTTTCTCTATATAGGTACGGGATTGCGTTTTCTGCATGAAGCGATCTGGCAAGAAACCCCTCTATCTACAGGTAGGGAAAATCCCTGTTTGGTGATATGATGGAAAAAGAAAGGAGAATAGAATGCAATCGCTGAATACGTTGTTTACCAAAAGCACCCTTGCATCCTTAATAACCCTACAAGATCTCTCTTCCTTCGATCCTCTTATCAGAGAGCACGTCTCATCTCCGGAAACACGAGACAACAGTGAAGTTCTTTCTGAACTTTATCAATTCATGGCAAAACACTACCGAAACGAGTATGTTTACCAAAACACGTTGTTGAACAAGCTGCTGCTTGGAAAACATTCAACCAAAACCACAACAGCCTTGATGCAGATACCCATAGGAAAATCTATTGCTGATTTCATCCTTATCAATGGAAAGGCTAGAGTATATGAGATCAAAACAGAACTTGATGACTTCTCCAGACTCAAGACGCAGTTGAATGACTATTACAAGGCATTTGCTCAGGTCTGTGTCGTTACCTCTGAGGATAGGGCTCCTCGCATACTAACCATGTTGAAGGGAAGCCCTGTAGGCGTATCAGTTCTCACAAAACGGAATACGCTGAGTTTACGCAAAGAACCTCTGGAAGAACGGGGCTTTCTTTCCCATCGGGTCCTCTTTCAGGTCTTGAGAAAGACTGAATATGAACAGATTATTCTCCAAGTGACAGGCCAACTTCCCCAAGTTCCACCAGTATTCCAGTATCGGGCCTGTTTGGAAAGTTTTGGTACCATTGAGATGGAAAAACTCTATCCAATGGTTCTTGCAACCTTGAAGAGACGAAATTCCCTTACAGAGGAATACTGTTTGGGTATCCCCTATTCCCTACGGTCCTTACGGTATTTTTCCCAATATAACCAAGCAGAAGAGAGAAGGTTCCAGACTTTTCTCAAACAACGGTATGGAGGTTGAGAACAGTGTATATTCCCTACTTACGGGCTAGACAGTTTGAATTGATAGCTTTGAGGGAACTTCTTGAAAATCACAAGCTAAGTAGAGAAATTATCCCTTTGGTGGAACCAGTGAGGCTAACGCCGACCCTTGTTCTTACAATCGAAGCCTTCATTCAAGCAAAACACCCTATAGCAGTAATATGTAACCCAGCTGTCGGGTCTTTTACCGTGAAAAACACAAAAGACAAATTGGCAGATAGATTCACTCTTGCAATGTCCAGCAATTATGTACTAAAGGCCCTCATATGGAATATACCAGGAAGCGAATATTTCTCAGAGTTGGAGAACAACGGATTGGAACGTTCAACCCTGATGCTTATCGTTCATGATAGGGATGCCTTGGAACTCTATGCTGGTAAGTTTGCCTCTAACCCTCCAAAATTCACGCTTATACCCGATCAAGGAATGTTTCGACGCAGTGTCCATAGTTCAAAAATCATCTTACAAGACCAGTTTATCAAGCAAAAAAGAAACGCTGATTACAGTAAAGTTGATGATGAGTTTTTTTCAGATGCCCATTTGTTTTATGCAGAAGAAGGATATGAAGGGTTTGCAGACTACTCAATCATAGGCAGTGAATTTAGCGAAGGGGGATTCGCTCCTTACGCAGCCACCATCCATCTGGTTTATTTTGATGATGCATACAGCTTGAGGATTCATCATTTTGTATCAGACTCAGTTGAAGATATCCAGGATACTCCTGGTAAATTTCAGGAAGCAGTGCACAAATTGGCTGAGTGGGTAGCAACCCGCGAAATAGAAATGACCATGGGACTGGAAACATTGCTGAAACATTATAAAGAAGGCACCTACCCTGGGTTAGGAACTGTGAAAAAGCTCTCTATCATGCATCATTTGGAATTGATGTCATCCTTTTTCACAAGACAGGAGACCAATGCATGAACTGCTGTGTGAATTGTTTCAAAGACCGAGAGATACAGGCTGTAATCAAAAATATGCAATTGCAGGGCAACTGTGATATCTGTGCTTCCAAAGCTGTTTATATCCAACCGTTGGGTTCAGAGAGTACCTTACGAGACAATTTTGATGTTCTTCTGGATGTATATACACCTGAAGACAACCTTCCAGAAGAATACCCTGAAATATTTCTTGATCATCTGGAAAATCATTTATGTTACGAATGGAGTATTTTCAATCTTACGCCAGAACAAGTAGTTCAATTCCTCATGGCCTTGTATCCAGGTTCCGATGATTCTAGAGCGCCTCTATTGGTCCATAAGGTTGGGATACTTGAAAAGGATGATGAATCATATCTACAAGAAAACTCAATTGTTGGGAACTCTTCTTGGGATGCCTTTGTTGAAGCTATCAAGTTCCAAAACAGATTTTTTTCTTACGGAATCAACAATAGTGTATTACAACCATTTTTGAACCTTGTAAAAAAGACCTATAAAAAGGGAACCATACTTTATAGGGCCCGAATAGCTCCTTCTGCAAATGGTTTTGCAATAGATAAAATGGGTGCACCTCCTAGGGATAAAGCCACATCAGGAAGGGCAAATTCAGAAGGAATCAGCTGTCTTTACCTTTCGGATTCAGAAGAAACAACACTACATGAAGCTAGAGTTGGAGAATATGACTTTGTTTCAATTGCCCAATTTGAGGCCATTGAAGATGTGGAAGTGGTCAATATCGCCCTTCTCTCGGAAATCAGCCCTTTTTGGGGTAGTGACATTACTCAACTTGCTGTAAATCTGTCGAATTTCAAACGACTTGGCAATGAAGTCGCCAAACCAATGAGAAGGCATGACAGCCCTTTGGATTACCTGCCGACGCAATATCTTTGTGACTATATAAAAAGCCTTGGACATGCAGGGTTCGAATACCGAAGCGCAATGAATAAAGATGGTTCGAATGTTGCAATTTTTTATCCAGAAAAATTCAGATGCATACATGTTTCAGTGTTTGACATACAATCGCTTGAATACAAATATGACAAGCTCAGCTAAAAATACAAATTCAGTGTATCAAATAGCTCGAGAGTATTCAAAGTCCAAAAAAGATCAGGCACATTGCTGATAAATGCTTGCTTGTCTGCATAAGACAAGAAAGGCCGCCTGTTTCCAGACGGCCAAACATATAATCCTGACAAATCCTAGTTCCAGTACTTCTCCATCCGCTTTACCAAGGAAACCCTATAGGCTTCCCAGTCGGTGATGGGTTTTGCAGCAAGGCCCTCTTCGCATGCGGCCTTTGCAACAGCAACAGCCTCATACTCGATTACCCTTGGGTCAAACGGCTTGGGAACGATGTATTCCCGTCCGAAGCTGAACTTCTTGCCACCGTAGGCCTTGGCTACAGAATCGGGGAACGGTTCCTTCGCCAGCTTGGCAAGTGCCTTGGCAGCTGCCATCTTCATGCCTTCGCTGATGATGGTTGCACGGACATCCAGGGCGCCACGGAAGATGAAGGGGAAGCCGAGCACGTTGTTGATCTGGTTGGGGTAGTCGCTTCTTCCCGTTGCCATGATGAGGTCGCTTCTGGTGGACATTGCCAACTCATAGTCGATCTCGGGGTTGGGATTGGCCATGGCAAAGACCACAGGGTCCCTGTCCATGGAAAGCAACATCTCAGGAGTTACACAGTCGGCCACAGAGAGGCCCATGAGGACGTCTGCATTGACCAGGGCTTCGGCGAGGGTGCGTGCCTTGTTCTCGGTAGCAAACTCCTCTTTCTCCTTGGTCATGCCACTGGTCCTGCCCTTGTAGATGACACCCTTGCTGTCGCACATGATGATATGCTCATGCTTGGCCCCAGCAGCGACAAACATCTTGGCACACGAGATGCCAGCAGCCCCCGCTCCGTTGACCACGATCTTGATGTCAGCCATCTTCTTGTTGACGATCTCACAGCAGTTCATCAGACCTGCGGTCGCAATGATCGCAGTACCGTGCTGGTCGTCATGGAAAATGGGGATATTGCAGCTCTTGATAAGCTCCTGCTCGATCTTGAAACACTCAGGACCCTTGATGTCCTCAAGGTTTACGCCACCAAAGGTGGGGGTAAGGGCCTTGACGATGGCAATGATCTTGTCCGGGTCTTTCTCATCCAGTTCGAGGTCAAATACATCGATGTCAGCAAATCTCTTGAACAGGACACCCTTGCCTTCCATTACCGGCTTGCTGGCAAGCGGCCCACGGTCTCCAAGACCGAGGATTGCTGTCCCGTTGGATATGACAGCTACCAGATTCCCCTTGGAGGTATACTTGTAGGCATCCTCAGGGTTCTCTTCAATGGCGAGTACCGGCTTTGCCACACCTGGGGTGTAGGCAAGGCCCAGGTCGTCAGCAGTCTGGCAGGGCTTGGAAGGGACTACCGACACCTTGCCTGGGACTCCATCAAGGCAGTGGTATGCCAATGCCCTTCTTTTCAATTCATTCTGATCTTGCATCTCAAGACTCTCCTTATCTCTCTAGCATCGCTCTGCTTATTTCTTCTCAAAATCCCAGTGATAGTCCATCTTGAAACGGTCGCGCAGGGTGACCATGACCTTCTGCAGTGATGGGGGAACGGGACATCCATGCTCCTTACGGAACTGCCAGGCTAGATACTCCTTCTCACCGGCGGTAAAGATGTAGTCTTCACCAGGGGCCTTGTTGCTTGCCCTCAGTTCACGGCAGATGGTTCCTGCAATGCGCTTGAAGGTCGCAAGACCCATGAAGTGCTCAGGATCGATGGCAATGAAGAAGTGGCCAAGGGGATAGGGGATCGCCTTCTGGTTTTCGTCGAACCCGTTGAGGGCCTTCATCCAAGCGCCATCCTGCAAGGCAGCAGAGAGGATCTCAACCACAGTTGCATAGCCGAAGCCCTTGTAGCCGCCGGTCATCTCACCGATGCCCCCCAGTGGGGTAAGGGCTGCCTTGCCGGTGGTAAGGTCCTTGAGGACCTGCTGTGTATCGGTGCGGGTCTTACCCTCATTGTCGAGTACCCATCCTGGAGGAAGGTCTTTTCCTGCCCTTCCGTATACCTCGATCTTCCCTCTCTGGCTTACCGAGGTGGCGCAGTCTAGGACGAAGGGGAAAGCCTCATCGGTGGGGATGCCAAAGGTAAGGGGGTTGGTTCCCAGCATGTTCTCCACACCGAAGGTGGGGGCTATGGAGGGCCTGGCGTTGGTACCGGTTACCCCGATCATCCCAGCATGGGTGGCCATGGTTGCAAAGTAGCCTGCGATGCCGTAGTGGTTGGAGTTACGAGCCACAACCATGCCAATGCCATACTTCTTTGCCTTTGCAATGGCCATCTCCATGGCCTTGTGGCCTACCACATGACCCATGCCGTTGTTGCCATCGAGCACTGCAGTGGCTTCCTTGTCCTTGATGACATCGATCTTGGTGACAGGGTTCATGATGCCCATATCGATGCGGTCGATATAGATCGGCTTCAGGCGCCCGATACCATGGCTGTCGATACCGCGCTTGTCACTCTCGATCAAGACATCACCGATGATCTTTGCATCGCTGGCTGGGACCCCTGCGTGTACAAGAGCCTCTTCCATGAACTTCTCCAGTTCAGGAAACTGTACCCAGGCACAATCTGCATAATGGTCGCCGTACTCATCCATAAATTTCATATGTTCCTCCTATTCTTCAATATCTGCTATTACTATCGAGAGCCCTTCCGGGGTCTCCATCTGTGCTATGAGCTGTCCACCCTTCTTGTCCGTTACCAGCACATCGACACGGTCGAGTGCGATGGTCTTGAAGTTCGATACCACCCCGATCTTGTTGCTGGTTGCCACGACAATGACCTTGCCTACCGTGTGCTCTATCATCGCCCGGGTTGTCTCGGCCTCTTCCAGGATGGGGGTGGTAAGCCCTGCTGTGGGAGAGAATCCATCGACCCCGATGATGGCCTTGTTGGCATAGACCTCAGAGACCAGAAGCGAGGAGAGCGACCCCGAGACAGAGTGGGAACGGGGGCGGTATACGCCTCCGGCCAAGATGAGGCGGACATCCTCATACTCCTTGCAAAGCCAGGGGGCATCGATGTTGTTGGTGACTATGGTGAGTTTCTTGCCCAGGGAGGCAACACAACGGATGACCTCCAGCGTTGTCGACCCACTGTTGATGTAGAGGGTATCCCCTTCCTCGACCATCTCTGAAACTACCCTTCCTATGGCTGCCTTCTCGAGGGGGAACTCCGAGGCCTTCTGCAGGTAGTCGGGTTCAATGGGAAGGTTCCTGCGGACAGTCGCCCCTCCGTGGGTACGCTCGACCAGGCCTTTCTTTGCCAGTTGGTCCAAATCCCGCCTGATGGTCAGCTCGCTGACAGAAAGCTCTTCTGCAAGCTGGCCTACGTTGACTGTCCCCTCTTCCTCGATCAGGGAGAGGATGTACTGGTGCCTGCCTGCTGGAATGGTTGACATAGGATACTCCATGAATGTTTTTGAACATTTCTTGCGTACAATCCCATGATACAATCACAAACATTCAAGTGTCAATGAAAATGCTCCTCTATCTGCAAGAAAGAGGAGCAAAACATCATCTATATGGGAAGGCACTCTATATTCGGCAGATAGCCACTACCATAGCCAGGGGATGGTGAAGGCAGGCCCGATGGAAAGGCCTACATAGAGGCTGACGTTGGTAGACTCTCCCCCACCTGAAAGGGGCAGATTCCCAAAGGCTCCAGTTATCAGGGCCAGGTCCAACTCTTCAGATCCTACCAGCCTGAACCGAGCTCCCAGGTCCAGTCCAACACCAAACTCCAGGCTTACAGATGAGGGAGAACTGGTAGCCACAAAAGAGCAGGAAGGCCCTATGGCTGCATAGGCCAGGATTCCCTGGGTAAGGTCTACGGAAAATGCAGGGCCGAAAAACACGAACATGTTGGAAAAGGAAGAGGTATCTTCCAGGGAGAGGGAGAGCCCTGCCCTTGATTCGATCCCGATCCAGGAGCGCCCGGGAAAATCCATCCAGGAGAGGTCGATGCCCAAGGCATCGGAACTAGCAAACCGGTTATACCCGAGAGAAGCGTTCATCCAGCTGCCTGGGGCAACAGCGAACAGGGAACCGACAACAAGCAAGAGCATGAGCAAGAGCAACAAGATTTTTCGACACATGAAAGACTCCTCCATTACTAGACATGTGTAACAATATCTTGAGTATTGGCGATTCGTCTTGGGAGGTCAACCATATTGTTTGTACAAAACCAAAATCATGAATCAAACAAGAAAAAGCACCCAACTATTTGTTATATAGCCAGATGCTTCACCAAGAGCCAAACATATGCCTGTGTTAGATTGTCACTTTATACGGGTATCTTTCCCTGTATTTTAGGTCAGTAGTAGTACATGATCGGGGAATAGATACCATAGCCCGGGAAATTCAAGGCCGAACCAAACGAGAAGCCGAAGTATCCTGACAGGTTTCCGGAAAAATCCTGCTGACGGCTGGAGTTGACCAGATGCAGCAGCGTGATGTCCCCAAAGACCCCTGTCATGAGGGCCAGGTCCCACCGTTCACTTCCCGCTACCCTGAACCTGGCGCCTACATCGAAACCCACCCCAAGCTGCTGTTCGGTGAAACTGGTCGGCTGGTCGTAGCCCGACAAGTTGTATGAGGGCCCAATGGAAGCATACCCCAGGACCCCACCTGCCAGGACGGTGTTGAAGGCCGGTCCCATGAAGGCATGCATTGCGGTAAAGAGAGGGTCGGCATCGAGGGAGAATGCCATGCCCAGGTGTGTGGCTACCCCTACACTTGATCCACCGGGGAAGCCATACCAGGAGAAGTTGTACCCGATGGTATCGGTTGTTCCACTGCTGAGGGCCAGCTTGGAATTGTATGACCAATCATAGGTGATGGAGTTGTTGATCCAGCTTTCCGGGATATCGGCAAAGAGGGCATTACCTACGAGGAAAAGCACACATAACAGGGATATGATCTTTCTAGACATTGCCAGCTCCTTTGCGTATCAGTTAAGAATTATCTCTTGATTATCATTTAGAAAACTGGTATGGTCAACAGTGTCCAAATCATGGTGCCATACCCAAGTGGTAAGGGAAAGGTCTGCAAAACCTTGATTCATCGGTTCGAATCCGATTGGCACCTCTTACAGCCGCTGAGAAATCAGCGGCTGTCCTATTGTAGGGCCTTGAGATGTTGCACCTATCATGCATTTGCCTTGCTTACCTTTCCCCTTGAGCCCAGCCTTTCTGGATATCGCAAAAGGACAGGGCGCAAAGGTGTGGTAAAAGTCATGCTGGATACCCTGTATGCCTACCATAGTACAAATCCCTATTCTGCTTTCCCTTGAAGGGTTTCCAGGAGAAGCCCAATATTTGAGCCTATGGATTTTTTCAAGCCCTCTACAGGGGTGGCATGCTCTATGGCCAGCTCAACCCTACCAAGAAACTGGGTTGAAAACTTGATCCTTGTCTTGCTGTAACTTCCTTTCAGCTTATCTTTGAGGTATACCTCTGTTTGGGTACGTTTGCCAATTTTTTGTGAGCAAGAATCATCTGATGATCGTATTCTGTCAGGTCGCTGTAGCGAAAGAGCAACCATACCTCAAAACAGGGGTTGGAAATTGCCAGGAAATACCCTGCTTCCACACACTTCTGCCGTAGCATATCATACTGATAATCCCTGAAACCATGCATGTCACAATCTACAATGATATAAAGGGTATCGATGGAGCTACAATAGTGATCGGATTGTTCTATTGCCTGTTTAGCGAACCTGAAGGGGATTTGAGAACAAAAACTGGAGGGGTCTCCCCCTCCTGCACTACTTTACACTGGTCTGTTCTATCAACGGCCTTCCTGGTCTTTCTATCGTGTCTTACCCAGATATGCTACCTTGATCTCCTCATTCTCCAACAGGGCCTTGCCAGGGCCTGAGAGGGTGATGTTCCCAGTCTCCATGACATAGCCCTGGTGGGCTGTCTTGAGGGCAACGTTGGCGTTCTGCTCGATGAGCAGGACGGTAACCCCTTCCTCGTTGATCTTCCTGATGATGGAGAAGATGTCCTTCACCACCAGGGGAGCTAGGCCCAAGGAGGGCTCGTCCATCATGATGACCTTGGGATTGGCCATGAGGGCGCGCCCCACTGCCAGCATCTGCTGTTCCCCTCCCGAGAGGGTCCCTGCCGATTGCCAGTGCCTTTCCAGCAGACGGGGAAAGAGCTCATAGACATGCTCCAGGGCCTGCTGTTCCCTCTTCCCGTCCTGGAGGTAGCCGCCGATCTTCAGGTTCTCAAGGACGGTCAGGTTGGGGAATACCCTCCTGCCTTCCGGAACCAGGACCAGGCCCATCTCCACGATCTTGCGGGTATCCATACCGTTGATCTTCACCCCATCGTAGAAGATGGTCCCACTGGTAAGGGGAACAAGGCCCATGATGGAGCGCAAGGTGGTCGACTTACCGGCGCCATTGGCACCGATAAGGGTGACGATCTCGTGCTCCTGGACATCAAAGGAGATGCCATTGAGGGCAACGATACCGCCATAACAGACTTTCAGATCGCGTATTTCCAATAGACTCATGCTTCTTCAACTCCCAAATATGCCCTGATGACGGCAGGATCGTTCTGAACCTCTTTTGCGGTTCCCTGTGCAATGGTCTTGCCATAGTCGAGCACATAGATCTTGTCCGAGATGTCCATGACCAGGTTCATATGGTGCTCGATGAGGAATATGGTCAGCGAGAAGGACTCCTTGATCTCCTGTATGAAGAGAGCGAGTTCCTCCGTCTCCTTGGGGTTCATGCCGGCAGCAGGTTCGTCAAGCAGGAGGAGCTTGGGCCCTGTGGCCAGAGCCCTCGCTATCTCAAGCCTTCTCTGCTTGCCATAGGGAAGGGAGGAGGCCTTCTCGTCACGGTGCTCGCCCAGCCCTACCGTAAGCAGCAGCCTGTCGGCCTCCTGGTTCATCAGCAGCTCTTCAGCCGCATTGAGCTTGAAGGTGGAAGTGAGCATCCCTGCCTTGATATGGCAGTGCTTGGCAATGAGGACATTCTCGAATACGGTCAGGTCCTTGAACAGGCGAATGTTCTGGAAGGTCCTTGCCATGCCCAGGCGGGTGATCTTGTCAGGTGTGTTGACGACCTGGTGCTCGTTCAATGTCTTGTAGGTCCCGTTGTAGATCTTCTTCATCTTGGATCGGGGGTAGTTCTCCCCGATGACCTGGCCGTCGAAGATGACCCGGCCGTTGGTAGCCTGGTAGCCGCCGGTTATGACGTTGAAGGCTGTGGTCTTGCCGGCCCCGTTGGGCCCGATGAGGGCGGTGATCTTGCCTTCAGGAATCTCTATGTTGAGGTCATCGACTGCGACGACACCGCCAAACTGCATGGTTATATGTTCGGTCTTCAAAAGGATGGTACTCATCTGGCACCCCCTTCACTCTTCTTGGTACGTTTGAAGCGTCCTATGATGCGGTCCCAGCTGAACTCCTCGCTACCCATAAGGCCCTTGCGGTAGACAAGGACTACCACCATGAGAAGGATGGAGAAGATCACCATCCTGAAGCCGGTCCTGAAAAGAGGTACCTGCCAGGTTCCGAAGAAGAGAGGCTGGTCGAAGAAGCGCAGCCACCACTCCTTTGCTGCCGTCACGAGGAAGGCACTGAGGATGCTTCCAGAAACACTGCCGATGCCCCCGATGACCACAATGAGCAGGATGTCGTAGGTCATGGAGATGGAGAAGGTCTTGGCTTCAATGGAGCGCATGTACATAGCCAGAAGCCCTCCGGCGATGGCCGAGAAGAAGGAGCTCACCACAAAGCTCATCGACTTGTGCTTGAAGAGGTTTATGCCCATCGCCTCTGCTGCGATCTCATCCTCACGGATGGCCTTGAAGGCCCTTCCGTAGGAGGAGTTGATGAGCAGGAGGATAAAGCCAACACAGAGGCCCACCACAATAAATGGTGTCACCAGCGATGGGATGAGGCCCCATGCCATCACGGGGAAGGTAGGGATCTTGTTCAGGCCGTAGGAGCCGTTGGTTATCTGGTCAAACTGGGGGGAGGAGAAGATGGCCCGGACGATCTCCGACAACCCCAGCGTTGCTATGGCCAGGTAGTCGCTCTTCAGCCTCAGGACCGCCACACCCACAAAGGCTGCGATGAGGGCTGCAAGCAGGCCTCCGAGCAGCAAGGCTACAAAGGGAAAGACGCTCTGCACAAAGGCAGGGGAATCGGCGACCATCATCTTCAGGACCCGGATGGCTGGGTGTACCCCATTCATATAGTATACACCATCGAGGCTCTTCACCGGGATGATGAGGATTGCCGTGGTATAGGCACCGATGGACATGAAGCCAGCCTGTCCCAGGCTGAACAGTCCTGTAAAGCCGTTGAGCAGGTTCATGGAGACTGCGACCAGGGCAAGGATGACTCCCTTCTGCAAGACCGACACCAGCATGCCGTGCTGCATGCGGTTGGCGCTCAGCCAGTAGAGGAAGACGACAAGCAAGGCGAGGGTTATGGTGGTAAGTAGGGTATTTCGTTTCATTTTCATTGCTATACTTTCTCCACATTCTTTTCGCCAAACAGGCCGGTAGGTCTGACGAGCAACATTACGATCAACAAGAAGAAGGTGAAGGCATCGGAGAAGGTCGAGTAGCCAAGGGCTACGAGAAGGGTCTCCACGATGCCGATGAAGAAGCCTCCTACCACAGCGCCGGGAATGTTTCCGATGCCGCCGAAGACGGCCGCGACGAAACACTTCAGCCCTGGCAAGGTCCCTGAGAAGGGGGTAACCGACATGCGGTCGGTAAAGTAGAGGATGGAGCCGATGCCTGCAAGCAGGGAGCCTATGGCAAAGGTAACGGAGACGATGCGGTTGATGTTGATGCCCATCAGCTTGGCAGTCTCAAAGTCCTTGCTTACGGCCCTCATCGCCATACCGGTCTTGGTCTTGTTGACCAGGATCATGAGGATGACCACCAGGACGATGGTAAGGATGGGGGTAAGGATGGTTACGAACGAAGCACTCAACTCCCCTATCTGGAAGATCCTCTTCAGGTACGGTAGTTCAGGATACCCACGGGGGATTGCAGTAAAGAAGTAGGTGGAGACGTTCTGCAAAAGATATGAGACACCGATGGCACTTATCATGATGGACATGCGTGGGGCATTCCTCAGAGGCTTGTAGGCAAACTTCTCTATGCCAATTCCCATTACCGTGGTGACAACCAGGGTAATGATGATGGCCACAGGCCAGGGGAAGCTGGCAAGGGCGAAGATCATGAAATAGCCCGCCATCATGAAGATATCGCCATGGGCGAAGTTGATCAGACGGAGGATGCCGTACACCAGCGTGTAGCCGATGGCGATAAGGGCGTAGGCTCCTCCTAGGGAGATACCTGTCAGGCAGTGCTGCAGGATGGTTGTCATACTCATCAAAGATTCTCCATATCCGAACCAGGTGTCCTCAACAGGGGAGAACGGTTCGTGTATCAATGGGGTTAGGGACAAAGGCTGAAACCAAACAAAAAAACAGAAAGAACAGATCCAATAAACCAAGAGTTGAGGGATTACCAGTATACCAGCAATTTGATGCAGAAAAGCAAGAACATGCTTGGGACGGTCAAATCAAAGCAAGAATACAGAAGGGAAGGGTAAAAAAAGAAGCCCAACACCATGCTGACGATCAAAGACAAAGAACAGCAACACTACAATAAACATAAAGCCAAACGTTTCAAAAAAAGGGCATGGCTCCAAAACAAGGGATGTCGGGATGGTTGCCCATCCCGACAGGTCCTAGAGCAGTGGATTACATGATGCTTACGGTCTTCAGGAACTTGAACTGGCCGTCCTTGACGACCTTGATGAAAGCCATGTCCTTGTCGGCATCGCCATTGGCATTGAAGGTGATCTTTCCGGTTACGCCTTCGACAGCTACGCTGGCAAGTGCATCACGGATGGCAGAACCCTTGGTGGAGTTTGCTTTTTCGATAGCCTTCAGGGCTGTGATGTAGGCATCGTAGCCAAGAGCGGAAACAGCTGGGATGATCTCAGGCTGGTTGTTCTTCACCAGATATGGCTTGAAGCCCTGGATGAACTTGGCAGCTTCTGCGGTGGCAGGGTCTGCATCGTCAAAGAATGTGGAGAGCACTACGCCTTCTGCACTCTTTCCAGCATTTTCGATGATGGAGGAGTTTTCCCATGTGTCGCCAGCCATGATCTTGGCGGTCATGCCAAGTTCACGGGCCTGCTTGATGATAAGAGGGGCGGTGGCAATGGATGATGGGGCAAAGATTACATCGGGGGCCGCGGCCTTGATGTTGGTGAGGATGGACTTGAAGTCTGTGGTGTTGGTCTGGAAGCGCTGTTCGCTGACCACATTTCCTCCAAGGTCTTTGAAGGCCTTGCTGAAGAAGTTTCCAAGACCTGAGGAGTAGTCATCGCCAAGCTGGGTGATGACAGCAGCCTTCTTGGCTCCTTCCTGCCATGCAAAGTTGGCCATGACGGTTCCCTGGAAGGGATCGAGGAAGCATACGCGGAAGTAGTAGTCGTTGCCCTGGGTTACCTGGGGGTTGGTGCATGATGCACCGATGGCTGGGATCTTGTTGTCGAGGAAGATGTCTCCAGCTGCAATGGATACGCCTGAACCATAGGAACCGATGATGACAGAGGCACCACTGGAGAGCAGGCTCTGTGCAGCAGTTACGGCTTCGGTCTTGTCGCTCTTGTTGTCGGCTTCCACAAGGCGAACTTTGTAGGTCTCACCGTTGATTTTAACAGTGGGGTACACTTCGTTGGCATATCTGATGCCCAAGGCTTCCTGGTATCCACCACCACCGTTTTCACCGGTAAGGGGTTCGAATACGCCAATTACCACCTCTTTTACGCTACTCTTGGTCTCACTGGTTCCAGCAGCAAAGAGTACCGATCCCAAAAGAAGTATCACCAACAAGCTAACAGTCAGTTTCTTCATACAAGCCCTCCAATTACAATAGATGCAATCATTATTGCGCACGGAATCCCTTTGATACAAGTGAAATAGTAAAAAAGCCCATAAAAAGGCAGAGAAAACACCATTAGTGACAAGTACATACCAGAAATACACATGCTTATCAAAACGCGACAGACGATACAAAAATAGATATTCCGTCATCCCCTATATATAATAAGATAGGAGAAACCCCAAAATCTGCATATTCTTGCACTATCAAGCAGAGGCATACAGCGCTTATACACTACTTCTAACGGAACTCGCCTAAACGCAGAGAAACCACTCTGTGAACAAAAATGATAAAAAGTCACTTAGTCCTTACTTCCCACCCATATAGCAATCCTGTTGTCACAAGTCAAAAAAACTATTTTTATGTCTAAATACTTACCAAACAACAATTTACCTATATTTTATATAAATATTTCATTTTTATTTGTTTTTTTAATTTTTAGTATTGACATAAGTCTCTTTAGCTCGTATTATACAGATGTGCTCAGGAAAGAGGGCACACATAAAGAAATCGCTTGCACAGAAGCAAAAGGGCTTCTAAAAGGAAAAACAAAATGAAAAAAACAATCGCTATTCTATTAGTACTCGTACTCGCTGGTGTTGGACTGTTTGCTGCTGATAAGACATTGCAACTAACTACTACAGTAGCTACACTTAATGAATTCAAGGTAACGCGAACACCAATTGATGCTGGTGATGTTAATGACTTTTCTAAATTTACTGCACTTCTTACAAGAACAACTTTAGGTGTAGATAGGACAAGCACATTGGACGGAGCAGCATATCTGACAGTTGCAAACAACTCTACAACTGCTTACTCAATTGGTCTTAAAGCTGGTAAATTAGCAGCAGAAGGAATTAAAACTGAAATTGGTTATACTGTTACTTGTGGAGATGCAGTGGGTGTTGAAGCTCTTTCTACTTCTTCTGTTGCAGGTTCTACCACTTTCACAGAAGCCTTAAGTGTAACAGGTGATGTTAATAATGGGGTAAATATTGCGAGTAAGGCAATTTCAGTTGCAATAGTTACAAATGACTTTGATAGTGCTGGTGCTGGTAATTATGTAGGTCTAATCTACTTTAATATTACAGCAGTATAATTAATAAATTAATAACGGAATTAGCGGTACCAGGTACAACTACCACAACTACCACATTTTCCACAAAAAGTGCTAAATTAGGGCACTGAGAGAGTGATTTGAGGATTCGAGGTACCAGGAAGGATTTCCAATAAATCCACAACACAGGGTTGGCCAGAAATGGCCAGCCTTTGCTATGAGTACGTTATAGTAGACACTTTCTTGTAACTAACGGTACCAGGTACAACTTCCACAGGTTCCAGATAAAGGGTCTTGTGGGGCATCCCAGAGACGGTTTGGGGAGAGTAGGTACCGTGTAGCAAATCCAAAGAATCCACAGCATACGTTGTGGGTTCTTTTTTGCTTTCTCTCCCCCCATCAATCAAATCACAGTGAGGAGCAACACACTTGTAGATCGAATAAGCCAACAGATCTGCCCTATGAGCCAGAAGACGCTGATGCCCCAGTATGAACCGAGGGCTCAGGTACAATTTCCCCAGGTTCCACGAAAAGGGGCTTGTGGGGCATCCCAGAGGGGTTTCTGAATAATAAGATACCTGGAAGCAAATCCAATACTTCCACAAAGACTAGGACTTACAAAAGCTCTAGTTCTTCTTTATGCCTCAGCACCAATTCTCTTATGCTGCTTTGAAGCAAAACAACGGCATTAGAGTAAGTGTTCATAAACATATTAAGGTTAGTCTTCAAAACTATTCACCACCTCTTGTCACCTCTCCCCTCATCCTCACCACCAAACTTCCCCTCTCTTTAAACTCTAGCTTCAAATCAGTCTCTTCCTTCCCCCCATAAAACTTAGCTTTAACTGTTAACTCTTCCACCCTCTCACCATACCCATACTCCAACGGATACCTAAGCTTCCTCATCCTTGGATGTGCAATGAACAAGTAGTAATCATCCCCATCTTTCCTGCACCAGTAATCAAGAGGCTGCTCTGACTCCAAGATAGGCCTAATGCTTGTGAGCTTAATCTCTTCCTGTTGTTTTAGTTCGTCTAACAGGCCCTGATACTCTTCATGCTTGACAACCCCTGGCTCTTTTGGCCATCTCCTGAAGATAACTGGGGCCCCTTGTCTTCTTAGCCTTGCTATTGCTCTCAAGGAATCTAGAACCATCCACTCTGAATCAACAAGAATGGCCTCAAACCTTCTGTTCCTATACCTGAAGAACGGCTCTTCATATACCAGATCCTGCAACCACTCCTTGGAAAACCACAAGGGCCTATACTTCAGAAGCTCCTCATCCATATGTACTTCCTGCAGTTCCCAATAGAAATTACTGCTGGGCTTCCTAAGTTCTTCAGGAAGCCTGTCTTTCATCCATTGATCTTCCAGGGGAAAATAGACAGCAAGCCTGGAGTAAGTCTCACCCCGGCTCATATAGTCACTCACTGTTTCCAAATACGCATTGAACTCGTTCAGATCCTTCTCCAACCTTCCATCAGCACCAAGGTGAACTGAAGCATAGAATTTCTTAGGGTCCCCCTTTGTACTGAACGGCTTACCATGCCACACCACCCTATTCACCCCCCATGCGAACTGAGCATCGGCTACACACCTAAGATCACGTATTTGCTCATCAGCTAGCCCTGGAGGGGTATGGGGAGTTGGAACCCACCCATAGATGCAAGAGAAAGTCTCACTCGAAACAATAGGCTTGTCATGGAATGCAGCAGCAGAGGCTGCAAGCAAGGAAAAATCCGGGTCAAAGAGCAACGTCTCCGATTCAGGAATATCGACCAAAGCGTAGGCAGCCAAAACATCGGTGGGTGCACCATGACATTGTACCCTCGACAGAGCTCCTGCCTTGTTGCACATGCTTGCATACGGCTTATAGAAATCAGAGAGGACCCTATCAGAGATGATGGTGCGATAATCAAAACGAATATCAGCATTGGCAGGTGGTTGTATTATATTGTTCTCAAGCGAATACCCAAACCTCTTTTCAAAATCATCAAAGAGACCATCATAGAAGAGCCCATCGGGCTCAACCTCCCAGGAATCGCAGAAGAATGACAGCGAGCTGTTCTTTGATGCCTCACCAAACCCATGGCTTAACAGATGCTCTGCATACCAGTGCAGTGCATCTTTACTGAGATGGTCGAGTACCTTTGCCGGTGTTTGTGTATTCCCGGCCTCCCAACTGCGATCGACTGTTTGAGTTGAATAACCATCGAACGTCTTGCTGGAATACTCCTTAGGGATAAAGGTTCCATTAAAAGGCCAGAGAGTTCCAAAGGTCAAATCACAACCAAGACCTCTCTCACTACACCCCTCCTGGGTATAGTGAAGAAGAGCCTGAAACTCCTCATCGAGAAATTTCGGCCCTTCTCCCCTCTTTCCTTCATATGGATAGACCCAAGCTATCTCAACACCACCGAACCCATGGCTTGAAAACCAAGAAAGCTGTTCGTCTATCTGGCCATACGCAATGGCCCCACTGAACCACCACCAGCGAGCATAAGGCTTGCTGGTGGCCAACATCGGATGATTATTGATAAGCATGAATCATGTCCTCTTCTGTCTAGTATTTCTGGTTTTGCTCTACACTTGTCCTTGTCCAACCATCTCAGATGCTTTCTACAAGACTGAAAATGCCTGGTCCAGATCAGATATAAGGCTTTTTGGATCCTCAAGGCCTATATGCAAGCGTATAAGGGAGGGATTGTTGGGACTGCTCACCAAGGTTGGGAACACCAGACTCTCATAGCCACCCCAGCTTACCCCGATCCTGAACATCTTCAGGCGGTCGACGGCTTCCTCGATCTTTTGCACATCCTTGGATTTCACCTCCAAGGAAAGCAATCCACTGCCACCTGTCATCTGCTCACTTGCCAAGGAGTACCAGGGGCTCTTGGGATGCATCGGGTAGTTCACCTTTGCTATCTTGTTCGAGTCATAGAGGTAATCACACACCTTCAGAGCCGAGGCATAATGGAAAGGAAGCCTGACATGCAAGGTCCTCATGCCACGCTGGATCAACCACGCCTGGAATGGATCGGGAACATGGCCAATGGGGAGGAATTCAGTCTTGAAAATACGTCCTACCAAAGCCTTGCTGCCAACTACCACACCCCCTATCACATCACTGTGGCCCCCAAGATATTTGGAGGCAGAGTGGACCACCAGATCGATCCCCATTGCCAGGGGGTTCTGGTACAGGGGCGTAGCCCAGGTGTTGTCAACTATCGAAGTCAGCTTATAGGCCTTGGCCAAAGCGGCAAGCCTGGGAAGGTTCTGCACCCGAAGTTGCATCGACCCCGGGCTCTCTAGATACAATACCTTGGTATTCTTCTGGATCGCCTTTTCCACTGCCTCAAGATCGGTAGCATCGACAAACGTAACAGAGACCCCGAACCTAGAAAGATAGGTGCTGCTGATGTACTGTGCCCAGACATACGAGTCGTTGCTGCAGACGATATGGTCGTTTTGCTTGACGCAACTGAGGATACTGCTTGCAATGGCAGAAACACCTGCAGAGAAGAGTTTTGCCTGCTCTCCCCCTTCCAGGGCTGCGATACGATCCTCTACCTGCTCCACAGTGGGGTTGTTGCCCCGTGAGTAGAGATGGGTCAATGATTCATCCTTGATACCCTGCCTTAGTGCATCAACACTTGGGTAGGTAAAAAGGGAAGTCTGGTAGAGGGGAGCAGCAACTGGCCGTTCTACAGAGAGAAACTCATAGGCATCATCAGTGACAATATTGGCAGCATTGTTCATATATATTTCCTTGTTTACAATAAACGTATTATCCCTTGATAGGTTCAAAAACTACATCGTCCCCTTCAATTTCAACACAGATGACCTCATCGATCACACCCGCCTCCCTTGGAGGAAGCTTGATAAGCCAGCTGCTGTCGCCTTCGCAGGTTGTCCTCTCCTTCAGGGTCAGAGGCAAACCATCACTGAGGCGATAACACCGAAGAGGTTTGTTTGCAATATTTAGCAGATAGGCCTCTGTCTTATCCTCAAAGACATGGATATAGAGCTTTCCTTTCTTGGAAGTAAAGTAGCCCCAGCCAATATCATACGGGTAGAGCGGAAGGGCACGAGTCCCATAGATGCTCTCTCCATTCTTTTCCATAAAGAGGCCTACTTCCTTTAGGACGGAAATACTCTGCTCAGGCACAGAACCATCACCACGGGGTCCGATGTTCAAAAGATAATTTCCACCCCTGCTGACGACCTTTACCAAGGACCGGAGAATCTTTGAAGCACTCTTCCACCCTGTATCGGATCTATTGTAGCCCCACGTACTGTTGATGGTTGCAGGCACTTCAAAGGGCCTGGGATACGGCAGGGCTGGGATGAAGTTGTCCCCTGTAGTCATATAGTCGCCAAGACCGTGACCGATCCTCCCACTGATGAGACAATTCGGCTGGAGCTTCTTGATGAGGGTGTGCAGGGTCCTTGACTGCTCGTAGGTCATATACATGGGGGTATCGAGCCAGAGCAACCCGATGGGCCCATACCCAGTAAGCAGCTCCGTAATCTGAGGAATGCACTTCTTGGTCAGATAGGAAGAAAAATCCCTTCCCTCCTCACTGAAGCCATCCCTACATGCATTGGGGTCGTCCCAGTCCTGGGCTTGGGAGTAGTAGAGGCCAAACACCAAACCATATTTCTCACAGGCCTTTTGTAGCTGTGCAACCACATCCTTGCCATAAGGAGTCGCTTGCACCGACGTATAGGAGCTCGCTTGTGAATCGTACAAGGCAAAGCCTTCATGGTGCTTGCTCGTCAGAACGACATATTTCATCCCGGCCTGTTTTGCCAGTCTGACTATTGCCTCAGCGTCGAAAACAGTAGGGTTGAAGGAAGAGGCAAGCTGGCGATACTCTTCTGGCGCGATATCAAGGTCATGCATGATCCATTCAGCAATATTGTCAGTCTTTCTCCCCTTATACTCACCACCTAGCAGCGAATAGAGCCCCCAGTGAATGAACAGGCCAAACTTGCCATCATCCCACCACTTTGCCATTTCATTTTTCATTTTTTTCTCTCTTGATACCTGTGTATATCAGTAAGTTCATTGAGTACCTGGAGGTCATGCTGGAATATGTATTCGCTAGCAGCCAAGGCAAACGAAAGCTGCCGTTGCTCAAGTGCTACTGCAATATCCATATGGTAGGGAATCGTCCTTACCCAGACATTCGAGACATCACCCCAAGTCTTGGAATAGCTGTTCAGCGAATCAACAAGGGAGAGGACAAGCTGGGAAAGGGTGGGGCTGCCTCCACACCCCAACAGAGCAGTATGGAACTCCCTATCGAGGTCAATGGAGAATTGGCCTTTGGCAGCAAGGTCACATAGCTTTGTGGCAAAGCCCTTCAATTCCCTGATCTGTTCATCGGTAGCTATGTCTATGGCCCTTCTGATTGCCAGTTGCTCCAGATTGATCTTTATCTCCAACAAATCCTTGTAGTTGACCCTCAACAGCTTGAGCTGGATCGAATCGGCAGAAACCTCTTTCCGAAGAAAGGCTCCTTTGCCTACCATCCTTTCGACAATACCATCCTCTTCAAGCTGGCAAAGCCCTTGGCGGACCGAGTTCCTTCCCACTGTCAGTTCAAGTGCGAGCTGCCTTTCCCCAGGGAGCTTATCCCCAGGTTTCAGTCCATTCCTATAGATATAGCTGAGAAGGGCATCAGATACCTTCTCATGCAGCAGTCGTTTTCCGATCGGTTCGATCGGCTGTATTTCATTTTGCGTCACCATACTTCCCCTACCCTTTGACAGCCCCGGCTGTAAGGCCTTCAACAACGAATTTCTGCATGAATGCAAACATAATCGCAGTCGGTAACAAGGCCCCCATGCCACCTGCCATCAAGACGCCCCATTTTACATCATATTTGCCGATGAGGGACTTCAATCCTACAGGAACTGTCCAGAGGTCTGAAGTATTGATGAAAATGGTACCGGCTATCAACTCATTCCATGCTCCGATGAAGGCGAAGACAAATACTGCCACAATTCCAGGAAACATGACTGGCAGGATGATCTTCCACAAGGTCCCCATCTTCGAACAGCCATCGACATATGCTGCCTCTTCAAGGCTGTAAGGAATTCGTTCAAAGAAACTGCGCATGGTAATGACGCAGAAGGGAAGATTGGAGATGAGATAGAAAAAGAACAAACTGAGTCGGGTGTTGATCAACCCAAGCTTGGAGAATATCACATAGAGTGGAATGATGACCAATATCCCTGGGATCATCTGGGTGATCAGGAAAAAAAGGAGCATGGAATCCTTACCCCTGAACGCATACCGGGCAAGCCCATAGCCCCCAAATATTGATAACATGGTAATGCTAAGCCCTGTTGAGATCGACACGATAAGGCTGTTGAAAAGCATACCCTTGTAATCATACAGCCTGAATAGCTGGCTGTAGTTATCAGTGGTGAATTCATGAGGATAGTAGGTGACTTCCTGTGCATTGATAATTTCAGTGTTAGTCTTGAACGAGGTTATAGCCATCCAATAGATGGGCATTACAACCAACAGGAGAAAGAACGTGAGTATCAAGGTTCTGCCGAGGTTTCCCAAATGGCGTTTTATTCTGTAGTTCATTAGAAGTTCCCCGCTTTGTTGTACTTCGTCGTCTTGAGGAAAAGGGCAACATAGAGCACGAGCACCACCATAAGGACTACACCCAAAGCTGAGGCAAGCCCAAAGTCATAACTTGAGAACGCTTTGGTATACATGTATGAAGGCAAGGTCTGTGAGTAGTTCGCAGGCCCTCCATTGGTGATGACAACAATAAGGTCGAAGGAGTTGAATATCCAGATGGTACGCAACAGAACAGTTACGATTACCGTAGGCTTGATATAGGGAAAGGTGATCTGAAAGAATTTCCGTATGACACCACAACCGTCGATGGCCGCAGCCTCATACATCTCGGCAGGTATTGACTGGAGTGCAGCAAGGATCATGATGGCAAAAAAGGGAATCCCCATCCAGATCATTGCAAAGATAACAACCGCCAGGGAGTACCCGGGGGTACCCAACCATGCAATCTTCTCGGTAATTACCGAAAACTTCAAAAGAAGGTCATTGACTACACCATACTCTCCGTTGAAAGACCAACGGTGCATGAGGCCGATGACAAAGGCTGAAAAGGACCAAGGCAGGAATATGATCGCCTGATAGAGACCTCGAAAAGGAAACCTCTTGTTCAGTGCCATGGCAAGGGTCAGGCCAAGCAAGAACTGTCCAGCTACAGAGAATAGTACATAGAGAAATGAGTTCTGGATGATGAGCCAGATATCCGTTTCGGAAAAGAGTTTCTTGAAGTTAGCCAGACCATTGAATGCAATTTTGGTTGGAGCCGTCAACTTGTAGTTTTGAAAAGCCATCACAAAGCTGTTGATCAACGGATAGCCAAACATCAATACAAGCAAAAGCATGGTCGGAAAGAGAAACAGATAGGGTTCAGCCCTTCTCTTTGTGCTAGGAGAGAAACACACCCTCCCGCCTCTGGTGTGTTTGTTGATCATCCATATCCCCAATCCACACAGAATTGCAAGAAGGACCAAGTATAGAAATACCATTGCCATGCTTTTATTCCTTTTTGAGAGATACTGCAGGGCAGAGCCCTGCAGTACTATTCATCTGAATCCGATCAGAACAAACCCTTGGGCTGCTCAACAGCCGAGCCTGGATTTTCTGCCAAATATGCCTTCATTCGTTTCTCAAGTTCATAGACCACATTGGCCAAGGAGACTTTTGCACTCTGCTTGCCCAAAAGATACTTTTGCATCTCTTCGTGCATCATGCCTTGGTGCATATCGGTGAAATTGAAGGGTCCGAAGGCTACAGGGACAACCATAGCAGGGTCGTTCAATTGCTGGACAAAAGCTGCATAGGGACCATTGGGGCCGTAGAACGGGTCATTACCGACTGCTGTCTTGATAGGGATAAGACCTGTCAGTTTGCAGTACTCAATATTATTGTCTGGTCTTGTCAGGAACTCAATCAATTTCCAGGCATTCGCCTTGTTCTTGGAAGAACTTGCAATGGAATATGCATAGGGTGAATTTACGGTATTGTAGATTTTCCCATCCTTATCACTCTTTGGCATGGGCATGACCATCCATTGCTCAGGCTTCATGTTCTCAAGGCAGGTTGCAGCAACCTCTGAGTCGTTGATCAAGGTACCGGTAAGGCCGCCGGTAAAATTGCCTACCATTTCGACGAATCCCCAGTTGATGGCATCCTTAGGTGCTGTCCCATCAAGATAGAGGCCATTCCACTTCTTGTATGCATCAATCGCCTCCTGGTCAGCCATCAAGGTTGAACCATCAGCAGCGTAGGCAGAACCTCCATTGAAACTTTCAAGATATACAAACAAAGGATCAAAAGCTCCACGGGATCCACGGAAAGAGGTACCATAGCGATTCTTTGATGGATCGGTCAGTTTGTAGACAGCATCAAAGTACTCTGCATATGTCCAACCCTTGGTAGGATCAAGGTTCAAGCCAACTTCCTTGGCCCAATCCTTTCTTACAAATACACCCTTGACCATCATGCCATCAGGAATGGTATAGATATTACCATAGAGTTCCTTTTCAGCCTTCCAAACCAGCTGGGTAACGGTCTTCGCATATTCATCAGCACTATTGCCAATGTAACTATTCAAAGGTTCAACCCATCCCGCCTCGGTAAACTGCCCAAGCCAACCGGCCCAAGTGGTCATTACGTCAGGAAGCTGATTGGAGGCACCCAAAACAGTCAGTTTGTTTGCAGCATCATCCCAAGGGACACTTTCGTAGACAACATCAAGTCCTGTTTCTTGCTTGAACTTTGCAAACGTAGTGGTAAAGTACTCCTGTCGGGTCGGACTGGGAGACACGTCGATGAAGCGCAACGGTTTTGTTGACTTCTCTTGTGATCCTGCAGCAGGCAGAATCGTCATGATTGCCAACAATGCAACCACCAATAACAAACCTTTTTTCCTCATTACATAACCCTCCTTTGGGTATTAGCTCAACTCAAGTGACAAACTTCATCTATTTGGTCTAAAAAAGAACCAATTTTATAAGATTTTGGAGTAAAAACAGAAACTATTCTCATAAAATGGTTCTAAAGAAGAACCATTACACTTGTAGAATAGCATAATTTGTCGAACTGTCAATAAGAAAAATCCCAAGTCTCACCAAACCCCACCAGAAGGTATCTCTTCTTTTCCTCAACTACTGATCAGTTAAAAAAACCTCCACCCCCACGCCTTCCCCTCTTACCACAACCTATAGCATAAGTTACCTAATCTGACTAATACTATTAGCTATAAAATACTCAACCAAACTCAATATTGTTCATAGTATCATAAATACTTCTTCACATGTCATAAGTAGCTAAAATGTATTTTATGGTTAATTCTTTATAAAACAAATATTTACTAATTTATTATATATTTTTCTTAATTTATTCTGGATTTTATTTATTAGTATTGACATAAGTCTCACTACACTATATCCTACCACTGTACTTAGGGAAAAAGTACAACGACTTGTACAGAAGCTTGAGCTTCTCCCCAGGAATACCCCATGAAGAAAACCCTCATTACAGCACTACTCATTGTACTTCTTTCTTCAACCGGACTGTTCGCAGCAGTCTCCGACAACTTCAACGTCACAACCGTTGTAGCCAACGTAGACCTCATGACCATCTCAACAACCCAATTCACCGGAACAACAGTAGCAGCCTTTGAGGCCCTCGTGCCCTTCACCACCCTTGCAATCTCCGGCGGTGGAGCCCAGACCTTCAATGCATGGCTCTCTACCCTCTCCAACAACCGTGCAGGATTCAAGGTAACCATGAAAGCAACAGCCATGAAGAGCTCGATCGCAGGACAGGCAGACGCCTTCATCAACTACACTGTCACCTGCAACTCCAAATCGGTTACCACAAACGACGCAGCAGAAGTGACGGCAACATCCCCAATACTGACCTACCCCTCCCTTTCTCTTGTAACGAAAACCTCCAACAAGATCTCCCTTACCGTAATCCAGACCGACTTCGACAAAGCCCTCTCAGGCTCCTATACCGGTACCGTAACCTTCATATACACAGCGAACTGACAAGCTGGATCCATACTATGCAGCCAGGCCTCCTGATCGGAGGCCTCTGCTTTGTGTTATGGCTTCATCAGTATTCTCCTCTTACCTGTGCTGAGCCGTGCAATTTCTCTTTTCCTGTAGTAAAGGATGGCAATCCTCCTCAAACCCAGTCAAAGAGAAATGCTTCCAGGCCATCCACCGTCACAGAAGATTTGGCATAGAAATCCCTGGTATGCCTTCTTTCTATTGCACAGCTTCCCTTGAACCTCTCTCAAATACGAGAGCTTCGATCCAATACCAAATGCTACCTCCAAAACAAGCACATTGGAGTATATAAAAAGGGAAACTTATGTCTTATATAGAGATATATCCATTATATAATTCAAATACTACTAATATCATATAATTGTAAGTACAAACCTACAAAACATATCCCGCACACTTGTCATAGGTATAGAAATACTTATAAGAATTCTTTTTATTATAATATATAGAATTAGTATTTTTTCTAGAAGTATATTTACTAATTTCCACTTCTATATATTTTTACCATTGACATAAGTCTCACTAGCCTGTAAATTATAGATGTGCTTAAAGGAAGAGCACAAAAGAAATCTTGCACAGGAACTTTGCCCCTAAAGGAATACAGCATGAAGAAGATACTACTTGCAACCCTCTTACTACTGCTCCTAGCTTCAACCAATAGCTTTGCTGCAACCACTGATAACTTTACTGTCACCACCACTGTAGCTGAGATCGGGCTGATGAAAATCACGACTGCTAGCATTGGGACCAACAATACTCTTTCCGCATATAACGGCTTGAGCAACTTTACCAACTATGGCGTAACAGGCAGTGGTGCCAAGGGCACCGTTGCCTACCTTACCACCCTTTCCAACAAGCGAACTGGCTACAAAGTAACCATGTCTGCATCTGCTATGACCAGTCCAGGGACACCCATCACCTATATCAAATACACAGTCAACTGCAATGGTGTGCAACTGGTACCTTCTGGAGCAACCGCCCTTGGCCCGGTGGATGTCCTCACAGTGACAACACTCTCCTCGCTCACAGCAAGCTCGAAAGCCATTACCCTCACCATCGACCCAACAACCTACGATGCAGCAGCATCGGGGTCCTATACAGGGACCGTGACCTTTACCTTCACCGCCACGTAACACAAGCAATACCCATGCACTCTTTTCTGTAGAGAGAGGCCTCCCAGGAGGCCTCTTGCTTGTTTTTTCCCACGAGAACTATCCCACATTTTACTAAACCAACAGCGGAATTTTCTGCAGAGTTGCTACACTCCGCCCCGGAGTCCCTCCTTTTTCAGGAACCTCTACAACAATGACAACAAACACTCTTTTTCGGGATGTGTCAGAACTACCATCTCCATATGCCAAAATACAGTAATGATAGAGCAAAGGATTTCTCTACTACCTGTATCATCTTTTGCAGGATATCGTGTCTTGTCACAGGTAAGCTATAAAAAATATTTTATATATATTTCTATTATATACAATTAATATTTTCTTCTCTAATGTAGTTACCAAATTATAAAACATTTACACAAGTATTGACATAAGTTGAATTACCCCCTATCATACAGGCGTACACAGGAAAAGTGAACAGAAATCAAACTCTTGCACCAGAGTGGACATCGTAAGGAATACATATGAGAAGGACTCTACTAGCAACACTTCTACTCTTACTTATAGCATCAACATCCCTCTTTGCCGTGGAGGACTCCTTTACTGTAACCACCGGCATCACCCTCATCGGATATATGAAAGTTTCTTCAGCTGCCATTGCTGCAAACACAGTCACGGCCTATACCAATTCAGGGTCATTTGACACCCTTGGCATATCAACCAGTGGAAACCAGATCTTCAACGCATACATGACCACCCTCTGCAATAACCGAACAGGCTATGAAGTAACCATGACCGCTACTGCCATGAGCAGTACCCAAGGCAGTTCCACCACCTATATTGACTATACCGTTGGCTGTGGAACCGGCAGCATAACAACCAATGGTGCTGCTGTGATCGAGCCGGTAACCATCGTCGACATAGGGACTCTCGATGTCCTCACAGGCAATTCCGAGGCCATCACCCTCAGTGTCGATGCCGATACCTTCAATGCAGCTGTAGCAGGAGATTATGCAGGCACTGTAACCTTTTCCTTCAATGCTACCTAATATTTATTGAATCCGCGTGCAAGCGATTACCTTTTCTCAGGAGCCTCCAACCGGAGGCTCCTGCTTTGTCCATTGACCAACCTCACGCTCTTACACTAGCATGAGAGTTGCTGGATCTGGAAAAACGGAACGGGGTGTGATTCCCCGACGGTCCCGCCACTGTAATCGATGATGAACACAGATAACGCCATTGTCCTCCAGGATGAGAAGGCCTGTCAGTAAGAAGAATCGTAAGCCAGGAGACGTTTCCAGATTGAAATTCTTCGTGGTACGAGAGACAGCCCCATACTATAGGTCTAGGCATATCCTACCTCCACGAAGAAAAAGCACATCCTTTCTTTTGGAGGCCCTTCATGAAGAAGCGCGGAATCTTCTCCCTGGTCGTATTGCTTGCCCTCTCTACCCTCCTTGCAGCAACACAAACAACCACCGACATCGGAACAGCCTATGAACTCGTCATATCAGACGTAGCACTATCACAGGCTGAAACAAACAACTCCTCTTCTGTCTCTACCATCACCAGAGCCCAGATCGAGGCATACAATGTACAAACGACTGCAGAGCTCGTAAACAAGGCGATAGGGACAAACTTCAACTCCTATGGTGCATTGGGTGCTGCACAGACAGTCGTCATTCGTGGGGCAAGTTCCTCCAAGAGCCTCATCTTCCTCGATGGCGTCCTACTCACCTCAGCCCATGAAGGGACCGTAGACCTTTCCATTATACCCGTCAGCACCATTGAACGCATAGAAGTCATCAAGAGCGGCACAGGCAACCTAGGAAGGACCAATGCCATCGGGGGCATGATAAACATCATCACCAAGAGAGGCGAAGCAACAACCAAGCCCTTCTCTGTCACCGTTGAGAACGGCTCCTTCCTTCCTGAAGCCTATGGTTCTTCCGATGACAGAAACTGGCTCTCCTTCGTCGATAGCCAGAAGATCGATGTAACATATGCAAATACCCTTAAGGGAACAAACCTTGCCGCCAATGTAGGGGGTCTTGTAGCCCAGAATGCCTATACCTATGACAATGGAACCTCTGTAAAGGCCCTTAGGGAGAATGCCCAGGTCTACTCAGTAAATGGGGGCATCAACGCAAGCAGGGCCATTGGAGAGAATATTGAGGTCTCTTCCAATACCCTTGCCAACTATCAACACCTCGGGACTCCTGGTATGTATCCAACCTACTTGTCTCCTGATGATTATATGAACAACATACTCATCAGCACGAATAACACAGTCTCCTTTTCCCATATTGGTGAAACTCTGACAGATGTGAAAACTGAATTCAATTATAGGTACGGACAAACCTTCTTTCATGATGATGACGCAACTGACAGCACCCATAACAAGAACAAAGGGAATGTCATGGTTGAAGGAACCTGGAAGCTTGGGGATGCCTATAACATTGTCACAGGAACTGACTTTGCCTTCGATTATGTAGACAGCACCAATGTCGGAAAGGAGTTCCGATTCAACCCTGCCATCTACGCCCATGCAAACCTCTACCTGCTTGAAGGGGTCCTCTCTCTCCATCCAAGTGCAAACCTAGCCTACCTCAGTGACAGGGAAGCACTTTCTCCCAATGCATCCCTTGGAGCTATCTACAATCTTGGCCAGGATACTGTTTTGAAGGCAAACATCAGCTATGCCGAGAATCCACCAAATTTTAGCGACCTATATTGGCAACTGGACTCATATGGGTATAGTGGTAATAGCAATTTAAAAACTGAAAAGGGTGTGCAGGGCGAGTTTGGCTTCAGCACGAAACTTAGCCCTCTTTCCTACGAAGGCACGGTTTTTGGGAGAAATATTTATAATGCAATTATTTATGATTATACTGCAAATACCCCGAACAACATAGCACACAGTGTCTACCTGGGAACCGAGCAGGCAGTTACCCTCGAGCTGAATGAGATGGTTGCCCTCTCAGCCAGCTACCTCTACAACAAGAGCTATGATCTTTCAGGGACCAATAGCTTCTCTGATGACATCGAGGTAAGTAGCGTCCGGAAGCATACAGCAAAAGCCTCAGCATCCTTTGCCTACACCATCTTCGATGCTGTACTTAGCGGAGAGTATCTTGGGAAAACGAGCTCCACTTCCTCCAAGCAGATCGTCGTCCTCAACCTCAGCGTAAATGCCCAGGTTACCGATGACCTGAAGGTCTATGTTGCAGTAGACAACCTGCTCAATGCCTCTTATGAGCTAGTAGGTGGCTATCCGATGCCAGGTGCCAAGATCCGCCTTGGCGGAAACCTGAAGTTCTAGTATGCAGAAAGAAACCCTCTATTCACTTATGCAAAGGGGGGGAGCGGTCATGTGGCCGCTCTACGCCCTCTTGGTCATAACGGTGATCATTGCACTGGAGAGGACCATCACCTTCCTGCTGCTTTGGAAAAGCGGAGAGAGGCTTCCTCTCAAGAAGCTGGAAGCCCCTCTCTCCGTACTCGACCTCGTTGCCATGATCAGCCCTGTGTTGGGGTTCCTGGGAACCGTGACAGGGATGATCAACGCCTTCAAGTCAGTATCGGAAGCAGCCTCAGTGCAACTGCAGGTGGTAGCCTCAGGCCTCTATGAAGCCCTCTTCACTACAGCCTTCGGCCTCATCATCTCCATTGTTGCAACCATACTGGGCTTTCTCCTTGATATGGCTGCAGGAGCCCTATGCGAAAAAGACGAGACCTAGGCCAGCCCAGTGACATAGCCTTTCTCCTCATCATCTTCTTCCTGCTCCTAGCCGGTATCAATACCACACAGAGCTTATCCCTGCACACAAATGCAAGTAACGTAGCCCAGACAGACACCGTTCCCTTACAGGCCCTGCTTACCCAACAAGGGACTTTGGTACTTGAGGGAACAACCTTTAGCCCCTTGGAGTTCTCATCCAAGCTCTCGGACAACACCACCCTCCATCTCCAGGTAGAAGGTGAGACCTCCTGGCAACAGGTGGTCGACATCCTCTCCCTCACCGAACAAAGAAAGATAGCAGGCCTCTCCTTGGAGATGGCACCATGAGGAAGAAACGAACCACTGCCCCTACAGCCATGACAGACATAGCATTTCTGCTATTGCTCTTCTTCCTCATCCTGGCCATCTCCACCCACATCCTTCCCATACCCCTCAATCCTGCGACAAGCGATTCTTCTATTGCAACAGAAGAAACCAAACACATCCTTATGGTAGGCCTCGATGGCTCGCTATTCTATGAAGGGAACCCAATCCTTCTTTCTAACCTTCCCCATGCCGAGGAGTTCTCCCTCCTTGCCGACAAGGAGACCCCTTTCAAGATACTCCAGCCAGTCATACAAGCCTTGAAGGAGAAGGGTGTGACCACCCTCCACTGCGTTGTGGAGCAAAGCCGATGAACCTCGTCAAAACCACACTCATAACCCTTTTGGTAACAGCCTCAGCCCTGGCGGCCCTTCTCATCCCCCTCAACAGAGGGCCTGTGGTGGAACAGCCCAACCAAGCAACGGCGGCGACCATCTCCCTTGTCGATAGTCCCCCACCCCTTCTTGATTCACTCCCACCACCTGTGCAGGAAGAAGCTATTGAGACACCTAACGATGAACCAGTGAAGGATCTTGTGCCGGAAACCATTGATTCACCACTACCCTCTTTCCCAGAAGAAGAGGAACCTACACTAAAACCAGCAGAACCTGAAGAGGAGACTCGTTTAGAACCAGACGACCAAATGGTGTCTGATTCTTCCTTCTCAGACCCCTCTCTTGCTGCCTCTGCCCTCTCAGCAGAGCCTACCCTCTCTTTGGTTGACGGGTATTATGAAGAGGCAAGCACTGACCAGGGCCCGACCTTTGATAGGACGACCCTGGCTTCCAGGATCAAGTACCCTCCCCTTGCCAAGCGGCAAGGAAGAGAGGGTTTGGTGATACTGCGCCTGTTCATCTCCGCTTCTGGAATGGTTGAGAGGATTGAGGTGGAGGAAGATCCTGGCTATGGGCTTTCTGATGCTGCAGTACATGCCTTTGTTGGGTTGCAGGGCAAGCCAGCGATCCTGGGGGGTAAGGCTGTACCGGTGACCTTACGGTATCCAGTACGGTTTACCTTGAAGTAGAGTATTAATTTCGTTGCAACATAAGAACTTCCACCTGATACTGAGAGCCATGGAGGACAACCATGAACAACACAAAATTAAAAGCTGCAATCTTGAAAAACCTGCGGGATTATGCGATTCGAAATAAAAAAACAGTACATGACAATTATTATGCTAAACCAACTGAAAATTTGGTGGAGGAATTCCAAGACTGGCAACAAATTATTGAAGAGCTCAGAAGAGGAAATGGAAATGAATTAGCACCAAGAAAAAAGGATGGGAAAATCAGCTTCTGCGCATTAC